>CADCUM010000099.1 GCA_902805885.1 uncultured Nocardioides sp. | reverse complement strand
GCCACCGAGACCGGGTACAGCAACGCGCTGAACGGCACCAGCGGCTTCAAGCCGGCCCCCGAGGACGTGGCGGCGACCTACGGCCCGCGGTCGATCCTCACCTACTTCGAGCGCGGCGCGAGGTCGACGCGGTTCGAGCTGCTCGGCGACCCGAACGCCTCGCTGACCGAGCAGGAGGCGCACTTCGGGCTGGTCCGGACCCCCTCGCTCGACCCGTCGACATGGACCACGAAGCCGGAGCTCGACGCGGTCCGGGCGTTCCAGGCGCGCCTCGTCGACCCCGTCGCGTCGTACAAGCCGGTCCCGGTGCCGTTGAAGGTCACCGCGCCGGCCGACGTCAAGTGGATGGTCGTGCAGAAGTCGGACGGCTCCAACCGGATCCTCGCCTACCGCGACGTGTCGGTGTACGACACTGTCACCAAGACCCGCCTCAACCCCGGAACGGTGCGTGTCACCGTGACGGACCGGCGCGGCAGCCGCGTCCTGGAGGTCGGCCCGAACGTGAGGGTCATCTGGGTCCGCAAGTGAGACGCACGCTCGACGGCGGCGGTCCCCCAGGGGCCGCCGCCGCCTTATGAGGGGCGAGCGGTACACCGACGTCATCGTGTTCTGGGTGGCCTCCGAGGCGGACAAGCAGGCGCTCGTGCAGGACACGACCTCGCCGTTCTTCACCACTCCTCACTTCGACGATCATCCCTCCGTGCTGCTGCGTGCCTCCCGCATCGGCGAGCTCAGCCGCGCTGAGATCGAGGGAGTCGTCCAGGAGGCCTGGCTCTCACGTGCCTCGGCCCGCCGTGCGACCGCGTGGTTGCGCGACCACCCACCGGCCGGGCCCGATCGCTGACCGACCGGGCGCTCCTCCGCTCGGACGAGCGCAACCGCCGCCGAGTGTGGGACGGTACGAGCCTGGTCCGCACCCTGCGGATCGAGAGGAGTGACACCCGTGCGGTCGACGCAGGCAGACGCCGGCGTCTCCCCACAGCTCCGGTGGGGGACGGCTCCGGCTCGCTGGGTCCTCAGCGCCACCGTGCTCGGCGCAGCGCTGACCTTCATCGACGCGACGGTGGTCAACCTCGCGCTGCCGCGGCTGGCGGAGGACCTGGGAGCGGGGTCGGAGGCCCTGACGTGGGTGGTCAACGGATACGCCCTGACGCTCGCGGCGCTGGTCCTGCTCGGCGGAGCGTTGGGTGATCGTTTCGGCCGACGGCGGGTCTACCTCGTGGGGGTGGTCGGCTTCGCTGTGTCGTCCGGCGCGTGCGGTGTGGCGCCCGACGTGGGCACGCTGATCGCTGCACGCGGCGTCCAGGGGGTGTCGGCCGCGCTGCTCACCCCCGGGAGCCTGGCCCTGCTCCAGGCGACCTTCGACCCGCAGGACCGGTCCCGAGCCATCGGGGCGTGGTCGGGGCTGACCGGGGTGGCCGGAGCGATCGGCCCCTTCGTGGGCGGCTGGCTCATCGAGGTGGCCGACTGGCGGTGGGCGTTCCTGGTGAACCTCCCGATCGCGCTCGGCGTCATCCTCATCACGCAGCGTCATGTGCCGGAGTCGCGGCCGCCGGCGACGAGCGGTCACCTCGACTGGACCGGCGCGGGCCTGCTCTCGGTCAGTCTCGCCGCCCTGACGTTCTCGCTGACGGCCTGGTCGAGCGCTCCCTGGCTGAGTGCACAGGTTGCGGGCGCGTTGGTCGTGAGCGTCGTCGTGGGAGCGGTCTTCGGGTGGTGGGAGCACCGGTCGCCGAACCCGCTGCTACCGGTGACGCTGTTCGCCTCCCGCGTCTTCCTCGCCACCAACCTCGTGACGTTCCTCGTGTACGCCGCCTTGGGGGTGGTCTTCTTCTCGCTCGGCATCGTGCTCCAGGTCGGCGCCGGACTCTCACCGATCCGGGCCGGGCTGTCGCTGCTCCCGGTGACGGTGCTGATGCTGCTCTTCTCCGGCCGGTCCGGAGTGCTCATGGACCGGGTCGGCGCCCGTACGCCGATGACCCTCGGCCCTCTCGTCGCCGCCATCGGTGTCATGCTGCTCAGCCGGATCGACGAGACACCGGGCTACCTGGTCGACGTGCTCGTCCCCGTCACCGTCTTCGGCGCGGGACTGACCCTTCTGGTGACCCCGTTGACCGCCACCGTGCTCGCGGCGGTCCCCGCGGACGTCGTGGGTCTGGCCAGCGGCGTCAACAACGCCGTTGCCCGGACCGCAGGCCTCCTGTCGGTCGCGGCCGTCCCCCTCGTGGGCGGTCTCGGCGGCGCGGGGCTGACCGACCCCGACCAGGTCGTGTCCGGGTTCTCCACCCTCATGTGGTCCTGCGTCGGACTCCTCGTCGGTGGGGGAGTGCTCGCCTATCTCACCGTCCCCGCGAAGCCCCATCACGTCGTGACAGCCCGCCCCGCGCCGTACCACTGCTCGACGGCGGCCCCGCCGGTGCTCGCCACTGCGGCGGGGACTCCCGAGCGGGTGGCCGGCGCGACGGCACCGGACAGGTAGGGCGGTCGGCGGCAGGACCAGCGCCCCAGGCGTCAGCCGTCCCGACCTGCCTCACCCGACCAGGACCTTGTTCCGAGCGGTCCACCGCGGCTCCCAACGGTGCCGGTAGGCCCAGCGGAGCGGCGCGGGCAGGACGCCCAGCACGCGCTCGGTGCGGATGTCGTCCTGCCCGAGCAGGAGCCACGGGAAGAACTGAGCCGCGCCCTTCAGTCCGAGGCTGCGCGCTTGCCGGGCGCTGAACTCGTCCCAGTCCTGAGGGGTGACGACGCGGACGATGAGGGGCATCGCCTCGCGCTCCTCGTGCTCCAGGTGGTCGCGCACCACCGTGTTGAGCCGGTCGAGCGACTCAGCAGGCGAGCCTCCGCCACCCACGGCTTCGCCGACGGCGGCGAGCGCAGGGTCGACGAGCTCGTGCTCGTCCTCCATCGCGTCGAGCACCTGGAGGGCGTCCGGGGACTGTCCCCAGCTCCGGCGCACCAGCGGCCAGAGCTGCTCGTCCTCGACCGTGTGGTGATGGTGGAGCTGCTCAGCGAGCACGGTCCAGCCGAGGTCGAGACGCTCCTGGGCGTCGGGGTCCTCGCCGAGGACCGCGGCGGCCCGGGTCAGGAGCTCGAGATCCCTGCGGAACGCGTCGTGGAGTGCGTGCATGACGGTGAGGTCGACGGTGGTCGAGCCCATGGTGGCCTCCTGTGGCTGTGATGTCGGCTGCGTCGCACCGATGAGACCCCCGATGGCGCCCGGCGCAGAAACACCGGATCCCCAGGGGTCCTACAATCCGGAGTTGTGGATGTGGAGCTCCGTCAGCTGCGGGCTTTCGAAGTGCTCGCGCAGGAGCTGAACTTCACCCGGGCAGCTGCCCGGCTGCACCTGAGCCAGCAGGGGCTGAGTGCTCAGATCCAGAGCCTCGAGCGGCTCACAGGTACGCCGTTGTTCGAGCGGACCACGAGGTCGGTGGCGCTCACGGAAGCCGGCCGCACGCTGCTCCGCCACGTGCCGGGGATTCTGCTGTCGGTCGGGCAGGCTATGGCGGAGACGCGGCAGGCGCCGGCCCGGGACGTCGGTCCGCGCCTCGTTGTCGGGCTGCGCGGCGTGTCCGGTCTCGGGCTGGTGACGACGGTGGTGCGGTCCTTCCGCGCTGCGCATCCCCACGTCGACCTCAGCATGCGCAACGTCACCTTCGGCGATGCCAGTGCTGGACTCATGAGTGGGGAGACCGACGTGGCCTTGGCGTGGCTGCCGGTGCCGGACGGTCTGTCGTCGGTCCCGCTGCTGACCGACCGACGACTGGCGGTGCTCAGCGCCGACCACCCGCTCGCGGCCCTCGAGGAGGTCAACGCCGCTGACCTGGCCGACGAGCCGTTCGTCTGGATCGACGAGATGGACGCCCGGGTCAGGGACTACTGGACCCTGGCCGAGTACCGCGTCGGCAGGCCGGTGAAGGTCGGCGCCAGGATCAGCGGCTTCGAGGACGCCTGGGAGGCGGTGCGTGCCGGCCTCGCCGTCGCAGCGTCACCGGCGATGATGCTGACCCGCCTGCCCGGCACCGGCATCGTCACCCGACCCATCCGCGGACTGGGACCGGCGACGCTCGGGGTGTGCCGACGGACCAACGACGGTCGTGCTCTCGTCTCCGCCTTCGTCGAGACCGCCGAGACGGCTCAGTGCTGGGACACCGGGCTGATGACCAGCTCGTCGACGCGGACGTGAGCCGGGGCGTCCAGCACGAACTGGACCGCACGGGCGATGTCGTCCGCGGTCAGCATCACGCTGCGAGCCTCGACGCCCGGGACCTCGGGGCGCTGCGCCAGGAAGTCGGTGTCGACGTCTCCTGGACAGAGGTGGCACGCCCGCACGCCGGAGGCGGCCTCCTGCGCGTTCAGGGACTGGCACAACGAGGCCAGCGCCGTCTTGCTGGCGCTGTAGGCCACCCCGGCGCCGGGGGAGAACCGCCAGCCCGCGTAGGACGAGACCACGACGACCACCCCTGCGCTCCTCCTCAGCTGGGGGAGCGCGAGCTGGACGACGCGGGCGACCGAGACCAGGTTGGTCCCGACGATGTCCTCCAGCTCCGCCAGGTCCTGGTCTGCCCAGGTACGTCGTGGGGAGTTCGCGCCCGCTGCCAGGACCAGGCCGTCGAGGCGGCCCCACCTGCGCTCGATCGCCGCCGCCGACTCGGTGACGTCCTCGATGCGCCGGACGTCACCGGGGAGGGTGAGCGCCTCGCCGCCCGACCCCTCGACCTCACGGGCCACCGCACGCAGGCGGTCGGGCCGACGTCCGCTCAACGCGACCCGCCAGCCCCGCGACGCCGCTGTCAACGCGGACGCCCGGCCCATGCCGCTCCCCCCACCCGTCACCCAGACCACCGGTCGGCGGGGCTCGGACTGGTCTTCAGCGGTCGGCTCGTGCATGCTCTCCCTCTCGTCGTGTCCCGTCAGCGTCTGCTCCCACGGGTGAAGGGGTTCCCATGCTGCTGGACCTCGCAGGAAAAGTCGTCCTGGTGACCGGCGGAGGTCGCGGAATCGGCCGAGCTATCACCGAGCGCTTCCGGGCCGAGGGCAGTCGTGTCGTGGTTCTCGACGTCGGGTTCGACGACGCCGGCGCCCCCGCCGGACACGACCAGGTGCCCTGCGACGTCAGCGACCACGAGTCGGTGCAGCGCGCCGTGGGACAGGTCGTGGCCCGCTTCGGTGCGGTCGACGTCCTGGTCAACAACGCCGGTGTGAACGTCGAGGGACTCGTGGCCGATCTCGACCCCGAGCAGTGGCGGAAGGCCTTCGAGGTCAACGTCACCGGGACCTTCCTCATGTCCCAGGCGGTGATCCCCACGATGAAGCGGCAGCGCAGCGGACGCATCATCAACGCCGCGTCGTTCGCTGCGATCGTCCCCAGCGTGGGGAGCGCGGCCTACGCGGCGTCGAAGGCTGCGGTCGTCCAGCTGACCCGCGTGCTGGCGAGCGAGCTGGGACCGTGGGAGGTGACCGTCAACGCCTACGCCCCAGGGATGATCCCCACCGCCATGAACGGGTTCGCCGACATGCCCGAGCCGGCCCAGGCCCGGTTGCTGGACACCTTGTCGCTGCGACGGTGGGGCCGGCCCGAGGACGTGGCGGACCTGGTCTGCTTCCTGGCGAGCGACGCGGCGCAGTACATCACCGGGACCCTCATCGACGTGAGCGGTGGGAAGCTCAGCACCCAGATGCCGCAGCGGGCCCACGAGGTCTGAGGAACCACCCCCGCACTGTCTGTGCAGGCGCGTCACCGGTCCCTCAGCGCCCGGCCCCCAGCGTCCGGCCACCGACGCCCACGACACCGGCGCCCACGACACCGGCGAGCGTCCCGTAGACGAGCCCGTTGGACACCGACGCGACGAGCACGTTGATCAGCCCCGGCCAGCTCGCCATCGTGTCGGCCACCGGCCGCAACAGCCAGGGTCCTGGGGTCAGGTAGGGCTGCAGGGCCTCTCCGGTGGGCGAGAGAAGAGCGAGCGCGGCGGCGGGCCAGGTGATCGCCACACCGGCGATGAAGCCCCACGACGCCCACCGGCGCGTCGCCGTCGACCTGGGCGGTGCTGTCGATTGCAGGTCCATGGGGCCATCCTCGCCGGGCATCGGCCACGAGCACAGAGCACGAGTACCTGGTCGCGACTGAGTACCGCGACCTCAGAGACCGGACGCGGCGGCCTCGTCGACGTACCAGTGCGTGGCGGCCGTCCCGCGCGGGCCCGCGGACGGTGTCTCGAGGAGGTCCCCACCGGCGACCGAGCGCGCGACCGCGTCCGCCTTGCCCTCGCCGGCAGCGACGAACCAGACCTCCCGCGCTCGCCGCAGCGTGTCCATCGTCAGCGAGACGCGCAGCGGCGGCGGCTTGGGGGAGTCCCGCACCGCGACCGTGATGCCCGGGGCGCCCACCTCGGGACGGCCGGGGAACAGCGACGCGCAGTGGCCGTCGGGTCCGATCCCCAGCATGAGGACGTCGAACCACGGCTCGTCACCGTCCGCCAGCACTCCCGCGAGCTCCGCCGCGTACGCCGCTGCAGCCTCCTCGACCGAGGAGGAGCCGTCGTCCGCCGGCACGGCGTGCACCTTCCCCGGGTCGAACGGGAGCCGGTCGACGAGGTCGGCACGTGCCTGCCCCTCGTTGCGCTCCTCGTCGTCGACCGCGACGTACCTCTCGTCGCCCCACCACAGGTGCGTCGCCGACCAGTCGACGCGATGGCGGTCGGGATGCTCCGCGACCGCGGTGTGGACCTTCCGGGCGATCGTGCCGCCGGTGAGCACGACCGACGGCTCCCGACCGGCCGTCTGCCCGGCGGCCAACGCCGCGACGAGCGCGTCGGCGACTGCTGCCGCCACCTCGTCGGCGGTGCCGTGGCGCAGGACCGTCACGACGGCCCCTCGGTGTTCCCGCCCGACTGCTCGCCCGCCGACCGTCGCCGCGCCGCCGTGTCGCCAGGCTTGCCGGCAGGCTTGCTGGCGGGCTTCTTGTCAGGCTTCTTGGCGGGCTTCCCGGCGTCGGCGGCCGAGCCCTCCTCGGCGTTCATGCGGGTGAGCCGCTTGACCGTCGCGGCGTAGATGTCGTCCGGGTCCAGCCGTCGCAGCTCCTCGGCCAGCAGCTCGGGGATGTCCCGACGCCGCAGCGCCACCGGCCGGTCCGGGGCCCCGGGGACGCTCAGCGTCGCGAGCCTGCCGTCGGGTCGCGTGACGCTGATGTCGCCACGTCGCGTCGTCAGCGTGACGTCGGTGATCCCCGGGCCCTGCGACCGGTGCCGCTCCAGGGGCGCACGCAGCCGGTCGGCGAGCCCGGCGCCGAGGAGGTCGGCGCTGGGGCTCACCCGCTCGGCGGAGATGCTGATGCCGCTGACCCGGACGTCGACCTGGTCCATCGCCGCGGCCAGCAGCGCCCGCCACGGCGTGAGCCGCGTCCAGGCCAGGTCGGTGTTGCCCTCGGCGTACGACGCGCACTGCACGAGCAGCGCCTGGGTACGCCGGCTGCGGGCCTGCGCTGCGTCGGTGATCCGTCGACTGGCCAGCGCGCCCAGCGGGTCCCCGGCGGGGTCGTCGGGGGCGTCGGTCGGCCACCAGACGACGACGGGGGAGTCGGGGAGGAGCAGCGGCAGCACCACCGACTCGGGGTGTCGGGTGACCTCGCCGCTCAGCCGGATCAGCGCCATCTCGCCCACGGCGCCGGCTCCGGTGCGGATCTCCGCGCGGATCGCCGAGGCGCCTCGCCCCGAGCCGATCACCACCGCGAGCAGCCGTGACGGGTGCTCACGCGCGGCCTCCCGGGCCGCGGCAAGAGCCTCCTCCGCATCCTCGTCCGGCACGACGATGACCAGCGTCATCACCATGCCCATCGCGGGGCTGCCCGCGTCGCGCCGCGCGTCGAGCAGGGCCGAAGCGATGCCCGCCGCGTCGGTCTCCTCCAGGACGATGGTTCCGCTTGCGGTCACGGCCGCCTCCAGGTGCGTCCCTCGCGGGCGAGCATGGCGTCGGCCGATGCCGGTCCCCACGTGCCCGCGGCGTACGGCTCCGGCTTGCCGCGGCCGGACCAGTGGTCGATCACCGGGTCGAGGATCCGCCAGGACTGCTCGACCTCCTCGTGCTGGGGGAACAGCGGCGGCTCACCGAGGAGCACGTCGAGGATCAGCCTCTCGTACGCCTCCGGCGACGCCTCGGTGAAGGTCCCGCCGTAGGCGAAGTCCATGCTGACGTCGCGGATCTCCATCTGGGTCCCGGGCACCTTGGAGCCGAAGCGCATCGTGACCCCTTCGTCGGGCTGGACCCGGATCACCAGCGCGTTGTTCCCCAGCTCCTCGGTCGCGGAAGCGGTGAAGGGCAGGTGCGGCGCCTTCTTGAAGACCACCGCGACCTCCGTCACCCGCCGGCCGAGCCGCTTGCCGGTGCGGAGGTAGAACGGGACCCCGGACCAGCGCCGGTTGTCGATCCCCAGCCGCACCGCGGCATACGTCTCGGTCCTCGAGTCGTCGGGGATGTCGGACTCGTCGAGGTACCCCGGGACCTCCTTGCCGCCGGCCCAGCCGGCGGCGTACTGCCCGCGGGCGGTGGCGAGGTCGAAGCGCCGGGGCGGCAGGACCGACTCCAGCACCTTCTGCTTCTCGGCGTGCAGGCTGCGGGCGGAGAAGTCGATCGGCTCCTCCATCGCCACGAGTGCCATCAGCTGCAGCAGGTGGTTCTGGATGACGTCCCGCGCGGCGCCGATCCCGTCGTAGTAGCCTGCCCGTCCGCCGATCCCGATGTCCTCGGCCATCGTGATCTGCACGTGGTCGACGTAGTTGGCGTTCCAGATCGGCTCGAACAGGTTGTTCGCGAAGCGCATCGCGAGGATGTTCTGGACGGTCTCCTTGCCGAGGTAGTGGTCGATGCGGAAGACCGACTCCGGCGGGAAGACACCGTCGAGGACGGCGTTGAGCTCGCGCGCCGACTCGAGGTCGTGGCCGAAAGGCTTCTCGACCACCACGCGGCGCCACGGCGCGCCGCCGTCGTCACGGCCGCCCTGCTCGGCCAGGCCGTGCTCCTGCAGCTGCCCCACGACCGTCCCGAAGAAGGCGGGCGGGATCGCGAGGTAGAACGCCGTGTTGCCGCCGGTGCCGCGCGCCTGCTCGAGCTCCTCGATCGTCCGGCGCAGCGTGTCGAAGGCCCCGTCGTCGTCGAAGTCGCCCTGCACGAAGCGGAACCCCTCGGACAGCTGGCGCCAGACCTCCTCGCGGAACGGCGTACGGGCGTGGGCCTTGACCGCGTCGTAGACGATCTGGGCGAAGTCCTGGTCCGCCCAGTCGCGGCGGGCGTAGCCGACGAGCGAGAACCCCGGCGGCAGGAGGCCGCGGTTGGCCAGGTCGTAGATCGCCGGCATGACCTTCTTGCGGGACAGGTCGCCGGTGACGCCGAAGAGGACCAGGCTCGACGGGCCGGCGATGCGCGGCAGCCTGCGGTCCTGCGGGTCGCGCAGCGGGTTGGGGCGGGAGGAGACCATCAGCGGCGCTGCTCTCGGTAGTAGGCGATGAGGGACCGGGTGGACGCGTCCTGCTCGGCCAGCGCCTCGTCGTCGCCGGACACGGCCGGTCCCACCTGCTGGGCCAGCTGCTTGCCCAGCTCGACGCCCCACTGGTCGAAGCTGTCGATGCCCCACACGACGCCCTGCACGAAGGTGATGTGCTCGTAGAGGGCGACGAGCTGCCCGAGCACCGACGGGGTGAGGGCCGGCGCCATGACCGAGGTCGTCGGCCGGTTGCCGAGGAACGTCCGGGCGCTCACGAGCTCCTCGTCCACCCCCTCGGCGCGCACCTCGTCGGCGGTCCTGCCGAAGGCCAGCGCCTTGGTCTGGGCGAAGAAGTTGGCGAGGAAGAGCTCGTGGACGTCCGTGTCGCCGTCACGCAGGGGGAAGGCAGGGTTGGCGAAGGCGATGAAGTCGGCCGGCACCAGCCGGGTGCCCTGGTGGATGAGCTGGTAGAAGGCGTGCTGCCCGTTCGTGCCGGGCTCGCCCCAGAACACCTCGCCGGTGTCGGTGCTGACCGGGGTCCCGTCCCAGCGCACGCCCTTGCCGTTGGACTCCATGGTCAGCTGCTGGAGGTAGGCCGGGAAGCGGTGCAGCAGCTGGGCGTACGGCAGCACGGCGTGGGTCTCGGCGCCGAGGAAGTTGACGTACCAGATGTTCAGCAGGCCCATCAGCAGCGGGACGTTGCGCTCAGCCGGGGCGCTCCGGAAGTGCTCGTCCATCGCGTGCATCCCGGCGAGCAGCTCGGCGAAGCGCTCGGGTCCGATCGCCACGGCGAGCGAGGTCCCGATCGCGGAGTCCATCGAGTAGCGCCCGCCCACCCAGTCCCAGAAGCCGAACGCGTTGGCCGGGTCGATCCCGAAGTCCGCCACCTTGTCCAGAGCCGTGGAGACCGCGACGAAGTGCCGGCGTACGGCGTCCGCCTCGTCGACGTCCGCGCCCAGGCCGTCGAGCAGCCAGGTCCGGCACAGCCGGGCGTTGGTCAGCGTCTCGAGCGTGCCGAACGTCTTGCTCGAGACGATGAACAGCGTCGTCTCCGGGTCGAGGCCCTCGAGCGTCATGGCGGCGTCGGTCGGGTCGATGTTGCTGATGAACCGGCACTCCAGCCCGTCCTGGCGGTAGGGCGCCAGCGCCTCGTAGGCCATCACCGGACCGAGGTCGGACCCGCCGATCCCGATGTTGACCACGGTGGCGATCCGGCGGCCGGTGACGCCGGTCCACTCGCCGGAGCGCACGGACCGGGCGAAGTCGTACACCCGCTCCAGGACCTCGTGGACGTCCGCGACGACGTCCTGCCCGTCGACCTCGAGCTGCGCGTCGGCCGGCAGCCGCAGCGCGGTGTGCAGCACCGCACGGTCCTCGGTCGCGTTGACGTGCTCGCCGGCGAGCATCGCGTCCCGCCTGGCGGCGACCCCCGCCTGGTCGGCCAGCGCCAGCAGCGCCGCCAGGACGGTCTCGTCGACGAGGTTCTTGGACAGGTCGACCCGCAGGTCGGCGGCGTCGAGGGTCAGCCGCTCGACGCGGCCGGGGTCGTCGGCGAACCAGGCACGGAGGTCGGGGGAGGACGTCGCGGCGAGCTCGGTGAGCTCCCCCCAGGCGTCGGTGGTGACGGAGTCGACGGGCGCGCCCGTCACGCGGAGGCTCCCTCGCCGGCGTTCTCGAGCTGACCCTTGACCGTCTCGAGGAGCTCGGTCCAGGACGCCTCGAACTTGTCCACGCCCTCCTTCTCGAGCGCGGCGATGACGTCGTCGTAGTCGATGCCGACGGCAGCGAGCTGGTCCATCACCGACTGGGCGTCGTCGTACGACGTCGTCACGCGGTCGCCCTCGACCTCGCCGTGGTCGGCGAACGCCTCGAGCGTCTTCTCGGGCATGGTGTTGACCGTGCCCGGCACGACGAGGTCGGTGACGTACATCGTGTCGCGGTAGTCGGGGTTCTTGACGCCCGTCGAGGCCCACAGCGGGCGCTGCTTGTGGGCGCCGGCGGCCTCGAGCGACTCCCAGCGCTCGCCGCTGAAGAACTCCTCGAAGTCGCGGTGGGCCAGCACGGCGTTGGCGACACCGGCCTTGCCGCGCAGCGCGAGGGCCTCGTCGCTGCCGATCGCCTCCAGGCGCTTGTCGATCTCGGAGTCGACCCTCGAGACGAAGAACGACGCCACGGAGTGGATGCCGGAGAGGTCGTGGCCGGCCTCCTTGGCCTTCTCGAGGCCGGTGAGGTAGGCCTCCATGACCCCGTGGTAGCGCTGCAGGCCGAAGATCAGCGTGACGTTGACGCTCATCCCCTCGCCGAGGACGGTGGTGATCGCCGGGGCGCCCTCGGTGGTCGCAGGGATCTTGATGAGCAGGTTGTCGCGGCCGACCTCCTTCCACAGCTCACGGGCGGACTCGGCGGTCGCCTCGGTGTCGAAGGCCAGGGTGGGCGCGACCTCGATCGAGACCCGCCCGTCCACGCCGTCGCTGGCGTCGTAGGCCGGCTTGAGGATGTCGCAGGCCTCCCGGACGTCGGTGGTGGTCAGCGCGAAGACGGTGCGGTCGACGTCGGCGCCCTCGGCGACCAGCTCGCGGACCTGGGCGTCGTACCGCTCGCCGTCGGAGAGCGCGGAGGCGAAGATCGAGGGATTGGTGGTGACGCCGACGACCGAGCGCGTCTCCATCAGCTCGGCGAGGTTGCCCGTCTCGATGCGCTCGCGCGACAGGTCGTCGAGCCAGATCGAGACGCCTGCGTCGGCAAGGGCCTTCATGCGGTCACTCATGGTTCCTCCTGGTGGTGGGTGTCTGGGGGCCCGGCGCGACGGACGTCAGTCGGCCAGCACCCGGACGCTGTCCCGGGCGGCGTCGGCGACGGCCTCGCCGGTCATGCCGTACTCCTGGTAGATCCGGGCGTAGTCGGCGGACGCGCCCCAGGTGTCGATCGAGACGATGCGGCCGTGGTCGCCGACCAGCTCTCGCCAGCCGAGCGCGATGCCGGCCTCGACCGAGACGCGCGCCTTGACGGTGGGCGGGATGACCATGTCGCGATAGCCCTGGTCCTGCTCGTCGAACCACTCGCGGCACGGCATCGACACGACCCGGGCCCGGATGCCGTCCGCGGCGAGCAGCTCGCGGGCGGCCACGGCGATCTGCACCTCCGAGCCGGTGCCGATCAGCACGACGTCGGGCAGTCCCTCCTCGACGTCGAGCAGGACGTAGCCGCCCCGGTGCACGTCGGACGTGTCCGCCCAGTGCTGTCCGGTCTCGGCGTCGGTGCCGCGTGGGAACACCGGGACGTTCTGCCGGGTCAGCGCGATGCCGGCCGGTCGGTCGGTGTTGCGGAGGATCGCGTGCCAGGCGGCTGCGGTCTCGTTGGCGTCGGCCGGGCGTACGACGTCCAGGCCGGGGATGGCACGCAGGGCCGCGAGGTGCTCGATCGGCTGGTGGGTCGGCCCGTCCTCGCCCAGCCCGATGGAGTCGTGGGTCCACACGTAGGTGACCGGGACGCCCATCAGCGCGGCGAGACGGACCGAGCCGCGCATGTAGTCGGAGAACGTCAGGAAGGTCCCGCCGAAGACGCGCGTGCCGCCGTGCAGCGCGATGCCGTTGAGGATCGCGCCCATGCCGTGCTCACGGATGCCGAAGTGGAGCACCCGGCCCGCCTCGGGGTCGCCGTCCCACTGGTCGGTCGAGCGGTCCTTGGGGATGAACGACGGGGCGTCCTCGATGGTGGTGTTGTTGGACTCGGCGAGGTCGGCCGACCCGCCCCACAGCTCGGGCATGAGCGCGGCGACGGCGTTGATGACCTGGCCCGACGCCTTGCGCGTCGCGACGCCCTTGGGGTCGGCCTCGAAGGTCGGCAGTGCGTCGGCGAGGCCGTCGGGCAGCGCCCGGGTCTGCATGCGCTCCCACGTGGCCAGCACCTCGGGCGAGGCGCTGTCGCGCCACGCGGAGAGCTCCTGCTCCCACGCGGCCTGCGCCTCCTTGCCGCGCTGCACGAGTGAGCGGGTGCGCTCGATGACGTCCTCGGGCACCTCGAAGTGCTTCTCGGGGTCGAAGCCGAGGATCTCCTTGGTGGCTGCGACCTCCTCGGCACCGAGGGCGGAGCCGTGGGACTTGCCGGTGCCCTGGGCGTTCGGAGCCGGCCAGGCGATGACGGTCCGCAGCACGATCAGGCTGGGCTGGTCGGTCACCGCGCGGGCCTCGCGCACGGCGTCGTAGAGCTGGGGGAGGTCCTCGGTGTAGCCCGTGCCGTCGTGGGTCCAGTCGACGGTCTGGACGTGCCAGCCGTAGGCCTCGTAGCGGGCGCCGACGTCCTCGGTGAACGCGACGTCGGTGTCGCCCTCGATCGAGATGCGGTTGGCGTCGTAGATCACCGTCAGGTTGCCGAGGCGCTGGGTTCCGGCGATCGAGGAGGCCTCGGCGCTGACGCCCTCCTGGAGGTCGCCGTCGCTGCAGATGCAGTAGATGTGGTGGTCGAAGGGCGAGGCACCGTCGGCGGCACCGGGGTCGAGCAGCCCACGCTCGCGGCGAGCGCCCATGGCCATGCCCACGGCGTTGCCGACGCCCTGGCCGAGAGGGCCGGTGGTCGTCTCGACGCCGGCGGTGTGGCCCTGCTCGGGGTGCCCGGGCGTCTTGCTGCCCCAGGTCCGCAGCGAGCGGAGGTCGTCGAGCTCGAGACCCCAGCCGCCGAGGAAGAGCTGGGTGTAGAGGGTGATCGAGCTGTGCCCGGCGGAGAGCACGAAGCGGTCGCGGGCCGGCCAGTTGGGGTCGGCGGGGTTGTGGCGCATGACCTTCTGGAAGAGCAGGTACGCCGCGGGCGCGAGGGCCATCGCGGTGCCGGGGTGGCCGTTGCCGACCTTCTGCACGGCGTCCATCGCCAGGACGCGGGAGGTGTCGACGCCGCGCTGGTCGACGTCGTCCCAGTCGAGGGTGGCGGGCAGGGCGGACTTCTCGGCGGTCACGCGGGTTCCTCTCGGTGGGGCGGGGTGTGAGCGATCACAGGGATGACAGGCGGCTCGACTACGACCCTATCGCCGCCCCCGCGTAGACTCGGCGTGACCCGAGGCCGGCTGAGACGACCGCATCTCGCGATGCTCGCTCCTTGTGGTTACCCCGAGTCCCCGGTCCCATCCGTCCTACGTCGCCGAAGGTTTCCACCGTGTCCCACGCAGGCCAGCCCGCAGCTGCGTCTGCAGGGCCGACCACCAGCGGCAGCGAGGTCCCGCCGCCGGGCTCGAAGAGCTGGCGCGACGTCGTCGCGGCGTACGTCGGGCTCACCAAGCCGCGCGTGATCGAGCTGCTGCTCCTGACGACCGTCCCGGTGATGTTCTTCGCCGAGCGCGGCATCCCGTCCCTCGGACTGGTCGCGGCGACGGTCGTGGGTGGTGCGCTGTCGGCGGGGTCGGCGTCGACGTACAACTGCGTCTACGACCGCGACATCGACGAGCAGATGCGCCGCACCCGCCGCCGGGCCCTGCCGCGGCACATCGTGTCCCCGACCTCCGCGCTGGTCTTCGCGACCGTGCTGGCGATCGTCTCGACGTACGTGCTGTGGCGCTGGGTCAACCCGCTCTCGGCGGGGCTCTCGCTCGGCGCGAACGCGTTCTACGTCTTCGTCTACACGATGCTCCTGAAGCGCCGCACGACCCAGAACATCGTCTGGGGCGGGCTGGCGGGCTGCTTCCCCGCGCTGATCGGCTGGACGGCGGTGACCGGCGAGCTGGCGTGGACGCCCGTCGTGCTCTTCCTGGTCGTCTTCTTCTGGACGCCGCCCCACACGTGGGCGCTGGCCCTGCGCTACCGCGAGGACTATCGCAACGTCGACGTGCCGATGCTGCCCGTGGTCAAGCCCGCGGCCGAGGTCGGCCGCCAGATCGTGCTCTACAGCTGGGTGATGGTGGCGACGTCCCTGCTGCTCTGGCCGGTGGCCGACACCAGCCTCGTCTACCCCGCCGCCGCCGCCGTCCTCGGCGGGGTGTTCCTCGTCGAGGCCCACCGGCTGTGGGCGCGGGCCAAGCGCTCCGACTCGCTCACCGAGATCAACCCGATGCGCCTCTTCCACGCCTCGAACCTCTACCTCTCCCTGCTCTTCGTCGCCGTCGCCCTCGACCCGCTGCTGCGCTGAGGCAGTCGAGGGTCGGTTCGCCTGCCCGTGCGTGCGGCAGCGGTGAGCAGCGCAAGTTCTCGGGGGCGGGGAACCTGCCTCACTCACCGCTGGTGCGGCACCAGCGCCGCCGGCGGTGAGCAGCGCAGGTTCTCGGGGGCGAGGAACCTGCCTCACTCACCGCCCAGGCGGGTGGCCGCAGCCTCCTGGAGACCGAGCTCGGGCTGCGCCTCGTACGCCGCGCGGTGCGGGAGGACGGCGAGCGCGATCCTCGCGAGACCCGCGGCGAGGAGCGCCGCGCCCAGCATGTGCAGCGCGACCAGGCCCACGGGCAGGCCCAGCCAGTACTGCACCCACCCGAGCACCCCCTGTGCCAGCTCGATGGCCAGGACGAGCCCGGTGACGCGGGTCAGCCAGCGCTCGCGCGAGCGGACGGCGACGACGAGCAGGGCGACGGTGAGCGCGACCAGGGCGTAGACGGACGTGGCGTGCGCCTGCGACACCACCGCCGGGTCGAGCCCGTTGCGACGGGCCTCGGCGTCCCCGGCGTGGGGTCCGGCGCCCGTCACGACGGTGCCGAGGTAGAGGACCACCCACCCGACGGCGAGGGTGGCGAAGGCCAGGACCCGGTGCCGCCCGGGGGCGAGACCGCGCTCGGGGCTGCGGAGCTCGTCGAGCAGCGCGACGCACACCATGATGATGAACATCGAGGCGAGGAAGTGGCCCGCCACGACCCACGGGTTCAGGTCGGTGAGCACCGTGACACCCCCGATGACCGCCTGCAGCGGGATGCCGAGGCCGATCACCAGGGACAGCCGGATCGCGCGGCGGTGCCGCGAGCCGAGTGCCGCGAGGAAGCACAGGAGCGCGACGGCGACCAGCACGAAGGTGAGGAGCCGGTTGCCGAACTCGATGGCGCCGTTGATCCCGAGCTCGCCGTGGGCGACGTACGACTCCTCGGTGCAGCGCGGCCAGGTCGGGCAGCCCAGGCCGGAGCCGGTGAGGCGGACCGCCGCGCCGGTCACCACGATGCCGATGTTCGCCAGCAGGTTGGCGACGGCCAGCGGCCACAGCCAGCGGGCG
Source organism: uncultured Nocardioides sp. (assembly GCA_902805885.1). Taxonomy (GTDB): domain Bacteria; phylum Actinomycetota; class Actinomycetes; order Propionibacteriales; family Nocardioidaceae; genus Nocardioides. The sequence goes on along the minus strand of CADCUM010000099.1, from coordinate 3,567 downwards.
AGGGGGACGAGCCGGTCGGTCACTCCCACGAGAACGTCCTCGCGGTGAGCACTGTTCCGACGACGCCCCAGCCGAGGAGCACCAGCAGCGCACGACCGTCGACGGCGGCCTCGAGGGACGCCGCACGCATCGCGTCGCCGAGCGCCCCCGACGGCAGCCACTCGACGAGGCGGCCGGCAGCGCCGTACGTCGAGGGCGGCAGCACGACGCCGCCCCCGGCCATGAGCAGGAGGTAGACGAGGTTGGCCAGCGCGAGGGTCGCCTCCGCACGCAGCACCCCGGCCACGAAGAGGCCGAGGGAGGCGAACGCCCAGGTGCCGGCGGCGACCGCCAGCACGGTCGCGGCGACCGACGCCACCGGGTCCTCGGTGGACGGGCGCCAGCCCAGGAGCAGGGCCACGACCACCAGCACCGCCAGCTGCAGCGCGACCACGTTGAGCAGGGCCAGCACCTTGCCGAGCAGCAGGCCGTGGCGGGGGAGCGGGGAGGAGCCGAGCCGCTTGATGACGCCGTAGCGGCGCTCGAAGCCGGTGGCGATGGCGATGGAGGTGAAGGCCGTGGACATCACCGCGAGCGCGAGGACACCGGGAGCGAGGACGTCGACGGCGCGGTCGGCGCCCAGGTCGAGCCGGAGACGGCCGGCCGCGACGACGCCGCCGACCAGCACGATGACCGGGATGACGAGTGCGAGCAGGAGCTGCTCGCCGTTGCGCAGCATCAGCCGCGCCTCCATCCGTGCCTGGGCGGCGACCTGGCGCCCGAGCGGCGCACCGCCCGGCCGGGGGGAGAAGGTGCCGGTGCTCGTGCTGGAGGTCATCGCGACAGCGCCCGTCCGGTGAGCTCGAGGAAGACGTCCTCGAGGTTGCGCTGACCGAGCGTGAGGCTCTCGGGCAGCACGTCGTGCTCCTCGCACCAGCGCGACACCCGGCCGAGGGTCATCGAGTCGGCGGGACCGTGGATGACCATGCTGACCGCGTCGAGGGCCCGCACCTCGGTGCCCGGTCCCAGCGCCTGCTGCAGGGACTCCGGAGCGCCGTCGGGGAACGGGCGGGTCACCACCAGGCGGATGGTCGCCGCCCGGCCGCCGCGGGTGAGCTCGGCGGGGGTCCCCGAGGCGATGAGCCGTCCGCGGTCGATGATGTGGATCGCGTCGGCCAGCCGCTCCGCCTCGTCCATGTGGTGGGTGGTCAGCACCACGGTGACGCCGTCGGCGCGCACCTCCTCGAGCAGCTCCCACGTCGTACGACGCGCCTGCGGGTCCATGCCTGCGGTCGGCTCGTCGACGAAGACGAGCTCGGGTCGGCCGACGAGGGCCATCGCGAGCCCGAGCCGCTGCTGCTGACCGCCGGAGAGGCGCCGGTACGGCGTGCGGCCGCAGTCGCCCAGCCCCAGCCGCTCCACCAGCATCCCGGTGTCCAGGGGGTGGGCGTGCATCCGGGCGACGTGGTCGAGCATCTCGGTCGCCCGCACGCCCGACCAGGCGCCTCCGGACTGGAGCATCACGCCGATGCGCGGCAGGAGCGCTGCACGGTCGCGCTGCGGGTCGAGCCCGAGCACGCGGACCTCGCCCGCGTGGGGGCGGCGGTAGCCCTCGCAGGTCTCCAGGGTCGTCGTCTTGCCGGCGCCGTTGGGCCCCAGGACGGCGGTCACCGACCCGCGCGCCACGGTCAGGCTCAGGCCGTCGACCGCGACCTTCTCGCCGTACCTCATGACGAGTCCGCGGACGTCGACGGCAGCGTCGACAACGGGCTCGGGCACCCTGTGATCCTACGGAGTGCCAGGCCCTCGTCCCCGGTCGGTGCGGCTGTGCCTGCGATCACTAAGGGGACCCTTGCTTGAACGCGCGGAAGCATTAAGGACACACTGGTGTTGTGGAATTCGTGAGGACACCGACTGCACTCCGCGAGGGCGACGCGCCCACGCGTGAGCGCGTCGTACGGTCGATCCTCGAGAACGGCCCCTCCACGGCCGCCGGTCTCGCCGAGCGGCTCGAGCTCACGCCGGCCGCCGTGCGCCGCCACCTCGACCACCTCCTCCTCGAGGGGCACGTCGAGGCGCGCGAGCCCAAGGTCTACGGCGCACGCGGACGGGGCCGGCCGGCGAAGGTCTTCGCACTGACCGAGACCGGGCGCGACTCGTTCGACCAGCAGTACGACCACCTCGCCACCGAGGCGCTGCGGTTCCTGGCCGAGACCGCCGGCGACGCCGCCGTCACGGAGTTCGCCCGCCGCCGGGTCGCGTTCATCGAGCGTGACTACGGGCAGGTCGTCGCCGAGGACCCCGACCTCAGCCCGGCCCAGGCGCTCGCCCGGGTCTTCACCGCTCAGGGGTACGCCGCGGGCGTGCGGCAGCTCCCGCTGGCCGGCGAGAAGGTCGGCGAGCAGCTGTGCCAGCAGCACTGCCCGGTCGCCCACGTCGCCCACGAGTTCCCGCAGCTGTGCGAGGCGGAGACCGAGGCCATCGGCCGGGTCCTCGGCACCCACGTCCAGCGGCTCGCGACCATCGCCCACGGCGACGGCGTCTGCACCACCTGCATCCCCTCGAAGCTCCCCACCCAGACCGCAGCACCCACCGCACCGCCAGTCCCCAACCCCAAGGAGAAGGCATGACTGCCCAGAACCTCAGCATCGAGGAGCTCAACCCCGAGCTCCAGGGCATCGGCCGCTACGAGTTCGGCTGGTCCGACAAGAACGACGTCGGCGCCAACGCCCAGCGCGGGCTCAACGAGGACGTCGTCCGCAACATCTCCACGCTCAAGTCGGAGCCCCAGTGGATGCTCGACCTGCGCCTCAAGGGGCTCAAGCTCTTCCACCGCAAGCCCATGCCCACCTGGGGCTCGGACCTCGGCGGCATCGACTTCGACAACATCAAGTACTTCGTCCGGTCCAGCGAGAAGCAGGCCACCTCGTGGGACGAGCTCCCCGAGGACATCAAGAACACCTACGACAAGCTCGGCATCCCCGAGGCCGAGAAGCAGCGGCTCGTGTCCGGTGTCGCGGCGCAGTACGAGTCGGAGGTCGTCTACCACTCGATCCGTGAGGACCTCGAGGAGAAGGGTGTCGTCTTCGTCGACACCGACACCGCGCTGCGCGAGCACGAGGAGCTCTTCCGGGAGTACTTCGGCACCGTCATCCCGGTCGGCGACAACAAGTTCGCCGCGCTCAACACGTCGGTGTGGTCCGGCGGCTCGTTCATCTACGTCCCCAAGGGCGTGCACGTCGACATCCCGCTGCAGGCCTACTTCCGCATCAACACCGAGAACATGGGCCAGTTCGAGCGGACGCTGATCATCGTCGACGAGGACGCCTACGTGCACTACGTGGAGGGCTGCACCGCGCCGATCTACTCCTCGGACTCGCTCCACTCCGCGGTCGTCGAGATCATCGTGAAGAAGGGCGGCCGGTGCCGCTACACGACCATCCAGAACTGGTCGAACAACGTCTACAACCTCGTCACCAAGCGCGCCACGTGCGAGGCCGGCGCGACGATGGAGTGGGTCGACGGCAACATCGGGTCCAAGGTCACGATGAAGTACCCCGCCATCTACCTCATGGGCGAGCACGCGAA
>CADCUM010000098.1 GCA_902805885.1 uncultured Nocardioides sp. | reverse complement strand
AGCGCCCGTGCCTGCCTCGTTGCTCGCGGCCGTGGCGGAGGTGCTCCCGAACGCCGCCCTCCACACGCCGTACGGCATGACCGAGGTGCTGCCGGTCACCGACGTCTCGCACCAGCAGATCCGGGAAGCGGGACCCGGCGAGGGAGTGTGCGTCGGCCGACCGCTTCCTGGGGTCGAGGTCGCCGTCGAGCCGTTCGAGGGCGAGGGTGGCGGGTTGACCGAGGACGCCGGGGTGACGGGAGAGATCTGCGTCCGCGCCGCGCACGTCAAGGACCGGTACGACGCCCTGTGGGCGACCGAGCGGTCCTCGAGCCGTCATCCAGGCTGGCACGCCACCGGTGACGTCGGTCACCTCGACGAGCTGGGACGGCTGTGGGTCGAGGGTCGTGCGGTGCACGTGATCAGCCACAGCGACGGTCCCGTGACGCCGGTCGCCATCGAGCAGCGCATCGAGTCCCTCGACAATGTGGGCTCCGCCGCGGTGGTCGGTGTCGGACCCCCCGGGGCGCAGGTCGTGGTCGCCGTGGTCGTAGCCGCTGACGCCACTCGCAGACGTCGCGGCCGCCGCAGCACGATGCGCCTCCGGGTCGCCGACTTCGAGCTCGCCGAGGACGTCCGCCGCGTCGCTGGGACCACGGTCTCGGCCGTGCTCGGCACCGATCGGCTCCCCCTCGACATCCGCCACGCGTCCAAGATCGACCGGATCGAGGTCGCGCGCCAAGCGTCCCTCGCCCTCGCGGGGCGTGGTCGGTGAGGGTCCTGGTCACAGGCGCGTCGGGGCTGCTGGGCAGGACCGCAGCCGAGCAGCTCGTCGCGCGCGGGGACGACGTCACCGTCATGCAGCGCCGCACCGCCGGCCTGGCTTGCCGCGAGGTGCTGGGGGACGTGGCGGATCCCGACGCGGTCCGGCTCGCCGTCCGCGGTCAGGACGCCGTCCTGCACCTCGCGGCCAAGGTGGACGTCGTCGGTCCCGTCGAGGAGTATGCGCGCGCCAACGTGCAGGGAACCGCCACCCTCGTCGCGGCGGCTCGGAGCGCCGGAGTGGCTCGCTTCGTCCAGGTGTCGTCCCCGTCGGTGGCCCATGCCGGACGGTCCTTGTCCGGGTCCGGTGCGGAGCCGGCGGATCCTGCGACCGCGCGCGGCCACTACTCGCGGACGAAGGCCGAGTCGGAGCTCCTCGCCCTCTCGGCGGATTCCGCTGACCTGGCGGTGCTTGCCGTGCGGCCCCATCTCGTGTGGGGGCCCGGGGACACCCAGCTGGTCGCACGGCTCGTGTCCCGGGCGCGGTCGGGACGTCTGCCCCTGCTGGGGCATGGCGCGGCGCTCATCGACACGACGTACGTCGACGACGCGGCGTCGGCCCTGGTCGCCGCGGTCGACGCGTGCGGGTCGCGCGCCCACGGTGAGGCGTTGGTCGTCAGCGGGGGGGACCCGCGGCCAGTGGCCGAGATCCTCGAGCGGGTCTGCCGGGCTGCGGGGGTCGCGCCGCCGCAGCGGCGCGTCCCGGTCGCCGTCGCCCTGGCCGCGGGATCGGCCGTCGATCGGCTCTGGGCGGCAACGGGACGCACCGACACTCCTCCGATCACCCGATTCCTCGCTGAGCAGCTGTCGACCGCGCACTGGTTCGACCAGCGGCATACCCGCGCGGTGCTGCAGTGGGCTCCGGCCGTCGGGCTCGAGGCCGGCTTCGAGCGGCTCGCCACGTGGTACGCCGCGGGCTGCCCACCTCGCTGATCACCGTTCACCCCCACGAGGCGCGGACGCTGGCGGACGCAGAGGCACGTCGCCTGGGTCGCCGGGCATGACCGCTGCAGGAACGCAACGCCTCCAAGCTGGGACGCGACCATGAGCGCGGTCAGCGAAGGGGCTGACACCACGACCAGAGCCATCCACCGTCTCGGGGTCCGTTGGCCGTTGCCATCCCACTGCCCGTCTACGACTATCCGCTGGTGCGTTCGACCTCGCTTCGAGCCACACTGGCGAAGCAAGGTCGGGCGCACTCGCGGCGGAGTGGGGCGCCCACGCCGCAGCCGCGTCTGCCCCAGCCCCGACCCCCGTGCGCCACGGTGAGCGCATTCCACTCGGTCAGGCCTTGCGCAGCATCTCCGCGACGAGGAACGCGAGCTCGAGGGACTGGACGCGGTTGAGGCGCGGGTCGCAGACCGACTCGTAGCGGTGGGCGAGCCCCACCTCGTTGATGTCCTCGCCACCACCGACGCACTCGGTGACGTCGTCGCCGGTCAGCTCCACGTGGACGCCGCCCGGCCAGGTGCCGAGGCTGCGGTGCACGTCGAAGAAGCCCTGGACCTCCTCGATGACGTCGTCGAAGCGGCGCGTCTTGTAGCCGGACGACGCCTCGAACGTGTTGCCGTGCATCGGGTCGCACACCCAGGCCACCTGCAACCCCTCCGCAGTGACCTTCTCCACGAGCGGCGGCAGCCCGTCGCGGATCCTCCCCGCCCCGAACCGCGTGATGAAGGTCAGCCGGCCCGGCTTGTTGTCCGGATTGAGGCGCGAGGCGTACGCCAGCGCGTCGTCCGGCGTGGTGGTCGGCCCGAGCTTGATGCCGATCGGGTTCTGGATGCGCGAGAGCAGCTCCACGTGCGCGCCGTCGAGCTGGCGGGTGCGCTCCCCGATCCAGACGAAGTGGGCCGAGACGTTGTAGGGCAGGTCGGTGCGCGAGTCGATGCGCGTCAGCGAGTGCTCGTACTCCAGCAGCAGCGCCTCGTGGCTGGAGTGGAAGTCGACGCGGTGGAACTCGTCGGGGTCGGCGCCGATGGCCTTCATGAAGGTCAGCGCCCGCTCGATCTCGTCGGCCACGGCCTCGTAGCGCTGGCCGAACGGCGAGGACTGCACGAAGTCGGTGTTCCAGGTGTGGACCTGCCGGAGGTCGGCGTAGCCGCCCGTGACGAACGCGCGGACCAGGTTGAGCGTGGCCGCCGACGAGTTGTAGACGTCGACGAGCCGCTGCGGGTCGGGGATGCGCGCCCGCGGGTCGAAGTCGAAGCCGTTGACGGCGTCGCCACGGTAGGCCGGGAGCGTCACCCCGTCGCGCGTCTCGGTGTCGGAGCTGCGCGGCTTGGCGTACTGGCCGGCGAGCCGCCCCAGCTTCACCACGGGCACCGACGCGGCGTACGTCAGCACCACCGCCATCTGCAGCAGCACCCGCAGCTTGTTCTTGACGTTGTCGGCCGTCACGCCGGCGAAGGTCTCCGCGCAGTCGCCGCCCTGGAGCAGGAAGGCCTCGCCCCGGCTGACGGCGGCGAGCTTGGCGGTCAGGTCGTCGCACTCCCCCGCGAACACCAGCGGCGGCACCGTCCGCAGCCGGGCGACCGCGGCGTCGACGGCGGCGCCGTCGGGATAGGTCGGCTGCTGCAGGGGGCGCAGGGCGTGCAGCTGCTCGAGGGTGGGGATGCCGGGGGTCACGGCTCAAGCGTACGGCGCGCGGCGTCCGCGCCTCGAACCCTGACCGGCCCTCGGGCACCGCCCCGCGGTCGCCCGCCCGCCCGGGTCAGCGCAGGGGGCGGAAGATGCCGGCGGTGTCCCGCACGTCGATGCCGCCGTCGCGGGTCCGGCGTGCCGAGAGCGTGCCCGTCACCAGCGAGGGGTCGGGGTAGCTGATCCCGCCGGGCGCGCCGAGCTGGGAGGTGGTCCACAGCCGGTCGGTGAAGTCCATCCGGCCGCGGAACTGGTGGTTCTCCAGCACGAGCCGGCGGGCCGTGGCCTGGCCGAGGACGTACGACGCCTCGCCGCGGTAGAACAGCGAGCCGTGCGCGACCTGGAGGACGCCGTCGCGGACGGTGACGGTCTGGTCGTGCACCTCGCCGCAGAGGTAGACGTCCACCCCGCCCTTGACCATCGTCCGCCAGAGGGCGGACCGCGTGCCCTTCTGGTAGCGCAGGCCGGTCGAGTTGCGGACCCGCACCGGCCCGGCGACGGGCGTGTGGCCCTGCACCATCACCCACGGCACGTCCGCCCGGCGGGCGCGCCTCAGCACGCCGCGCAGCCAGTGCAGCTGGGCCTTGTCGACCTGCATGCGGACCTCGCCGGCGTGCCGGGTGAAGACGTCGAGGGTGACCAGCAGGACGTTCTCGTCGAGGCGGACGGCGTACGCCGTGTCCTGGGCCTGCCCGCGCGGCGGGCGCTGGCCGAAGCGGTCGGTGCCGTCGGGCATCGTCATCACGTGCCGGGCGTAGAGGCGCTTGAGCTCCGCCCAGTGGGCCCGCTTGAACGAGACCCAGCGGTCGCCGGGCCGCTCCCACGGGTCGTCACCCATCTCGTGGTCGCCGACGGCGGGGTACGGCGTCAGCCCGTGGTCCGCGACGCGCTCGAGCCAGGCGCGGTAGTAGACCGACGCGGCGCGGCGGGTGGCCGCGAGGCGCTGGCGCGAGGTGCCGGTCGGGCCGAACACGCCCGCGCCGGAGTCGTCGCGACCCCAGCGTCCCTCCACCAGGTCGCCGGCGACGAGCAGGTCGTCGGTGCGGTGGGAGGCCATCTCGTCGAGCACGTGGGCGAGCGCGCGCTCGTACGACGCGTTCGTGGAGTCGGCCACGTCGCCGGTGGTGGGGTCGACGTGGGTCTCGCGCCCGTCGCCGGTCAGGTCGGCCACGTCCTGGTTGAGGAAGTCGGGCGCGGACACGAAGCGGTAGGCACCGTCGAGGCGCGGCGCACGGGGCACCTCGGGACGCGACTTCGGCCCGTCGTCGTCCGCGGTGGCGACCGGGTCGTCACCGCGGGGCGGCTCGGCGCTCACCCGGTCGGGGACCGCCTCCGACGGGAGCGTCAGGCCCAGTGTCGCGGTCGCGGCGCACGCCAGCAGGGCCGCTGCACGTCCCGTCCGTCGCATCGCCATCACCGTCCCACCGTAGTGGGCCGGTGCCGCCGACCGTCGTCGATCAGTCGCGGTCGAGGTGCTCGATGTCGCGGAAGCCGGTCTTCTTCGCCCGCACGCCGCGGTTGGTGAGCCAGGTCAGCACCCACAGCACGACCCCGACCGCCATCATCAGGCCCGCGATCCTGTACTGCGCCTGGTCGGCCCGGGCCCACGGCCCCGCGAGGAACGCGCAGCTCAGCGCCCCGATCACCGGCAGGATCGTGGGCGCCCGGAAGTGGTCGTGGTCCACCGGCTGCTTGCGCAGGACCAGCAGCGCCACGTTGACGACCGTGAAGACGCAGAGCAGCAGGAGCGCCGTGGTGCCGCCCAGGAGGGTGATGTTGGCGAGTCCGCCCTCGGACGCGCTGGCGCGCACGACGTAGACGATCAGGCCGAAGGAGAGCAGCGTGGTGAAGATGATCGCGACCCACGGCGTACGACGCGTCGCGTGGACCTTGCCGAGCGAGCGCGGGAGCACGTCCTGGTTGGCCATGCCGTAGAGCAGGCGGCTCGCCATCAGCATGTTGATCAGGGCGGAGTTGGCGACGGCGAACATGCCGATGAACGGGAAGATCCTGTCGAACGGCAGGTCGGGCGCGCCGGCCGCGACGACCTGGTTGAGCGCGGGCCCCAGGTCGACGTTGGTGAGGTCGCCCACCGGCACGAGGGCCACGGCGGTGATGGAGACGAGGACGTAGATCACCCCGGTGACGCCCAGCCCGGTGAGCATCATCTTGGGGAAGTCGCGGATCGGGTCCTGGCACTCCTCGGCCATGTTGACCGAGTCCTCGAAGCCGACCATCGCGAAGAACGCCAGCGACGTGGCCGTGGTGACGGCGAGGAAGGTCCCCTTGTCGCTGGGGCTGTCGAAGACCATCACCCGGGAGAAGTCCGCGTTGCCCTGCGTGACGGCGTAGATGCCGATGAAGATGATGAGCAGGAGGCCGGAGAGCTCGACCATCGTCAGCACCACGTTGGCCTTGACGCTCTCGCCGACGCCGCGGAAGTTGATCGCTGCCACCAGGGCCATGAAGCCGAGCGCGATGAGCATCAGTCCGGTGCCGCCTGCAGCCAGGTCGAGCGAGAACCCGGCGTTGAGGAAGCCGGCGAAGGCGTTGGCAGCCGTCGAGGCCGAGGTGATGCCGGACGACATCACGGCGAAGGCGACCAGGAAGGTCACGAAGTGGATCCCGAACGCCTTGTGCGTGTAGAGCGCGGCTCCGGCTGCCTGGGGGTACTTCGTGACGAGCTCGAGGTAGGAGAAGGCGGTGATCGTGGCGACCACGAAGGCGGCCAGGAAGGGCGCCCACGCGGCGCCACCGACCTCGCCGGCCACGCTCCCCGTGAGCGCGTAGACGCCGGTGCCGAGGATGTCCCCGACGATGAACAGGAGCAGCAGCTTGGGTCCGATGACGCGCCGGAGCGAGGTGTCCTCGTGCCCGTCGGCGCCGCGGTCGGCTTCGGTGGTGGTGCTCATCGCGGACTCCCTTGTCCCGAGGCAGTGGTGACTTCACTGCCGTGATGACCTCACTGTGGACTCGGGCCACCCACGTGGCAAGCACCACGGCGCCGCGTGGACGCGGGTTCCGCGTTTGATCGATCCAACCTAGGGTGGCTCCCGTGACGAAGCGTGTCGCGCTCCTGACCGCGGGCGGCTATGCCCCGTGCCTCTCATCCGCGGTCGGCGCCCTCATCGAGACCTACGACCGGACCGACCCCGACGTGGAGCTGATCGCCTACCTCCACGGCTACCACGGCCTGCTGACCGGCAACCACGTCGTCGTCGGGTCCGCGGAGCGCGCGGGGGCAGCCCTGCTGCACCGGTTCGGGGGCAGCCCGATCGGCAACAGCCGCGTGAAGCTGACCAACGACGCCGACTGCCGCGAGCGGGGCCTGATCGGTGCGGACGAGACCGCACTGGCGGTCGCTGCCGCCCGGCTGCGCGCCGACGGCGTCGACGTCCTGCACACCATCGGCGGCGACGACACGAACACCGCGGCGGCCGACCTGGCGTCGTACCTCGCGGACCAGGGCTCCACCCTGACGGTCGTCGGCCTGCCGAAGACCATCGACAACGACATCGTGCCCATCCGGCAGAGCCTGGGCGCGCTGACCGCCGCCGGGGAGGCCTCGCGGTTCGCCCGCAACGTCCTGGCGGAGCACGGGTCGAACCCCCGCATGCTCATCGTCCACGAGGTCATGGGCCGCGCGAGCGGCTGGCTGACCGCCGCCGCCGCCCGCGACTACCTCGCCTGGCACGGCGCGCAGGAGTGGCTCCCCGGCATCGGTCTGGACCCTCGTCGCTGGGCGATCCACGCGGTGTACGTCCCGGAGCGCGCCATCGACCTCGACGCCGAGGCCGTCCGGCTCAGGGCTGTGATGGACGACGTCGGCTGCGTCAACATCTTCCTGGCCGAGGGCGCGGGCATCGACGACATCGTCGCCAGCCTGGAGGCGTCCGGCGAGCCCGTCGAGCGCGACCCCTTCGGCCACGTGAAGATCGACACCGTCGACCCCGGGCGCTACTTCGCCCGGCAGTTCGCCGAGCGCCTCGGCGCCGAGAAGCAGATGGTGCAGAAGTCGGGCTACTTCTCCCGCTCCGCCCCGGCCAACGAGACCGACCTCGCGCTCATCCGCGAGATGGCCGAGCTGGCCGTCGCCTGCGCGCTGCGAGGCGAGCCCGGCGTCGTGGGGCACGACGAGGAGCGTGGTGACGAGCTGCGGGCGATCGAGTTCGGACGGATCGCCGGGCACAAGCCGTTCGACACCTCGCAGGACTGGTTCGCCGACGTGCTGCGCTCCACCGGCCAGCTCAGCGGCTGATCGACCTCAGGCGGCCGGGCTGGTGACCCGCTCGCCCGCGGTCGGGAGCGTGCGCGGCAGCCGGACGGTGTACGCCGCCCCCGCGGCCGCGACGGCGGTGAGCGTCCACCAGATGGTGGTGGCGCCGACGTCCAGCAGGAGCGTGAAGACGAGCGGGGTGATGGTGCCGCCGAGACCCCACACGAGCTGCACGAGGCCGAGGTAGCGCCCGCGCAGGTGGTCGGGGGCGGCCTCGGCCGCGGTCGCGCTGTAGACCGGCGTGCCGGCGAGCTCGCCGGTCGTGTAGACCGCCGCACCCACCAGCATCGCGACGACCGCGAGCCAGACCGGGAGCAGGCCGGCCAGCACGAAGAGGGCGTAGCCCCCGACGAAGAGCAGGTTGGCCAGCGCCATCATCCGCGCGCGGACCCGGCCGGTCATCCAGCGCACCACGAGCCCCTGGCCCAGCCCCACCATGACGGTGTTCAGCGTGAAGATGGCGCCCACCACCCAGCCGGGCAGGTGGATCACCTCGGCGGCGTAGACGGGCAGCGCGAAGTTGAGCACCATCACCCCCACCACGAACGCGAGCTGGCCGGCGACGAGCCGCAGGTACGCGGTGTCCCGGAGGACCGTGCCCCACCCCTCGACCGGCGCCTCGTCGGCGACCGCGACACGGTGGTCCGGAACGTCGATCAGCAGCCAGAAGGCGACCACGAACGTCGCGGCGTTCGCGACGACGACGGCGTGGAAGGCGGCGTCGGTGCCGACCTGGAGAGCGAGGCCGGCCAGCACCCCGCCGACGGCGTACCCGAGGTTGCGCAGCGCCTGCAGGAAGCCGAACCACAGCTCGCGCTCCCCCGGCTTCGTGATCGCGGTGACCACGTTGCCGAAGGACCCCCAGAACGCCTGCCGGCCGACGTTGAGCAGCACCGTCCAGAGCGTCAGCGTCCAGAACGAGTCGACCCAGAGGTACGCCGTCATGCCGGCGGCCTGGAGCAGGTTGCCGACGAGCATCATCCGGCGCGCGCCGAACCGGTCGACCAGCGACCCGACGACGAAGGCCGAGGGCAGCGTCAGCAGTGCCGAGAGCGAGAGCGCCGACCCGACCTGGACGACGGTGAGGTCGGTGACGCGCAGGAAGTAGATGATCGTCATCGGCATGAAGAGGCCGCTGCCGATGGTGTCGGCGACGATCGCCGACACGAACCGGCGGTGCTCCCCGACGGGTGGGAAGCCGAGACGCTGGAGCACGGAGGCATCCTCCCCCACGGCCCCGTGGCGGCTAGGGTCGCGCCATGACGTTCTCCATCGTGGCCCGCTCCGACGACGGCGAGTCGTGGGGCGTCGCCGTCGCGTCCAAGTTCCTCGCCGTGGGCTCCGTGGTCCCCTCCGCCGCGGCCGGGGTGGGGGCGGTGGCGACGCAGGCCGACGCCAACATCGCCTACAAGTACCTCGCCCTGGCGCACCTCGACGAGGGAGCCACCGCCCAGGTCGCGCTCGACCGGCTCGTCGAGGAGGACGAGGGCCGCGAGCACCGCCAGGTCGGGATCGTCGACTGCGACGGCGGCGCGGCGACGTACACCGGCGGCGAGTGCTTCGACTGGGCCGGCGGCACCAGCGGACGCTCCGGCGAGTCGGGCGGCTACGCGATCCAGGGCAACATCCTCACCGGCCCCGAGGTCGTCGACGCGATGGAGCGGGCCTGGACCGACAGCGCCGGGCAGACCCTGGACCGCCGCCTGCTGGCGGCGCTCGCCGCGGGCGACGCGGCCGGCGGCGACCAGCGCGGGCGGCAGTCCGCGGCGCTGCTCGTCGTGCGCGACGGGGCGGGGTACGGCGGCGGCGACGACACCGCGGTGGACCTGCGGGTCGACGACCACGCGGACCCCGTCACCGAGCTGACGCGGCTCCTCGACCTCAACGACCTCTACCTCACCGCGTCCACGCCCGAGGAGCAGGTGCCGGTCACCGACGAGCTGTTCGCCGAGCTGGAGTCCTACGTCCGCAGCCGGGGTCACGACGACGTCCGCGCGTGGGTCGGCTCGGAGAACTACGAGATGCGGGTGGCTCCGGGTGCTCGTCCCGACTGGATCGACCAGCGGATCCTCGCGATCGTCCGCGCCGACGCCCAGGAGTAGGGGCTCCATGTCCGTCCTCGCCATCGACGCCGGCACCACCGGCGTCACTGCCGTCGTGGTCAGCCCGGAGGGGCGGATCGTCGCCAAGGGCTACCAGGAGTTCCCGCAGCACTTCCCCCGCCCCGGCTGGGTCGAGCACTCCCCGGAGGAGATCTGGCAGGCGACGATCGAGGCGACCCGCGAGGTCCTGACCAAGGTCGACGCGTCCGGGCTCGCCGCGGTCGGGATCACCAACCAGCGGGAGACCGTGGTGCTGTGGGACCGCGAGACGCTGGGCTCGCCGCGGCGCGCGATCGTGTGGCAGGACCGGCGGACGGCCGACATCTGCGACCGGCTGCGGGCCGAGGGGCACGAGGACCGCGTGGCCGCGCTCACCGGCCTGCGCCTGGACCCCTACTTCTCGGGCACCAAGCTGATGTGGCTCGCCGAGCACGAGCCGCACACCTGGGCGCTGGTGCAGTCGGGTCGGTACGCCGTGGGCACCGTCGACTCCTACCTGGTCGCCCGGATGACACGCGGCACCTGGCACGTCACCGACGTCTCCAACGCGTGCCGGACGCTGCTGCTCGACCTCGAGGCCGGCGACTGGTCCGAGGAGCTCTGCTCGCTCTTCGGCGTCCCCCGCGACGCCCTGCCGGACCTCGTCCCCAACTGGGGGGAGGTCGCGCCGACGGACCCGGCGGTCTTCCTCGGCCTCTCCCTGCCGATCGCCGGCATCGCGGGCGACCAGCAGTCAGCGCTCTTCGGGCAGACCTGCTTCGAGGTCGGCGAGTCCAAGTGCACCTACGGCACCGGCTCCTTCATCCTCACCAACACCGGGTCCTCGCCGGTGCGCAGCGACGCGGGCCTGCTGTCCACCGCGGCGTGGCGGTCCCCCGACGGCGACCTCACCTACGCGCTGGAGGGGGCCATCTTCGTCACCGGTGCCGCCGTGCAGTGGCTGCGCGACGGACTGCAGGTGGTCGGGTCCGCGGCCGAGACCGCCGCCATCGCCTCGACGGTCGAGGACACCGACGGCGTCGTGTTCGTGCCGGCCCTCACCGGGCTGGGCGCCCCCCACTGGGATCCTCACGCCCGCGGCACGATCCTCGGCATCACCCGCGGCACGACCCGCGCCCACCTCGTCCGGGCGACCCTCGAGGCGATCGCCTTCGAGGTCCGCGACGTGCTGGAGACGCTCCCCGAGCTCTCCGCCCTGCGGGTCGACGGCGGAGCGGCGGCCAACGACCTGCTGTGCCAGCTGCAGGCCGACCAGGTGGGGCTGCCGGTGGAGCGCCCCGAGATCGTGGAGACCACCGCGCTGGGTGCGGCGTTCCTCGCGGGCCTCGGCACCGGCGTCTGGGGCTCGACCGACGACCTCCGCGAGACGTGGGCGCTCGACCGTCGCTTCGAGCCCGGGGGCGACCGCGAGGCGCTGGACGCGGCGTACCAGCGCTGGACCCGGGCCGTCGAGCGCGCCAAGGGCTGGGCGACGGACTGAGCCCGGCTCAGCGCAGGCGGTCCCGCGCCGAGCGAGCGGCGGCGAGCTCCGCCTCGGCCTCGGCGACCGCGTCCGCGGCGTCCGTGCGAGCCTCCTCCGCCCCGGCCAGCTCCTCGTCGACGTCCTCGAGGTCGGACTCGAGCTGCGCGATCCGGCTGCGCAGCTCGTCCACCTCGGACTGGATCTGCAGCGTGCGCGCCTGCAGCTCCTCGACGCCTCCTCCGGCCTCCTCCTCGACCTCCCGGGCCTCCGCCAGCGCGGCCTCCGCGGCGGCGATCCGCTCGTCGGCGGCGGCGCGTGCCTTCACGTCGGCGTCGGGGTCGGGCACGACGTGGAGCCGGGGCGGCCCCGACGGGGCCGGCTCGGCGGCCTCGCGTGGCGTCGCCGCGAAGCCCAGGGCCCCCGGCAGCGCCACCGCACCGCTCAGGTCGAGCTCGCCCATCCCGGTGGCCGTCACCGACGCGACGAGCAGGCCGCTGCGGACGGCTCGGGCGGCGTCCTCGTCGATCATCGCCGCGGTGAGCGTCGCCTCCACCTGCTCGGCGACCGCCTCGGTGACCTTGAGCCCCTCGGCCCGCGCGAGCCGCCGCGCGGAGGTCGTCACCGCCGCGGTCAGCTGCCGCCGCTGGCGGGTGAGCTCGCGCAGCTGGTCGGCGGCGAGGTCGGCCTGCGCCGCGCGCAGCGCCGCCCCCACCTCGAGCACCTGCTCCACCTGCTCGGGGTCGCGGCGCACCAGCAGGTTGACCACCCACGCAGCGACCGACGCCTTCTTCAGCCCCCTGATGGCGGCGGCGAGCTGCTTGTCGGCCTTGTGCTCCTTGACCAGGGCGTCGCGGGCCGGGGTGAAGTCGGCCAGCGGCAGGCCGTAGAGCTCGTCGGCGATCACCAGGAGCGGGTCGTCGGCCGCGGGGTCGGACATGCCGGGATCCTAGGGCGCCAGGCCACCAGGGGGCGTCGGCCGGGACAGGGCGTACTCCAGCTCGCGCGGGTAGGGCGGCCACGGGCACTCCTGGCTGGTGCCGGTGGGCGCCCAGCCCAGTGACTCGTAGAGCGCCCGCGCCCGGTGGTTCGCCTCGAGCACCCACAGCCGCCTGGCCCCGGCCGCCACGGCACGCGCCACCGCCGTACGGGCCAGCCCCCTACCCCAGGCGTCGGGGCGCACGCCGAGGTGCCGCAGCGACGAGTCGTCGTGGGCGCTGAAGGCCACCAGCCCGTCGGCGTCCTCCGCGACCTCCGTGGTCACCTCGGGGTCGTCCAGCACCAGCGCCCAGCGGGCCAGGACGTCGTCGTCGGGATAGGGCAGGTCGCCGAACACGTGCCCCAGGCCGGCGCTGCTCGCCGCTCGCTCCAGGTCGCGCAGGGACACCACGTCGTCCGGGGTGGCGCGCCGCCAGCCAGGGTCCTGCGGCACCGTCACCGGTCGTCGTCGTCGAGCCCGTGCTCGATCGCCCACCGCGTCAGCTGGACGCGGTTGTTCATCTGGAGCTTGCGGAGCGTGTTCTGGACGTGGTTCTGGACGGTCCGGTGGGACAGCACGAGGCGCTGGGCGATCTGCTTGTAGCTCATGCCCTTGGCGACCATCTTGAGCACCTCGGTCTCCCGCTCGGTGAGCTGGTCGACCGGGTCGTCCTGGGGTCCCTCGGACATCCGGCGGAACTCGCCCAGCACCAGACCGGCGAGCCCGGGCGTGAAGACGGTGTCGCCGGCGGCGACGCGCTCGACGGCCTGGACCAGGTCGGCGCTCGACGCGGACTTCACGAGGTAGCCCGTCGCACCCGCCTTGATCGCCTCGAGGACGTCGGCCTGCTCGCCCGAGGCCGAGAGGATCAGCACCCGCACGTTGGGGTCGTGGGCCACGACCTGGGTCGTCACCTGGACGCCGTCCGGGCCCGGGATCTGCAGGTCGAGGACCACGACCTCCGGGGCGGCCGCCGGGAAGCGGGCCAGCGCCTCGCGCCCGTCCGAGGCGACCGCGACCACCTGGTGCCCCGCTGCGGCGAGGTCACGCTCGACCGCGTCGCGCCACATCGGGTGGTCGTCGACCACCATCACCCTGACCATGTCGCCCTCCCTGCTCCGAGCCCCCGCAGACGTCCCCTGCGAGGATGCTAGTCGCCGGGCCGGACGTAGCGCCCACGGCGATGCACCAGGGCGTCGTCGTCCTCCCCGACGACCACGTCGTCGAGCGTGCAGGTCACCAGGCGGGACCAGCCGACGTCGACGTGGGACTCGACCGAGGCCAGGGCCCACGTGCGGGCGTCGGCGAGCCGGGGGCCGTACGCCGTCGCCTCCCACGCGGCCGTCCGCCACGGTCCCCCCGGGGCGGGCGCGACGCCGGCGAACACGTCCGCGAGGTCCCGGTGGGGCCACCGCAGCAGCTGCACGACGACGCGGCCCGTCTCCAGCACCAGCTCCGTCAGGTCGGCGTCGGGGTCGAGCAGCGCCAGCACCCGGCCGGGGTCGCCCCCGGCGACGAGCCAGGAGGACACGGTCAGCCCGGCGCGGTCGGTCGGGGTCCCCGCCGTCCAGAGCGACACGGTGCCGCCGAGACGGCCGCGGAGGCGTCGTACGGGGTCGCGCTCGCCCTCGGGCTCGAGGAACGGGTGGTCGGTGTGGATGGTCATCGGGCGCCCCGCGGGACCTCGATCTCCCACTCGGTGCCCCACTCCCCGGTCTCGAGGCGCGCGGTGCCGCCGAGCTCGGCGACGCGCCCCCGGATCGAGGACGTCACGCCCAGGCGCCCCTCGGCCTCGGCGGTCTCGAGGCGTCCCTCAGGGATCCCGGGCCCGTCGTCGCGCACGGAGACCGTCACGGTGTCCGTGCCGGACTCGAGCAGCACCCAGGCGGTCGCGCCGTCACCGGCATGGGCGCAGACGTTGTCGAGGCACGCACCGACCACGGCGGCGAGCTCGGCGACCACGGCGGCGGGCAGGAGCACGGGCGTGCCCGGGGTCGCCACCTCGACGCGGACCAGGTGGGCCGTGCCGACGGCCTCGAGGGCGCCGGCCAGGTCCGCGGTGGCACCGGGACCGTCGGTCGCGCCAGTCGGGACGGTGTCCTGCTGCCGGATCAGCGAGCGCAGGGCGCGCTCCTGGGCTCCGGCCAGCCGGCCGAGCTCGGCCCACTCCCCACCGGCCTGCGTCCCCCGCCGCTGGACCATGGCCAGCACCTGGAGCGCGCCGTCGTGGACGGCCCGTGCCAGGCGGGTGCGCTCCTCCGCGGCGGCGCGCGCCCGCTCCGCGGCGTCCCGCTCGGCCGCCATCCGCTGCAGCGACGCACACATGTAGCCGACGATGGTGCCGCCCAGGAGGATCAGGAAGACGTTGCCGTAGTTGCCCTGGTCCACCGAGTCGCGGATGAGCAGGTCGGTGGCCGAGAGGACGGCCGCCGCCGCCAGGCCGCCCTTCCAGTGCCAGCGCAGGGCCCAGGCCAGCAGCGCCCCCATCACCCAGAAGCCCGGGACGGTGGCGTTGAACTCGGGGGTCTTGACGACGGGGGTGAGCGCCATCGCCGCGACCGTGATGGCGAGGTCGGCGCCCAGCAGCCACGCCGTACGGCGGGACGCGTCGTCGTAGAGCCAGATCGCCAAGCCCGTCCACACCACCAGGGCCACCGTCACGAAGAGACCGGCCGTGGGGTGGTCGAAGTTGTCGCGGCGGTAGGCGTTGAGCACCACCATGTTGAGCGTCACGACGACGCGCAGGATCGCCAGGGCCTTGAACAGCCGGTCCTCGACCGCCCGGGCGGAGTCGACTGGAGGAGCGGCCACGGTCGTGCGGGTCAGGACGCCTTCTGCTCCGGCTCGGTGCCCGGGTCAGCGGCCGCCTGCTTGGCCCGGTCGAGCTCCTTGGCCTTCTCCTGGGCCAGCTTCTTGGCCTTGGTGGCGTACATGTCGACGTACTCCTGGCCGGAGAGCCGCATGATCTCGTACATGATCTCGTCGGTGATCGACCTGAGGATGTAGCGGTCGTTCTCCATGCCCTCGTAGCGGGAGAAGTCGAGCGGCTTGCCGAACCTGACGACCGGGCGGGTCCACGAGCCGTAGATCTTGCCGGTGGGAGCCACCACGTCGGTGCCGACGACCGCGCACGGGATGACCGGCGCGCCGGTCTCGAGGGCGAGGCGGGCGACACCGGTCTTGCCGCGGTAGAGCCTGCCGTCGTGGGAGCGCGTGCCCTCGGGGTAGATGCCGAAGAGGTTGCCCTGGGCCAGGATCTTCTTCGCCGACTTCATCGCGCCCTCGGCGGCGTTGGCGCCCGAGCGGTCGATCGGCACCTGGCCGGCACCGGAGAAGAACTTCTTCTGGAACCAGCCCTTGATGCCGGGGGTCGTGAAGTACTCCGCCTTGGCGACGAAGGTGACCCGCCGGCTCAGCGCCTGCGGCATGAACAGCCAGTCGGCGTAGGAGAGGTGGTTGCTGGCGAGGATCGCCGCCCCCTCCGCGGGGACGTGCTCGACGCCGTAGGCCTTCGGACGGAACACCAGGCGGAGGACGGGGCCGAGGGCCACCGACTTCAGGAACCAATAGAGCACGGGGGGAGCCTAGCCCCGATCACGCGGTGGTGGCTCCTCCGCAGGGGCGTCCAGATGCGGCACACTCGGCGACGTGATCCCCCCGCTCCGGCCCGTCCGCCGCCAGCCCGTGCCCCTCGACGCGACGGCGGTCGCCCCCTGGTCCGCGCCCGGTCGACCCGAGCTCACCGGCGGGAGGCCGGTCGGCGTGCTGGTGCTGCACGGCTTCACCGGCTCACCGGCCTCGATGCGGCCGTGGGCCCAGGACCTCAACGGTCGCGGGTACGCCGTGGAGATGCCGCTCCTGCCGGGCCACGGCACGACGTGGGTCGACGGCAACCGGTCGACCTGGCGGGACTGGTACGGCGCCGCCGGGGCCGCGTTCGAGCGGCTGGCCGCCGACAACGACCGCGTCGTCGTCGTGGGTCTGTCGATGGGCGGCTGCCTGACGCTGCGCCTGGCCGCGGAGAAGCAGGACCGGGTGGCGGGCGTGGTCGTCGTCAATCCCTGGCTCTCCAGCAGCGACCCGAGGATGCGGCTGCTGCCCGTCCTGTCGCGGGTGGTCCCCTCGATCACGGCCCACACCAACGACATCAAGGCCCCGGGGCGCGACGAGCACGCCTACGACCGGGTCCCGGCACGGGCGGCCGCGACGGTGCCCGAGATGTGGCGCGACGTCGTCCCCCGGCTGCGGACGGTCACCCAGCCGGTGCTGTTCTTCCACACCAGCATCGACCACACCATCGACCAGTCGTCGGTGCAGACGCTGCGGGACAACATCGGGACGGCCGACCTCACCGACCGCCTGCTCGAGGACAGCTTCCACGTGGCCACCCTCGACAACGACGCGCCCACGATCTTCGAGGAGTCGGCCGGCTTCATCGCCCGCGTCACGGCCTGACGGCGCCGGCTCGGGGTCGCGCTCCTCGCCGCGCTCCTTGCCGCGCTCCTCGCCGTACTGCCCGCCGTACCACCACCGGGATACCGTGGAGCGCGTGAGCCGACCCGACGACGAGAGCCACACCGACTCCACGTGGCGCCAGATCGTCGAGAACTACGGCGAGCGTGCGCGGCTCGACCCCGAGGAGGACCCGGCCCGGGGCCCGGCCGCCGCCGACCCGGAGCCTGAGCCCGACCTCGGCCCCGCGACGTACGGCGTCGCCGACGAGGTCGACGACGAGGACCCGGCCGACGAGGTCCCCGAGGTCGAGCGGTTCCGGCCGCCCGAGCCGCCGCCGGTGCCGATCCCCAGCACCTGGGAGCGCCGGGCGGCCTGGGGTGGCGTCGTCGTCGCGCCCGGCCTCGCGCTGCTCCTCTCCCTGCTCGGGGTGCAGCTCCCCCGCGTGCTCGGGTGGGGGCTGGTGGCGTGGTTCGTGGGCGGGTTCCTCTACCTCGTCGCGACCATGCCCCGCACACCCCGGGAGCCGTGGGACGACGGGTCGCGCGTCTGAGTAGAGTCCACGTCGTGAGCGCCAGCGAGACGGTCGAAGTCACCGGTCACCTGATGGACAGCGGCATCCTCTCGAGGATCCTCGACGACATCCGCGAGTACGGCGGTGACTACGCGATCGACCGCTTCGACGTCGGCCACGAGGCCGACGACACCAGCCGCGCCCTGCTCACCGTCACGGCCGAGGACGACGACGCCCTCCAGCGGCTGCTGATGCGGCTCCAGACCCGCGGGGTCAACCAGGTGGACCCCGGCGAGGCGACGGTCGGCGCCGCGGAGATCGACGGCGTCTTCCCCGACGGCTTCTACTCCTCCACCAACCTCGCCACCCGGGTGCGCCTCGACGGCCGCTGGTACGACGTCGGCAACCCCGAGATGGACTGCGGGCTGATCGTCGACGAGGTGGACGGCGAGCGCCGGGTGCGGACGCTGCCGATGTCGGACGTCAAGGCCGGCATGCAGGTCGTGCTGGGCGCCTCCGGCATCAAGGTGACCGTGCCCGTCTCCACCAAGTCGGGCGACTCGTTCGGCTTCATGGAGTCCGACGTGTCGTCCGAGAAGCCGCAGGCCGTGCTGGTCCGGCAGGTCGCCGACGGCATGCGCGAGGCCAAGTCGCGCGGCCAGAAGGTCCTGTGGGTCGGCGGGCCCGGCGTCGTCCACACCGGCGCCGCGCCCGCGATGGTCGCCCTCGTCCGGGCGGGCTTCGTCGACGTCCTCTTCGCCGGCAACGCGCTGGCCACCCACGACATCGAGTCCTCCCTCTACGGCACCAGCCTCGGCATCGACCTGGCCATGGGCCAGGGGGTCGAGCACGGGCACGAGCACCACATCCGGGCGCTCAACACGATCCGCAAGGAGGGCTCCATCCAGGCGGCCGTCGACTCCGGCGTGCTGACCGGCGGCATCATGCACGCGCTGGTGAAGGAGGGGAAGACGTTCGTCCTCGTCGGCTCCGTGCGCGACGACGGTCCCCTGCCCGACGTCTACACCGACGTCCTGGACGGCCAGCGGGCCATGCGTGCCGAGATCGAGGACGTGGGCTTCTGCCTGATGGTGGCCACCATGCTCCACTCCGTGGCGACGGGGAACATCCTCCCGGCCTCCATCCCGCTGGTCTGCGTGGACATCAACCCCGCGACGGTCACCAAGCTGGCCGACCGCGGGTCGAGCCAGGCCCGGGGCATCGTCACCGACGTCGGCCTCTTCCTCGAGCAGCTCGCGCTGGAGCTGGTGCCGGAGTACCGCCGGGCCTGAGCCCAGCCCTCCGGGCCGACCGGCCTCGCCCGTCAGCCGAAGGCGCGGCGGGCCAGTGCGGCCCCGCCCACGACGCCGGCCGCCGGCCCCAGCCGGGCCGGCACGAGGTCGGGGAGACGACGGTGCTCGGCGCCCACCAGGGTGCGGGCGAGCGCCGTACGAGCCGGGCCGAGCAGGCGCTCGCCGGCGGCGGAGACGCCGCCGCCGATGACCACCAGCTCGGGATCGAGGGCCGCCACGAGGTTGGCGACGCCCACCCCCAGCCAGTCCCCCACGCTCTGGAACGCCTCCCAGGCGACCAGGTCGCCCGCCTCCGCGGCGTCGGTGACCATCGGTCCGGTGAGGGCGTCGAGGTTGCCCCCGCAGGCCTCCTCGAGGACCGAGGGCCGGTCGGCCATGCGGGACCGGGCACACCGCACCAGGGCGTTGCCCGAGCAGTACTGCTCCCAGCAGCCGCGGCGGCCGCACTCGCACGGGTGACCCTCGGGCACCACCTGCATGTGGCCGAACTCCCCGGCCATGCCGTTGGCGCCGCGGAGCACCTCGCCGCCCAGCAGCACCGCGCCGCCGATGCCGGTGCCCAACGTGACGACCAGGGCGGAGGACGCGCCCCGCGCCGCGCCGTACGACCCCTCGGCCAGCGCGGCGCAGTTGGCGTCGTTGTCCAGCGCCGTCGGCGCCCCGAACCGCCGCTCCAGCCCGGCGCGCACCTCCTCGCCCTGCCACGGCAGGTGGGGTGCGAACATCACCCGCTCCCCCGAGGTGTCGACGAAGCCTGCCGCGGCCACCCCGACCCCGCCGACCCGCTCCCCCGCAGCGACCTCCAGCACGGCGCCGGCGAGCGCCTCCTCGACCTGGTGCGCGGCGACGCGCCGGCCCGGCGTACGGCGGGTGGCGGTGCGGACGACCCGGCCGGCGTCGTCGACGACCGCGGCCAGCACCTTGGTGCCGCCGACGTCCACACCGATCCACATGCGGTCCTCCACGGGCTCATCCTCGCGCACCCGTTCCCGCGCCCAGCGACGGCTGGACGGACTGGACCAGCGGTCTAGTCACAACGGGTCATTTCAGGACCAGATGGCCGGTCAGTTGGCCCGAACGGCCCCTCGGCGTCCTCGCGCGCCCCTACCTTGAAGCGTCGAGATCTCGGAGAAGAGGACAGTGATGCGCCAGTCCAGGCAGCGCCGCAGACGCAACGAGCGTGGAGCCGCGGCAGTCGAGTTCGCGCTCGTCGTCATCCCACTCCTGCTCGTCATCGGCGGCATCATCAACTTCGGGGTGGCGTTCGCCAACCAGATCTCGCTCGACAACGCCGTGCGTCAGGCGGCGCGAGCGGCCGTGGTCGACGTCGACCCCGCGCCGGTCCTCGACGAGATCGTCGCGGAGGAATACCGCCCCGTCGGGGCGGATGTCGACCCCGATGTCACGACCGGGGCCCTGGCTTCGTGCGAGGGCAGCGACTTCGGCGCAAGCCTCTCGGTGCAGGCCGAGGTGACGACCGAGTTCTTGTTCCCTTGGCCGGTGCCCGAGGCCATCTTGTCGGACACGGTTCAGCTCTCGAGCGAGGCGGAGTTCCAGTGCGAGTTCTCATGAGTCGGGACCGCGACCGCAACAGCGGCGACGAGCGGGGATCAACGGTCGTGCTCGTCGCTCTCTTGTCGGTCGTCCTGATCGGCATCTCAGGCTTCGCCATCGACTTCGGGCAGGCCTACGCCAGCAAGCGCAACCTGCAGAAGGCCTCCGACGCCGGCGCTCTGGCCGCCGCACAGGCGCTGACCCAGTTCGGCGGGT
>CADCUM010000097.1 GCA_902805885.1 uncultured Nocardioides sp. | reverse complement strand
CAGTCTCCAGGATCGTGTCGCCGCCGGCCTGCTGGACCTCGTAGGCGTCGAGGAAGTCTCTCTCGACCTCGAAGCGCGTCACGTAGCCGACACCGCTCGCCCTGACGTTCCAGTCACGCGCGATGCGGGTGGCGTAGCTTCCCACGAGCCGCCCGGGGGGTGTCCCCGACGGGATCGTCGTAGCGTGGTCGGCATGGGTGAGCTCACTGACGCGGCACTCGCGCGGGTGCCGCAGGGGCTGACCCTTCCGGGACCCCTCCACGCGCTGTTCGCGTGGGTCGAGGACAACGGCTTGGTCCACCGTGGGCCCGACGGGGACCTCTACGGCACCTTGTCGTCCGAGTGGCCCACCGGTCCTGGGACGAACGTCCTGCTCCGGGGGAACCCGCCGGACGAGGTCGAGCAGATCGCAGCGTGGCTGGGCCCGGTGCGCGACGGCCTGCCGACCCTGTGGCCGTTCTGCCGCACGGGCTCGGACGGCTCCCAGGCGGCGCTGTGGCTGGCACCGGACGGGCGCGACCTCGTCGTCCACCTGGGATCGGGCAGCGGGTCCCTGCTCACGTGCGTGCTCGCCGAGGACGCTGTGGACTTCCTGCGGCTCCTCGCGATCGGCTACGACGAGATCTGCTGGAACGAGGACTGGCACGAGGCGCCGCAGGCGGAACCGGGACGCTCCGTGCTGAACGAGCCCTACCGGCACTGGGTGGAGTCGACCTTCGACACCACGATCCCCGCCACGGCGACGGCGATCGTGCCGTTTCCTGCCGAGATGGGGGACGAGGACACGGAGGACGTCTGGTGCCGGTGGGTGAACGCTGCGACGGGATGACCGCGCGCGCCCCCCACCACCCTTCCGACGTACGGGCACGTGAATGGACCGGGGGGCCCCGTCACCTCAGCGGCGGAGGGGTTCGCCGAGCGCCTTCTGGAGACTGGCCAGCCCGCGCGAGCTGTGGCTCTTCACGCTCCCCTCCCCGATCCCCAGCTCACGCGCGGTCTCGCGGACGTCGAGACCGAGCCAGTGCCGGAGCACGACCACCTTGCGCTGCATCTCGGGCAGCGACTGGACGGCTCGGACGAGCGCGTCGTGCTCCTCGCTGCCGAGCCGCTCGCGGCCGGGCACCTCGGCCCCTGATCCGAGGGACACGGTCTGCACCCGCCGCTGCCGGTGGCGGAACGCGTCGATGTTCGTGTGCACCAGGATGCGGCGGACGTACGCCTCCGGGTTGCCGTCCTTCGCCACCCGCGACCACGCGACGTAGAGCTTGGTCAGCGCGGTCTGGAGCAGGTCGTCCGCGTCGTGCCAGTCGCCGCAGAGGGCGTACGCCACCCGGCGCAGGTGGTCCTGGCGGGCCAGGA
Organism: uncultured Nocardioides sp.; assembly: GCA_902805885.1. Lineage (GTDB taxonomy): Bacteria > Actinomycetota > Actinomycetes > Propionibacteriales > Nocardioidaceae > Nocardioides. The sequence goes on along the minus strand of CADCUM010000097.1, from coordinate 73,849 downwards.
CGAACGCGGTGTACGCCGCCTCCCGGTCGCTGCGCCTCACGGTGCCGGCTCGTAGGGGTAGCCGATCAGGGCGTCGCCGCACCCGGGGTGCTCCGACTCCGCCAGGTAGACCACACGCGGGCCGGGCTCGTCCATGATGCGCGCGATGACGCACAGCCGGGCGCCGTCCACCTCGATCGTCGCCGTCGCGCTGGGCACGCCCGCCGGTGCCTGGTCGAGCCGGGCCGGGCTGGACTGCTCCAGGATCCTGGCTCCCCGGTGGGCGGCCAGCACACCGTCCTCGTCGATCGTCACCCAACCGGCGTCGTACCAGTCGCCCGAGACGTCCGTGTTGAACATGGGCTCGGTGTTGAGGACGTCCATCTCGTGCACCCACTGCTCGAAGGTCCGGGTGCTCGTCGCCTCCTGCTGCTCGTCCCAGCCGGTGAGCGTGGCGCCGTCCGGGTCCGCTGCCACGGCGGCGCGGTCCTCGTCCCACCGGAGCGCGGACATGACCCACCACGTCTCGCCCTCGTACGTGACGACCGCTGCCGAGGACCGCACCCCCGGACGGCCGACCGGACGGTCGATCCGACGCACGACCTCGACCCCGGGTGCCTTCAGGATCCCGCCGGTGGAGGAGTCGTGGTGGTAGAGCGGCGCCTCCCAGACCGGGTCGGTGCTCGCGGAGACCGTCGGCTCGGACGTCCCCACCCGCGACGTGGCCGCGGATCCGTCGGTCGGGTCGTGGACGAGGGGCAGCGTCGCCCAGCCGATCCCGCCGACGACGAGCCCCGTGGCGAGCGCCGCCGCCCCGGTCGCCGTACGCCGCCGGCGAGCCGCCCGCCGACCGACCGCGAGCCGGTCCTCGATCGGCCGGTGGGCCGGACCGCCGTCCAGTGCGCGGTCGAGACGATCCCTGAGATCCATGAGCTCCCCCGTGTCGTGCTGATGCTGTCACGGGGAAGTACGCCTCCGGCGCGGATCGGTTGTCATCGCCGGAAGGTGCGAAAGGATCGGCGCGTGACAGACGCCTCCACGGCCGCGCGCGACTTCGTCCAGCAGCACTACCCGAACGCGCAGGCGGCCTATCTCGGAGGCAGTGCCGCCACCGGTCGGGCCACGCCGACCTCCGACCTGGACATCCTGGTCGTGCTCCCCGAAGGTCCGGACGACATCTCCTTCGTCGAGACGACGACCCACGCGGGGTGGCTGGTCGAAGCGTTCGTGTACACCCCCGCCGCTGCGCACCGGTGGCTGGAGAGGGGTCGCGCGCAGCGACGCCCCGTGCTGGACTCGCTGATCGGCAACGGGATCGCGCTCACGGACACGCCGGAGACGGCCCAGTGGGCGGAGCGCTCCCGCCGGATCCTCGCGACAGGACCGCCGGAGGCGGAGGCATCGGAGATCGACGGACGGCGCTACCTGCTCTCTGCGCTGGTCGACGACCTCGAGGGCGAGCCCCCCTCGGTCGAGAGGTACGTCGTCCAGGCCGACGCCTTCCGGGTCGCGGCGGAGCTGGCCCTGCTCGTCGACCAGCAGTGGTTGGGCACGGGGAAGTGGCTCGTGCGCAACCTGCAGGACCAGGACGACCACGGGCTCCTCCGCTGGGCGGACAGCCCCCACGACGTGAGCACCTTGGTCGCCATCTGCCGCCGCGTCCTCGACGCGGCCGGCGGGTACCTGCAGGACGGCTTCGTGCGAGGCCAGCGGCCTACCCGTCCTCCGCACTGAACGGACCGTCGCCGGGCCGCGGCTCACCCTCCACCCCGGCCTTGCCGGGCCGCACCCGCCACGCCTCGAGGTGGGAGAACCCCTTCACCGAGACGCGCCGCAGCCGGCGCCAGCGCAGGTCGAGCGACTCGTCGTCGACCAGCGCCTCGTGCACGCCGGCGTCCACCACCACCGAGGAGGGCCGGGCGAGCGAGGTGAGCCGGGCGGCGGCGTTGACGGTCGAGCCGAAGACGTCGCCGAGGCGTCGTACGACGGTGCCGTGCGCGACGCCGGCCCGCACCTGCGGGAACGGGTCGTCCTCGTCGGCGCCGCGCGCCGTCAGGGCGAGCGCCACCCGGACGGCGGCGGCCGGGTCGTCCGCGGCGAAGAGCACCTCGTCGCCGATGGTCTTGATGACGCTGCCGCCGTGGTCGATGACCGTCGCGCTCGCCTCCTGCTCGAACTGCTCCACCCACGCGACGAGCTCGTGCTCGTCGAGCGAGCGCGCCCGGGAGGTGTAGCCGACGATGTCGACGAAGCAGACCGCCAGCGTGGTCTCGGCCTCGCCCAGACCAGGACCCTGCGTGAGCAGCCGGCTCGCCGCACTGGCGAGGTGGCGGCGCCAGACGTAGCTCTGCAACGACTCGACGGTCGGGAGCACCGACGTGGCCAGCTCGGCCAGCCGCACGTCGGGGTCGTCGCCCTCGACCGCCAGCCCGGCCAGCAGGGTCGTCTGCCACTCCGCGAGACGGGCGTAGCTGCGCCCCCACGTGCGGACGAGCGCGACGGTGGAGTCGTCGGACAGGATCCCCAGCCGCATCAGCTCGGCCGTCAGCCGGAGCGCCTCGACGTCCGAGGGTGCGAACGCGACGTCGTCGTCGCCGTGGTGGGGGAAGCCGAGCTGGTGCCAGAGCACCTCGGCCGTCGCGATCGGCACGCCCGCCTGCTCCGCCACCTGGACCCGTGTGAGGCTCGGACGCTCGCCCAGGAGGAAGGCCTCCATCGCGTCGAGCGTCGCCGTACGACGCTCCGGGTCCGCGAGCGTCACGACCCGTCGAGCCGCTCGGCCGTCGCCGCGCGGAGCGCCTCACCGAACGCCGGGACCTCCTCGGCGAGCTCCGCGAGGCGCTCGCTGGTGAAGTGGACGACCCTGAGCGGCGTCAGCGCCACGACCGTGGCGGAGCGGAGGGTGCGGTTGACGATGGCCGCCTCGCCCACGACGGCGCCGGGCCCGAGGGTGGCGACCTCCTCGCCCGAGCGCCGTACGGACACCTCGCCCTCGGTGATGAGGTAGGCCTTGTCGGCGGGGGTGCGCTCGGCGATCGGGGACCAGCCGGCGGGCAGCGTCAGCGGCGTCCCAGCCGCGAGCACGCGCTCGGCGTCGCGAGGAGCCAGGGAGTCCAGGATGGAGGCAGTCATGACCGGTCAACGAGGCATCGTCGCGGACGTGATGCGCTAGTCCGTGGGGAGTGGCTCACGCGACACCGGGCAGCTCATGCAGCGCGGCCCGCCGCGACCCGAGCCGAGCTCGGACCCGGCGATCCGGACGACCTCGATGCCCGCCTCCTCGAGTCGGTCGTTGGTCTCGTCGTTGCGCTCGTAGGCGACGGCCACGCGCGGCGCCAGCGCCAGCGTGTTGTTGCCGTCGTCCCACTGCTCGCGCTCGGCCGTGACCGGGTCGAGGCCGGTGTCGATCTGGTGGAGGGTGTCGATCTGCATCGCCTTGGCGGCCGCGACGAGGAACGGCTCGTCCTCGCTCACCGACAGCACGAGCTCGGTGTCGTCGGCGGCCCCGTCGGACATCGTGACGGTGAAGGCCCGGAGCGTGTCGGCGACGTTGGGGTACATCACGACCTTGTCGACGTCGACCATGGTGCAGACGGTGTCGAGGTGCATCGTGGCGCGCTCCTGCGCGATGGGCACCGCCAGCACCGTGTGGGCGAGGTCGGCGTGGAAGACCTGGCGGGCGAGCCGCTCGACACCTGCGGGCGTGGTCCGCTCGCCGACGCCGACCGCGATGACGCCGGGCGCGAGGAGCAGGACGTCGCCGCCCTCGACGTGCTCGTTGTGCCAGCCGTGGATCTTGCGGGTGCCGACGAAGCGGGGGTGCTCGGTGTAGATCAGCTCGGTGAGCTGGGTCTCGCGCTTGCGCGCGGGCATCGCCAGGCTGGTGATCGCGACCCGGTCCTGGACCCACACGCTGGAGTCGCGGGTGAAGAGCAGGTTGGGCAGCGGGTCGATGAGGAAGTCGTGGGGGTCGAGCAGGCTGGTGACCAGCCCGTGGCCGCCGCGCACCTCGTCGTTGCGGATGCCGGCGGTGAGCACGTCGGTGAGCTCGGCGGGCGCGAGCTCGCGCAGCGCCTGGGCGAGGTAGCGGCGCATCGTGTCGCCGAGGTGCAGGCCGCTCAGGGCGCTGGTGATCGCGTGGTTGCGGGCCAGCTCGCTCTCGAGCGTCTCGGTGAGCAGCTCGGTGAGGTAGAGCACCTCGACACCGCGGGCGCGCAGCGTCTCGGCGAAGGCGTCGTGCTCCTCCTGCGCGCGGTTGACCCACGGGATGCCGTCGAAGAGCAGCTTGTCGTTGTTGCGGGGGGTCAGGCGCTTGAGCTCGTTGCCGGGACGGTGGAGCATCACGGTGGCCAGGCGGCCGACCTCGCTGTCCGCGCCGTGAGGGGCCGGCTGGGGGGTCGTGGGCATGGCGCGACTCTAGTGCTGCGTCTGGCCGGGGGCGAGTCGTACGCCGCCCGCCGCGCTCGCGGCCACGCGCACCGGACGGATCACCCGCCTGCCTCGCGCCACTCCTCGGCGAGCAGCGCGTATTCGTAGGAGTCGGTCCAGCGGCCCTTGGACCAGAAGTCGCCGAGCTTGTGGGACTCCCGCCGCATGCCGAGCCGCTCGCAGAGTGCGGCCGAGCGGTCGTTGCGGGCGTCGAGGTTGGCGACGACGCGCCGTACGCCGTAGTGCTCGAACGCGACGCGCAGCATCGCGCGTGCGGCCTCGGTGGCGTAGCCACGACCAGCGTGCTCGGGCAGCACGGTCCAGCCGATCTCCGCCTGGCTCAGCCCGACGCCCTGGAGCATCAGGATCGAGTCGCCCACCGGAACGCCGTCGTGCTCCACGACCAGGCCGAGGAAGGTGTTGTCACCGGCTCGGGCGCGCCGCCGTGCCCACTCGACGACCTCCGCCCCGCTCATGGGAGGGCTGAGCAGCAGGCCCGTCCATTCCTCCGACGCCCACGCGTCCTCGAACGCGGCCGCGTCCTCCTCGCGGAAGCGTCGCAGCACCAGCCGGTCGGTGCGCACCGGCAGCTCGGGCGGGCTCGGGGTCAGGAGCTCGGCGCGCGGAGCGTCGACCCAGGTCGCGCGCAGCGTGGGCTCCCGGACGTCCGGCCGGTGGCCCGCCGGCACGAGGATGGCGTCGAGGCCGGTCGTTCCCACGGCGCCGTCCAACGCCTCGCCGAGCATGCCGCGACCGACCGGGTCGTGGGGGTCGCGCCGCAGGCGCTCCACGGCCGCCTCGGCCTGGGCGACCCGGATGTGGAGCTGGCGGATCCGCAGGGGTGTCACCTCTCCGAGCTCGGCGTACTTGCCGTCGAGGTGGTCGCGCCAGGCCCGCTCGCCGACCTCGGGCTCGTCCGGCCAGAAGGACACGAACCAGTCGTGCCCGCCCTGCGCGGCCTCGCTCAGCGCGTCATCTCCCACACCGTCAACCCTGCCATCACCAGGCACACCGCCGCACCCGCGTAGTGCAGGGCCGAGAGCCGCACGCGCCGGAGCAGCACGCGCCCCACGAGCACGGCCAGCCCGGAGACGGCGAGCAGGGCGCCCCACGCGCCGACGAAGACGCTGACGGGGTCGTCGTACCGCGCCGCCAGCGAGATCGTGAGGAGCTGGGAGAGGTCGCCCCACTCGGCGGCGAAGAGGACGAGGAACGACGTCGCCACCACGCGGAACCCGTGCGCCGAGGCATCCGCCCTGGCGGCGAACTCCGAGCCCTGGTCCTCCTCGTCCGCGCCGGCCGAGCGGGCCTCGCGCAGGAGGATGACGGCGCCGAGGGTGAACATCACCGCGGCGGCGACGTGGACGGCGGTGTCGGGGAGGAAGGACGCGGCCTTGCCGAGGCCGACGGCGACGCCGGTCTGCACGAGGAACGCCAGTCCCACGCCCACCCAGACCAGCAGCGGGCGCATCTTCGTCGACATCACCAGCGTGGCGATGAACGTCTTGTCGGGCAGCTCGACGACGAAGATCGCCCCGAAGGTCAGGGCGACGACGAGGAGGTCGAGCACGGGGCTCCTTCCGCTGGCCGGTCCTGCGCGAGCACGGCGTGGACCTCGAAGTCGCACCATTCTCCCCGGGCCCAGTGCGCCTGCCGGTGCCGGCCCTCGAGGCGCATGCCCAGCCGCGCGCAGAGGCGGGAGCTGCGGACGTTGCGGGCGTCGACGTGGGCGACCACGCGGTGCAGGCCGTAGTGGTCGAAGGCGAGGTCGAGCAGGGCGCGCGCCGCCTCCTCGGCGTACCCGTGGCCCGTGTGCTGCGGGTGGAGCGCCCAGCCGATCTCGGCGGTGTCGGGCTCTCCCTGCACGGGGAACAGCACCACGTCGCCCACCATCACGCCGTCGAGGTCGATCACCAGGCCGAGGAGGCCGGGGTCGCCGCGGTAGTCCGTGCGCCGGACGCGGGCCGCCAGCTGCGTCTCGGCCTCCGCGCGGTCCCAGGGGCCGAGGGGGATGTAGCGGCACACGTCGGGGTCGCCGTACACCTCCAGCAGCCGGTCGAGGTCCTCCGGGCGGTGCGGGCGCAGCAGCAGACGCGCCGTGCGGACGGGCAGGGCGGGCCCGGCCATCAACCGCGCTCGCGCAGCAGTGCCCTGGTCGCGGCGATGGCCTCGGCCAGGACGTCGTTGGCGGGGCGGTCCAGCGCGAGCGCGACGCGGGCGACGTGGTCCCACTCGGGCTGCGCGTTGACGACCTCGCCGTCGTGGCGGGCGAGCTTCACGTCGATGGCGTGGCCGTCGACCTCGACCTCGACCATCTCGCGCTCCAGCGCGTGCTTGGCGAGCGGGACCTCGCGCACGCCGATGGTGGAGGTGTGCCGCCAGATCGCGGCACGCACCCGCTCCGCGTGCTCGGCGGAGGTGAGGACCGACAGGGTGTGGGCGGGGCGGCCCTTCTTCATGATGATCGGCGTCAGCCACGCGTCGCTCGCGCCCGCGGCCAGCAGGGCCGCGATCACGCTCGGCCACACCCGGGGGTCGAGGTCGTCGACGTTGGACTCGATGAGCAGCGGCGGAGCCGGTGCCGTCGCGGCGGCCTCCCCGACCAGGAGCCGTACGACGTTGGCGTGGGTGTCGGGGTCGCGACCGCCCGCGCCGACGCCGACCCGGTCGACCGTCATCGCCGGCTGCGGTCCCCAGGCGTCGGCCAGGGTGGTGAGCAGGGCCGCGCCGGTGGGCGTGCAGGCCTCGTGGGCACCGGGCCCGGCGTACGACGGCACGCCGCGCAGCAGCTCGGCGACCGCCGGCGGCGGGACCGGCAGCTTGCCGTGGGCGCCCCGGACGGTGCCGGACCCGACGGCCACGGGGGACACGACCACCTGGCCGCCGCGGGCCCCCAGCAGCGCCACGAACCCGGCGCACACCCCGACGACGTCGGCGATCGCGTCCAGCGCCCCGACCTCGTGGAACGCCACGTCCATCGGGTCGGCGCCGTGGACGGTGGCCTCGGCGACGGCGAGGCGCTCGAAGGTGCGCACGGCGAGGTCGCGGACCTCCGGGGCGAGCGGGGCCGCGGTGAGCCGGGAGCGGATGTCGCGCCAGGTCCGGTGGTGCTCGGAGTCGGGGAGCTCGACGTGGCAGCGGGTCGCGGCGAAGCCGTTGCGGTCCACCTGCTCGACGCGCAGCGCGACCGGCTCCGGGGCGATGGCGTCCACCGCCGCCTGCAGCACGGCGACGTCGACCCCGGCCCCCACGAGCGCGCCCAGCAGCATGTCGCCGCTCGCGCCGGCGGAGGCGTCGACCCAGACGGTCACCGGGCGGCCACCCGGACGATGCGCGCGGCGGCGACCCCGGCGCCGTACCCGTTGTCGATGTTGACCACCGTCACCCCCGGCGCGCAGGAGTTGAGCATGCCGAGGAGTGCCGCGAGGCCGCCGAACGCGGCGCCGTACCCGACGCTCGTGGGGACGGCGATCAGCGGCACGCCCACCAGCCCGCCGACGACCGAGGGGAGCGCTCCCTCCATGCCCGCGACGACCACGACGCAGTCGAGGCTCGCCAGCTGGTCGCGCACGGCGAGGAGGCGGTGGAGCCCGGCGACGCCGACGTCGCGGATCTCGACCGGCTCGGCTCCGTGGACGGCGACCGTGAGCGCCGCCTCGGCCGCGACCGGGGCGTCGGAGGTGCCGGCGCTGACGATGCCGACCCGGCCGCGGGCGCCGGGCAGGGGGCCGAGGGTGGCCGCCCGGGCCACGTCGTGGACGGTGGCGCCGGCCTCACGGGCGGCCGCCATGGCCTCGGGCGAGAGGCGGGTGGCCAGCACGGCGCGGTCGGGGTGGCGCTCGTGGAGCGTGCGGAGGATGGCCGCGACCTGCTCCGGGGTCTTGCCCGCGCCGTAGACGACCTCGGGGTCGCCGGTGCGGGCGGCACGGTCGACGTCGACGCGGGCGAAGCCGAGGTCGGCCACGCGGTCCTCGGGCTGCTCGTCCACGCGGGTGAACCTACCGCGACACCCGTGCGTCCACGGGGGCCGCCGGCAGCGTCAGCTCCATCACGGTGCCCGGACCGTCGTCGCGCGGGCGGGCGACGATCCGCCCGCCGTGCCGCTCGACGATCCGGCGGCAGATCGCGAGACCCAGGCCGGTGCCGCGGCGCTGGGTCCCCGGGACCCGGCGGAACGGCTCGAAGACCGAGTCGAGGTGGTCGGGCGGGATGCCCATCCCGCGATCGGCGACCCGTACGACGACGTCCCCGAGGTCGTCGTGGTCGCCGGTGACCGTGATCGCCGGGTCCCGGTCAGCCGCGGCGTACTTCACGGCGTTGCCGACGAGGTTGACCAGCACCTGGCGCAGCAGCATCGGGTCCCCGAGGACCGGGGGCAGCTCCTGCACCTCGACCTCGGCACCGGGGACGCCACGAGCGGCGTCGCGGGCCACCTCGCCGAGGTCCACCACCTCGGTGCTGAGGCTGAACTCCCGGGCCCGGGCGTCGGCGAGCAGGCCGTCCACCAGCTCGCGCATCTGCTGGGTGGAGGCCTCGATGCGCTCCAGCGCCTCGAGGTCCTGACCGGAGTCCGCCAGGTCCTCGCGCATCAGCTCCGACCAGGCCGAGATCGCGCTGATCGGGTTGAGCAGGTCGTGCGCGACGGTGCTGGCGAAGGAGGACAGGGCTTCCTGCTGCGCCCTGTCCTCGGTGACGTCGTGGTAGACCAGCACGGCGCCGGTCGGGGTGCCGTCGGGCCGCGACGACAGCGGCGTGGCCGTGACGCGGTGGATCGTGGACTCGGGCTGCCCCGCGACGTCGACGTCGACCCGGTGGACCCCGCCCGCCAGGGCCATCCGGCAGGGGTGCTCCTGGAAGGGGATGACGGACCCGTCGGGGCGCGTCAGCTGCAGCGTCGTCAGCAGGGCCCCGATGGGGGACGCGTCGGCCACGAACAGGGTGCGGGTGGCGGCCCGGTTGACCATGGTGACGCGGTCGCGGTGGTCGACCACCACGACCGGGTCGTGCATCGACATGATGACGGTGCGCAGGAGCTCGGCCTGCCGCTGCGAGTCGTCCCGCGCGCTCCGGACGTCCTCGGTGAGCTGGGCGTTCTCCTGGCGCGACATCGCCAGGAACAGGCCGACGAGGACGGTCATCCCGACGAACAGCTGGGCCGACAGGGCAGCCACCTGTGCCGAGTCCACGGGCCGGAACGGTCCCTCGCCGACGAGGGTGATCCAGATGGCAGCGGCGCCGGCCAGCAGCGAGTGGAGGGCGACGAAGACCGGCGGGAACCGCATGCCGGCCCACACGGCCATGGCGGGGAGGAAGACCACCAGCGGCAGGTCGTCGATCCGCAGGTCGACCTCGGCCAGGGCGATCGTGGCGCCGACGAGGAGGACGCCCTCCAAGGGCGAGCCCGTGGCGGTGGTCGCCGACCGGCGGCCGCGCAGCACGTCGGCCGCGACGAGCCCGGCGGAGGCGAAACCGACGATCCCGACCGTGTTGCGGGCCCACCAGGTCAGGGCGGACGGGAGCGAGGCGACGTCGGGGAACAGGAAGTACTGGGCAGTGACGCCGAGGACCGCGGACGGGATGCAGCCCAGCCCGGCGGCGGCGACCAGGCGCAGGAGGCTCCCGGGCGACGAGAACGGCGCCTCCCACCGCACCCGGGGCCACCGCTTCCAGGCCCGCTCGCACAGGTGCACCGCCAGGACCGGCTGCAGGACGTTGACCACCAGGAAGACCAGCGCCATGGGTGTCTCGGAGCCGGTCGAGCGGTTGACGAGGAACGACACGGCCCCGATGGCCGCGCAGGCGAGCGGCCGCTCCCAGCGCGGCGTCGCCGGGGTGGCCAGCAGCCACAGGAACGCGACCCCCGCTGCGGGCCAGATCAGTGCCGTCGCGGTCGCGTCGAAGAGCGTCGTACGACCGACGAATCCAGCGACGAGGAAGGCGACCCCGAACCCGAGCGTGCGGAGGAGCGTGGGGCGGGGCACGGTGCAGGCTAGAACACCGAGGGGGTCGCCGGACAGACCCTGGACAGCACTCGTCGGGTCACTCGGCCCGGAAGGGGTCGGCCGGGTAGACGCCGAGGACCTTGATCTCGGTGGTGAAGAACGCCAGCTCCTCGAGCGCGTTGCGGACCGCCTCGTCGTCGGGGTGCCCGTCCACCTCGGCGAGGAACTGGGTCGCGGTGAAGTGCCCGTCGACCATGTAGCTCTCGAGCTTGGTCATGTTGACGCCGTTGGTGGCGAAGCCGCCCAGCGCCTTGTAGAGCGCGGCCGGGAGGTTTCGGACGCTGAAGACGAAGGTCGTCACGACGGGTCCGGCGTCACGCGCCGCCTGCTGGGGCTCCCGGGAGAGGACCACGAAGCGCGTGGTGTTGTGCTCCTCGTCCTCGACGTCCTCCCGCAGGACCTCCAGGCCGTGGATGCCGGCCGCTCCCGGAGGGGAGATCGCGGCCTGGCTCGCGTCGCCCGCCTCGGCCACCTCCCGGGCGGCTCCGGCGGTGTCGCCGGTGACGACGGGGGTCAGGCCGAGCTCACGGATCACCCCGCGGCACTGGCCGAGGGCATGCACGTGGCTGCGGACCGTGCGCAGCTGCTCGGGCCGCGTCCCCGGGACGACCATCAGGGAGAAGCGGATCCGGAGGAAGCGCTCGCCCACGATGTGCAGCGTCGACGTCGGCAGGACGTGGTGGATGTCGGCCACCCGGCCGGCGATCGAGTTGTCGATCGGGATCATCGCCAGGTCCGCGTCGCCGTTCTCGACGGCGGCGAAGGCGTCCTCGAACGACGCGCACCCCAGGGGCTCCAGGTCGGGGTAGGCCTGCTGGCACACCAGGTGGGAGTTGGACCCGGGCTCGCCCTGGTAGGCGATCCGCTTGCTCGACGCGCTCACGCACGGTGAGTTTTCCACGTCCGGCCGCGTCCGGCGGTCCGTGCCCGGCCCGCGGTCATAGGGTCGTGGCGTGCTGCTCCTCGCCTCGCTCGCCCTCGCCCTGGCGGCGGTCGCCGTCGTGCTGTCGGCCCTCGCGCTGCGCCGTACCCGCTCGGCGTCCTCGGCGGGCGACGTGGACGCCCTCCCCGAGGACGTGCAGGGGCTGCGGCAGGAGGTCGCCGCGCTCCAGGCCGAGACGGCCGACGCGCTGCGCCACCTCTCGGTCGTGCGGTACGACGCCTTCGGCGACGTCGGAGGCCACCTGAGCTGGAGCGTCGCCGTCCTGGACGACGCGGGCAACGGCGTGGTCCTGACCTCGATCCACGGCCGCAGCGAGGCCCGGACCTATGCCAAGTCGGTCACCGGCTGGACCTGCGAGCAGCAGCTCTCCCCCGAGGAGGAGGAGGCCATCGAGCACGCCCGGCCGGCGTGACGTCAGCCGAACGTGCGCGGCATCCGCAGCGCGCCGGCGAGCGCGTCCGCCCAGGGTCGCCGCTCCTGCGCGGACACCCAGCGGGACTCGGGGTCCCGTGCGTAGAGCCGGTCGCCCTCGTGCCGGGGGAAGACGTGGACGTGCAGGTGCCACACGTCCTGCCCGCCGGCCGGCTCGTTGTGCTGGCGGACGGAGACGCCGTCGCAGTCGTACGCCGCCCGGACCGCGACCGCGACCTGCTGGACGAGGTCCCACACGGCGTGCCCCACCTCGGAGGGCAGGTCGTAGAGGTTCTCGTGGTGCGCCCGCGGGACCACGAGGACGGCGCCGGGGTTGGCGGGCCACCACTTGGGCGAGACGCGGGCGAACGCCAGGTCGGTCACGGCCACGACGTCGTCGGGCTGGTTGCGCTCGTTGCACTCCCCGCGCTGCAGGCGGCAGAACGGGCAGTCGTACCCCTCGGGCTCGTGGGTCGGCACCTGCCTCCCTCTGCTCACCCCGGGTCCGCGCCGGGCGTGAGCTGCTCGGTCAGCTCGTCCATGGTGTCGACGAAGGCGGTCTCGAGGTCGACGTCGTACGCGTCGGCGAGCGTGAGCACGCACCACAGGACGTCGGCGAGCTCGTGGGCGAGGGCCTCGTCCAGGTCCTCGCGCGGACGGACCCCGGCCTTGCCCTGGACGAGCTTCGCCAGGTCACCCACGTCCCCCAGCATCCCGAGGAAGACCTCCTCGGTGGTCCACGAGCGGCCGTGCCGCTCCTTCTCGTACGCGGCGTAGAGCGCTCGTACGGCGCGGGCGCGGGCCTGGAGGTCGGCGAGGTCCATGGCGTCAGCATGCCGGACGCCCAGCGGTCGTCACCCACCTGTGGTGAGCAGCGGGCGCGCCTCCCGCCGCACGGCCCCGTCCAGGTCCTCCTCGGACTCCTCGAGCAGGTCGACGACGTCGTGGCTGTCGTGGACCTCGGCCAGCTCGCGGAGCTCGGGCGCGCCGTCGTACCCCGCCGCTGGGGCTCAGTCGGCGCGGCTCGTGTCGCCGGACCCGGCGAGGAAGCGCTCGAGGAGGCCGGCCAGCTGGGCCTGCTCCTGAGCGGTCAGGGGCGCGAGCACCCGGCGCTCGTTCTCCAGGTGGCCCTCGACGAGGCGGTCGACGAGCTGCAGCCCCTCGGCGGTCAGCGCGACGAGCACGTTGCGGCGGTTGCTGGGGTCGGTACGCCGCACGAGCAGGCCCTTGTCCTCGAGCCGGGTCAGTCGGTTGGTGATGGCCGCTGAGCTGATCATCGTGCTCTCCGCGAGCCTGCCGGGGGTGAGGGTGTGCGGCGGTCCGGAGCGGCGCAGGGTCGCAAGGACGTCGAACTCGCCCCGCTGCAGCCCGTGCTCGGCGAAGTAGGCGGTGAGCGCCCGGCCCACCACCTCGTTGGCGCGCGTCAGCCGGCCCACGACCCCCATGGGAGTCGGGTCGAGGTCGGGGCGCTCCTGCCGCCACTGCGCGAGGTAGTCGCTGACTCGGTCCATGCACATCCTTCGACATCGAAACGTTTGACGGGGAGAGACTACCGGTCTAGCATCGTTCACAGTCGAAAGTTTCGATGTCAAAGGACGGTCGTGGGATGACGGACAGGACTCGCACCGTGGCGACCACGGCGGTCGCCCCCGCGGTGTGGGGCACGACGTACGTCGTCACCGCGCTGTTCCTCCCCGCGGACCACCCGCTCTGGTCGGGGCTGCTGCGGGCGCTGCCGGCGGGACTCATCGCCCTCGCGATCGGCCGGTCGCTGCCGCGTGGGGACTGGTGGTGGAAGGCGCTGGTCCTCGGCACGCTCAACATCGGCGCGTTCTTCCCCCTGCTGTTCCTCGCCGCCCATCTCCTGCCCGGAGGCGTCGCGGCCATCTTCGGCGCGACGGGCCCCCTGCTCGTCGCCGCGCTGGCCGTGCCGCTGCTCGGGGAGCGCCCCACGCGGTGGCGGCTGTCGTGGGGCGTCCTCGGCGTGGTGGGCGTGGCGCTGATGGTCCTGGCCCCCGAGGCGGCGCTGAGCCCCGTCGGCGTCGGCGCAGGCCTCGCGTCCACCCTCGGCATGGCCCTCGGCACGGTGCTCAGCAAGCGCTGGGGACGCCCCACCGGCGCGGTCGCGTACGCCGGCTGGCAGCTCACCGCGGGCGGCCTGGTCATCGTGCCGGTCGCCCTGGTCCTCGAGGGCCCGCCGCCACCCCTCGACGCCGCCGCCGTCGCCGGCTACGCCTGGCTGAGCCTGGTCGGGGCCCTGCTGGCGTACGTCCTGTGGTTCCGAGGCGTCGGCCGGATGCCCGCCGGCGCCGTGGCGTTCCTGCCGCTGATCTCCCCCCTCGTCGCCCTCGTCCTGGGGTGGGCCGTGCTTCGCGAGTCGGTCACGGCCGGCCAGGCGGTCGGCTTCGTCCTCGCCCTGCTGGCAGTCGCCTGCGCCCAGCTGCCGTCGCCGCGCCGGCGCGGGCCCCTTCCTCCCGCACCGCCACGGAATCCGCGACCCGTCCCGGCGGTTGCAGCCTCCAGAAGCACTGTCCACTCCGACGAGGAGCACCTGTCGTGACCCGACTGTTCAGCCCGATCACCCTCCGCGACGTCACCGTGCGCAACCGCGTGTGGGTGGCACCGATGTGCCAGTACTCCGCGGCCGACGGCGTCCCGGACGACTGGCACCTCGTGCACCTCGGCTCGCTGGCGCGCGGCGGCGCGGGACTGGTGTTCACCGAGGCGACGGCCGTGTCGCCGGAGGGTCGGATCAGCCCGGAGGACACCGGCCTCTGGAACGACGACCAGCAGGCGGCGTGGGCACCCATCGTCGACTTCGTACGGCGCCAGGGCGCCACCGCGGGCATCCAGCTGGCCCACGCCGGCCGCAAGGCGTCGACGTACTCCGGCTTCACCGCCGAGCGGGGGCCCGTTGCCGACGCCGACGGCGGCTGGCGCCCGGTCGGACCGTCGGAGACGCCGTTCCCGGGACTCCGCCAGGACCCCGAGCCGCTGGACGAGGCGGGCATCCGCCGCGTCGTGACCGACTTCGGCGACGCGGCCGAGCGCGCCGTGGCCGCCGGCTTCGAGGTGATCGAGGTGCACGCTGCTCACGGCTACCTCCTGCACGAGTTCCTCTCGCCGCTGTCCAACCGGCGCGAGGACGCCTACGGCGGCTCCTTCGACAACCGCGTGCGGCTGGTGCTCGAGGTCGTCCGCGAGGTCCGCGGGCGCCTCGACCACGGCGTGCCGCTCGTCCTGCGCGTCTCGGCCACCGACTGGGTCGAGGGCGGCTGGTCCGAGGACGACACCGTCCGCCTCGCCGCGCTGGTCCGCGAGGAGGGCGTCGACCTCGTCGACACCTCCACCGGCGGCAACGCGGCGTCCGCCGAGATCCCGGTGGGGCCGGGCTACCAGGTGCCGTTCGCGCGCCGCATCCGCACCGAGGCGGGGGTCCCCAGCGGAGCCGTGGGGCTCATCACCTCCCCCAAGCAGGCCGAGGAGATCCTCGCGGAGGAGTCGGCCGACGTGGTCCTGCTGGGCCGCGAGCTGCTCCGCGATCCGCACTGGCCGCTGCGAGCGGCGTACGAGCTGGGCGAGCCGGCCGAGGAGCTCTGGCCGGTGCAGTACCGCCGCGCGGCCCTCTAGGCGCTGGCGGCCTGCGCCCGGACGCATCCGAGCGCGCGACGTCCCCGCTCCCGGCGGTGAGTGGTGCACGTCCTGCGCCGCCGGAACCTGCCTCACGCACCGCTCCGGGAGGTGAACGGCGTGGAGCGGTGAGTGGCGCACGTCCTGCGCCGCCCGGAACCTGCCTCACGCACCGCTCGGGGGTCAGCCGACCGGCACGCGGACCGCGGGCCTCACCGCGGGACGCGGACCAGCAGCCGCCCGTGGACGCAGGTCATCCGCAGCTCCCGCCCCGGACCGATCGAGTCGCCGTCGAGCTGACGCGGGGTGTCGGTGGACGCGCGGACCACGACCCGCTGGCCGGTGCGCCGGTCGAGCGTCTCGTCGACGATCGTGCTCTTGCGGAGCACGCGCGAGGCGACCGTGATCCACGACAGGAACTGCCGAGGGTGGATGATCACCACGTCGAGGATCCCGTCGTCGATCGTGGCGTCGGGGAGCAGGGGCATCCCGGCCTGGAGGAAGCCGACGTTGCCGACGACGACCGTGCGGGCGCGGTGGGTGGTGGGCGGGTCGTCGTCGATCTGGATCTCGACCTTGACCGCCGGGAACATCAGCGAGCGCATGCCGGAGAGCACGTAGGCGACCCAGCCGATGCGCTTCTTGATGTCCTCGTTGACGCCCTCCATGATCGCGGCGTCGAAGCCCATCCCGGCCATCACCATGAAGTGGGTGTCCTCGATGCCGTCGCCGCTCACGTCGACGAGGTCGATCGCGCGGTCCTGGCCGTGGAGGGCGACGTCGATCGCGGACCTCAGGTAGAGCGGGATGCCGAGGTTGCGGGCCAGCAGGTTGCCGGTGCCGGCGGGGATGATCCCGACCGGGATCCCGGTGCCGGCCAGCTCGGCGCACACCTCGCGCACCGTGCCGTCGCCGCCGCAGACCATCACCAGGTCGGCGCCGTCGACGGCCGCCTGGTGGGCCATCCCGGTGCCGGGGTCCTCGATCGTGGTGTGGTGCCACGTCGGCTTCGACCAGCCCGCCTCCTCGGCCATCGCCTCGACGATGGCGTGGAACTGTCCGACGTCCTCCACCTTGATCGGGTTGAGCACCACGGCGAGCCGCCGCTCCGACACGTAGACGTGGGGCAGCGGCGCGGTGCCGGTGGCGATCGAGCGCGGCCGTGGGTCGACCAGTGCCATCCAGACGAAGACCACGCTCGCCGCGAGCAGCGAGCCCCCGATGACGTCCGAGGGGAAGTGGCGTCCCAGCAGCACCCGGTCGAGGCAGACCAGGAGCCAGAGCGAGCCGAGCACCACCAGCGCCGTACGACGCATGCCCGCGCGCCGCCAGAAGACGAACGCCAGCACCAGGAGCACGCCGCAGAACGCCGCGACCGAGGAGGCGTGCCCGGAGGGGAACGACAGCGTGTCGTGCAGGCCGACCGTCTCCTGCCAGTCGGGGCGCCTGCGGCTGAGGAGGTTCTTGAGGAGCGAGGTGAGGACGGCGGTGGTGAGCATGACGCCGACCAGGAAGCCCGCGGCCCGGCGGTGGCGTCGTACGAGCAGCGCGACCGCGGCCACGACGGTGAGGACCGTCATCCCGATGGCGTTGAAGGCCGTCTCGATCCAGAGCAGCCACTGTCGCGACGTCGTGTGGTCGTCCGACCAGTCCTCGCCGCGCTGGCCCAGCCGGTCGAACCCGTCGAGGGGCGACCGGTCCTGGAAGACCACGGCGTAGGCCATCGCCAGGAACAGCAGCGCGCAGGCCGCGGCCCAGGCCAGTCGGGTCAGGCGGGGTCGGTCGAGCACCGGGACAGTATGCCGACGGGCGGTCCGCGCCCGGGAACTGGCGTGAGCGCCCCGCGACCGCGCGGATAGCCTTGTCCGCATGACCTCACCCCACGACGAGCCTCGCTCCGCTCCCCTCGCCGCAGGGACCCCGACGTGATCGATCCCCGGCTCCTCCGCGACGACCCCGACCGCGTCCGCGCCGCCCAGTCGAAGCGTGGCCTGTCCGGCGAGTCGGTGGACCGGGCCCTGTCCGCCGACACCGCCCGCCGTACGGCGATCGCCGAGTTCGAGGCCCGCCGCTCCGAGCAGAAGGCGATGGGCAAGCAGGTCGCCGCCGCGCAGGGCGAGGAGAAGCAGGCGCTGCTCGCGCAGGTCAAGCAGCTCGCCGCGGACGTCAAGGCCCTCGAGGCCGCCCAGGCGGTCGCCGAGGAGGAGTGGACCGAGGCGCTCAAGGCGATCCCCAACATCGCCGACGACGAGGCGCCCGCCGGCGGCGAGGAGGACTACACCGTCATCGAGCACGTGGGCACCCCGCGCGAGTTCGACTTCGAGCCGCGCGACCACGTCGAGCTCGGGCGGATGCTCGGTGCCATCGACCTCGAGCGCGGCGCCAAGGTCAGCGGCTCGCGCTTCTACTTCCTCACCGGCGTCGGCGCCCAGCTGCAGCTCGCGCTCGTGAACATGGCGATGGACCAGGCGCGCGCCGCCGGCTTCGTGCAGGCGGCCGCGCCGTCACTCGTGCGCCCGCGCGCGATGGAGGGAACCGGGTTCCTCGGCCAGGCCGCCGACGACGTCTACCGGATCGAGGGCGAGGAGCTCTACCTCGTCGGGACCAGCGAGGTCGCGATGGCGGCCTACCACGCCGACGAGATCCTCGACCCGGCGTCGCTGCCCCTGCGCTACGCCGCGTTCAGCCCGTGCTTCCGCAAGGAGGCCGGCTCCCACGGCAAGGACACCCGGGGCATCTGGCGGGTGCACTGGTTCGACAAGGTCGAGATGTTCGTCTACACCACCGTCGAGGAGTCGTACGCCGAGCACCAGCGGCTGCTGGCCTGGGAGAAGGAGTTCCTCGACAAGCTCGAGCTCGCCTACCGCGTCATCGACACCGCGGCCGGCGACCTCGGGCTGAGCGCGTCGCGGAAGTTCGACTGCGAGGCGTGGATCCCGAGCCGGAAGGCGTACGGCGAGCTGACCTCGACGTCCAACTGCACCGAGTTCCAGAGCCGGCGGCTCGACATCCGCACCCGCACGGCCGACGGCCAGACGACGCCGGTCGCGACCCTCAACGGCACCCTCACCGCCGTCACCCGGGCGATCGTCGCGATCCTGGAGACCCACCAGAACGAGGACGGCTCGGTGACGGTGCCGCAGGCGCTGCGGCCCTACCTCGGCGGCCTCGAGACCCTGAAGCCGATCTCCGCGTGACCACTGACTGGACCCCGAGGATCGTCGCGCTCGACATCGACGGCACCCTGCTCAAGTGGGTGGACGGGCAGGACGAGGAGTACGAGACGATCCCGCCGCGCGTCCACGCCGCGGTGCACCGGGCACTGGACGACGGCGCCCACGTGGTCCTGGCGTCGGGCCGCTCCCCGCACGGGATGACCCGGATCGCCGACCTGCTGGGGCTCCCGCGCGACGGTGAGGAGCGTCTGTGGATCGTGGCCTCCAACGGGGCCGTGCTGTTCCGCTACCCGCCGATGGAGGTGGTGCACGAGGAGACGTTCGACGCCTCGTCGGCCGTGGCCGCCGTGCTGGAGCACCACCCGGAGGCCCTCGTCGCCGTCGAGGAGCGCGGGATCGGCGGCTACCGCGTCAACCGGGTCTTCCCCGACGGGGAGCTCTCCGGCGAGCAGCTGATCACCGAGGTGCACGACATCGTCGGCGAGCCGGTCAGCCGGGTGATCATCCGCGACCCGCAGGCCACGGCCGAGGACTTCGTCGAGCTCGCGGCTCGCCTGGGTCTGCACGGCACCGACTACGTCGTCGGCTGGACCGCCTGGATGGACCTCTCGCCGGTGGGCGTCTCCAAGGCGTCGGGGCTGCAGCACGTGGCCGACGAGCTCGGCCTCTCGGCCGCCGACGTGCTGGCGATCGGCGACGGCCGCAACGACATCGAGATGCTCCGCTGGGCCGGACGCGGCGTCGCGATGGCGCAGGCGGTCGAGGAGGTCCGCGAGGCTGCCGACGCGGTGACCGGGACGGTGTACGACGACGGCGCCGCAGTGGAGATCGAGCGCTGGTTCGGGTGAGCTCGCTGCCGCGCCTGGTCGCCACCGACCTCGACGGCACCCTGCTCCACAGCGACGGCACCGTCACCGAGCGCACGCGGGCCGCGCTGGCGGCGCTGGACGAGCGCGGCGTCCCGGTCGTCTTCACCACGGGCCGGCCGCTGCGCTGGATGGAGACGCTGTGGGCCGAGGTCGGCGGGCACGGCCTGGCGATCTGCAGCAACGGCGGCATCGTCTACGACGTCGCCGTCCACCGGGTGCGCGACCTGCGCGCCGTGTCGCGCGAGGTCGGCCTCGAGGTCGCGACGCTGGTCCGCGACGCGGTCCCCGGCACGACGTTCGCGGTGGAGCACCCCGCGGGCTGGGCCAGCGAGGACGCCTTCCCCCACCGGTCCGACGACGCGTCCTCCCGGCAGCCGGGGAGCTGGGCCGAGATCTACCGCGACGACGTGGTGAAGATCCTCGCCGTCCACCCCGACCTGCCGCCCGAGGAGTTCTGGCGCCAGGTCGCGGACGCCGTCGGCGAGCTGGTGACCTGCACGTGGTCGTCGTCCTCGGCGCTGGTCGAGATCAGCGCGGCCGGGGTCACCAAGGCCACGACGCTGGCGATGCTGGCCGCGGAGATGGGCGTCGCCCCTGCCGACGTCCTGGCGTTCGGCGACATGCCCAACGACCTGCCGATGCTCGAGTGGGCCGGGACGTCGTACGCGATGGCGAACGGCCATCCGTCGGTCCTCGAGCTCGCCGACCACGTGGCGCCACCGCACGACGAGGACGGCGTGGCCCAGGTGCTCGAGCAGGTCTTCGGCCTCGACGAGGCGGGTTGAGTGCGCAGCCTCACGGTGGGTACGACGGGTTCCGCACTCAACCTCACGACTAGGGTGGCCCGCATGGTGGTCCGTGCACTCAGAGCCGTCCTGGCCCTGCTCGTCGTCTCCCTGGGGCTGGTGCTGACCACCGCCGCTCCCAGCGCAGCCTGCTCCTGCAAGCCCTCGACGTTCGAGCAGCAGGTCAAGCGCGCCGACGTGGTCTTCATCGCCACCGTCGACGAGGTGACCCCGCAGTCCCCCGGTCACACCTACTCGCTGACGGCGTCCCGCGCCTACGACAGCGACGTCGAGCACACCACCGAGGTGCAGTCGCTCGCCGGGCCCGGCGCGTGTGGCCTCGGTGAGCTCGAGGTCGGCGAGGACTACCTCTTCCTCGCACGCGGCGCGGCGGCGCCGTACGACGCCGACAGCTGCGGAGGCACCGTCACCGCCACGCCGGAGCGCGTCGGCAAGCTCGAGAAGCTGCGCGGCGAGGGCACGGTCGTGGCCCCACCCCCGCCGCCCGAGGCGACGATGACCCGCGAGGAGGACGCGCCCCCGCTCGGCTTCGCGCGGATGGCCGCACCGGGCGTCGCCGCGGTCCTGCTCGGTGTGCTGGGCCTCTTCGTCGTACGACGCCTCGCGCGCCGGTGACCGCTCGGCTGCTTGCCGCGTGGGCCGTGGTGCCGGCGTGCCTCGTGCTGCCGGCGGGTCCAGCAGCCGCCTCGTGCGTGGGCATCGACGCTGTCCTGGAAGGGGACCCGCCCGTCGTCTTCGTCGGGGTGGTGCAGCGACGGCTCTCCGACGACGGTCGGGTCATCGCCCGGTTCCGGGTGGACCGGGTCCACAGCGGCGAGGTGCACCGGACGCAGTACGTGCTCGTCCCGGCCGAGGAGGTCCCGAGCTCCGGGGTCGACTGGTCCGACGGGGACCGGGTGCTGGTCCTGGGGAACCTCGACGCCGAGGGACGGATCACCACCAACGGCTGCATGTCGGTGACGCAGGGCAGCGAGGAGTTCGCCGCCACGGTGCGTGAGCTGGGAGAGGGCGCGAAGCCGCTCGAGGGGGTCGACCGCATCGAGCGCGACGGCCTGGCCCGACGCGACTTCCTCAGGCCCAGGTCCGTCGTGGCGCTGGCCGCCCTCGTGGGGCTCGGCCTGGTGGCGGCGCGCCGGATCCGCCGGCGCCGCGCCTGACCTCCGCCGCCCCTGGCGGTGCGTGAGGCGCGTTCCGGGAGGGGCGGGCGCCTGGCTCACCGCTCACCGCCCGCCGCAGCGCGGTACGGCGAGCGTCAGAGGTACATCCCGCCGGACCCCGGCGCCGGCGGCTGTCCCGGGCCGCCGGGACCCGAGCCGTCCGGGGCGCCCTGGGGGCCGCCTGGCTGCGGCCCAGGGGGCAGGGCCTTCCGCATCTGCTCGAGCTGGACGCGGGCCGCCATCTGCTGGGCGTAGATCGCGGTCTGGATGCCGTGGAAGAGGCCCTCGAGCCACCCGACCAGCTGGGCCTGGGCGATCCGGAGCTCCCCCTCGGACGGGGTGCCCTCCTCGGTGAAGGGGAGCGAGAGCCGCTCGAGCTCCTCGACCAGCTCGGGGGCGAGCCCGCTCTCGAGCTCCTTGATCGACGCGGCGTGGATCTCCTTGAGGCGCTGGCGGCTCGCCTCGTCGAGGGGAGCGGCCTTCACCTCCTCGAGCAGCTGGCGGATCATCGACCCGATCCGCATGACCTTGGCGGGCTGCTCGACCAGCTCGGTGACGTGTCGCTCGCCGTCGCCGTCCTCGCCCCCGTCGCCCTGGCCCGCGAGGGCGCTGGCGGGGATGGTGCCCACCGGC
Organism: uncultured Nocardioides sp.; assembly: GCA_902805885.1. GTDB lineage: Bacteria > Actinomycetota > Actinomycetes > Propionibacteriales > Nocardioidaceae > Nocardioides. The sequence goes on along the minus strand of CADCUM010000097.1, from coordinate 51,815 downwards.
TGGCCGTCGGGCCCCACGACGACGACGTGCTCCTCGCCGCCGGGGCTGCTCGGGACGGGTGACTGCTGCTCCGAGGTCATGCCCGCCACCCTAGTTGGTGGCCGGAAGGGCCGGACCGCGTCAGAAGGTCAGCACGATCTTGCCGGAGTGGGCGCCGTCCTCCATCAGCCGGTGCGCCCGCGCCACGTCCTCGACCGGCATCGTGGCGTGCACGACCGGGCGGACCGCGCCGTCGGCGACGAGCGGCCAGACGTTCTCGACGACGCCGCAGCAGATCGCGGTCTTCTCCCCGCGCGAGCGGGAGCGCAGCGCCGTGGCCGTGACCGAGCCGCGCTTGCGCAGCAGGGTGCTGATGTCGAGCTCGCCCGTGGTGCCGCCCTGCATGCCGATGACGACGAGGCGACCCCCCTCGGCGAGGGCGTCGACGTTGCGGCGGAGGTACTTCGCGCCCATGTTGTCGAGGACGACGTCGGCCCCGCCGGCCTGCTGGAGGACCTCGACGAAGTCGTCCTCGCGGTAGTCGATCGCGGCCACGGCGCCGAGCGAGCGGCACAGCTCGAGCTTCTCCGGCGACCCCGCGGTGGCGTACACCGAGGCGCCACGAGCGGCGGCGAGCTGGATGGCCATGGTGCCGATGCCGCCGGCACCGCCGTGGACCAGGAACCGCTCGCCGGTCCGCAGGTGGGCGGTCATGAAGACGTTGGACCACACGGTGCACGCCACCTCGGGGAGGCCGGCCGCCTCGACCAGGGACACCCCGGCCGGCAGCGGCATCACCTGACCGGCCGGCACCGCCACCTGCTCGGCGTACCCGCCGCCGGTCAGCAGCGCGCAGACCTCGTCACCCACGCTCCAGCCCGAGACACCCTCCCCGAGGGCGGCGACGCGACCGCTGCACTCCAGCCCGATGATCTCCGACGCGCCCGGCGGCACGGGGTAGAGCCCGCGGCGCTGGAGGGTGTCGGCGCGGTTGACGGCCGTCGCCGCGACGTCGACGAGCACCTCACCGGGGCCGACCTCGGGAGCAGGCACCTCGGCCACGGACAGCACCTCCGGGCCTCCGGCACCGGAGGCGACGACGGCGCGCACTCAGTCCTCGAGCTCGTCGCCGGTGTGGTCGACGCCGGAGTCGTCGGGCACCAGCACCTCGACGTCGTCGGGGTCGCGCGAGCCGCTGGGCTTGTCCCACTTCTCCGCGAGCGCCTGGGCGCGGGCGGCCAGCGCCTCGATCTTCACGGGATCGGAGACCCCGGCGCCGACGGCGACGCCGAGGAGGTAGGTGGTGATCGGCGCGGCCCTCCGCTCCACGTTGTGGGCGGCGACGCGGGCCAGGTCGAGCACGAGCCCCTCGTCGACCTCGGTCTCGACGTCCAGGACGTCGCAGAGCTCATCGATCCAGTCGTGGAGGTTCACGGGTCCCAATCTGCACGCCGCGGGCCGCGGGTGGCAAGCGGTCGGGCGTGCCGGGAGGCGAAGGTCAGGGCGACAGGTCGCGCAGGTCCGCCCAGGTGTCGACGTCGAGCCCCTCGTCGCCCTCGGCCTCGACGACGGCCAGGTCGAGCCGCGACAGCAGGCGGTGCACCGGCATGCCGTGCTGGTCCTCCAGCCCGGGTCGCACCTCGGCGAGCCGCCCGGCGTCGAGCACACCCGCGAGCTGGCGGCGGCCGCCGGGCCGCGCGAGGAAGGCCCCGTCGTGGCCGGCCGCGGCCTCGCGGAGCCGGCGGAAGGTGTACGGCGTCACGCGCGGCATGTCGACCGCCAGCACCCCGACGACGCGCGGGGGCCGCAGGAGGGCGTCGACCGCGGTGAGGAGACCCGCGACGGGTCCGCCGAGGGGCGGGTCCTCCCGGACGAAGGTGACGGGGCGCGTCGTGCGCACGGTGTCCGGCCCCGCGACCACCACCTCGTCGGCGTCCAGGAAGGCGTCGATCGCCAGCTCCAGCAGGGTGCGGCCGCCGAGCTCCACGCTCGCCTTGTCGATGCCGTCCATCCGGGCGGCCGTCCCTCCCGCCAGCACGATGCCGGCGAAGCCGGACGCGGTCAGGTCGAGGCTCACGGTCAGAGTGTGCCGCGGGCCGGGTCGAACTGGCAGGCTGGGGGGATGGCTGACCGGCTGCGACTGCGCCTCCTCCAGTGGGCGGGCGACCTCGACCCCGCCGTCAACCGCGACCGCCTGCCCGAGGCGGTCGGCGACCCGCACGGGGCCGACCTGGTGGTCCTGCCGGAGGCGTTCGCGCGGGACTTCGGCGAGGCGGGGTCCGACGTGAGCGCGCACGCGGAGGCCCCGGACGGGCCGTTCGGGAGCGCCCTGCAGGACGCGGCGGGGCGCGCCGGCACGACCGCGGTGGCCGGGATGTTCGAGAGCTCGCCCGACCCCGACCGGCCGTTCAACACCCTGCTGGTCCGAGGCGGGGTGCGGGCGTCGTACCGCAAGATCCACCTCTACGACTCCTTCGGCTACCGCGAGTCCGACCGCATCAGCGGCGGCGCGCTCGATCCGGTGGTCGTGGACGTCGCGGGATGGCGGGTGGGCCTGATGACCTGCTACGACCTGCGCTTCCCCGAGCTCGCCCGCCGGCTCGTCGACGACGGGGCCGAGCTGCTGGTCGTCCCCGCCGCGTGGCTCCCCGGCCCTCGCAAGGTCGGCCACTGGCAGATGCTGCTGGCGGCCCGTGCCGTCGAGAACACGGTGTACGTCGCCGGCGTCGGGCAGCCCGGCCCCCGCTACTGCGGTCACTCCCGGGTGGTCGACCCGCTGGGCGACGTCGTCGCCGACGCCGGCGAGGGGCCGGCGGTGCTCGAGGCCGGGCTGGACCGGGCCCGCCTCCAGGAGGCGAGGAGCGTCAACCCGTCCCTGGCCAACCGCCGCCTGTAACCTCTCCGGTCGTGTCTCCCCCCTCCGACCGACGCGCCTCCGGCTCCTCCCGCGGCAAGCGCGCCGCGGAGCGGCCCGCGTCGCGGCGCGGGTTCGGCGGCCGGTCGGCGCAGTCCGAGCGGCAGGCGGGCGACACCGCGCAGGCGGCGTACGTGCCCACCCAGGAGCCGGCTCCCCGCGAGCCCAGCGGCTCCACCCTCGCGCTGCCGCCGGAGGCCGAGCCCGAGCCTGCGGCGTCACCGCGCGACCTCCGGCAGGGACCCCACCGCGCGCAGGTGGCGTGTGCTGTCGTGGTCGTGGTCCTCGGCCTCGGCGCCCTGGTCGCCTCGGTGCTCGACCGCGGCCCGGCCTGGCTGGAGGGGGCGGGCGCGGTGGCCGTGGCGACGGCCCTGTCCTGGCTGCTCGCGGCGCGGACCGCGGGCCGGCCGCTGGTCGCGGCCGTCGTGGCGCTGGGGCTCGGGCTGGCAGCGGTGCTCGGCGGCGGCCGGATACTCCCGACCGGCGCGGCGGTGATGACGTGCGCGGTGGGCGGGGTCTACGCCGTGATGGTGACGGTGCCGGCGGTGACGTTCCTGCGCGCGGTCCGGGAGGTGCTCGTCGCGACCGTGGTGGCGGTCGTGACCGCCCTCGCCGCGCTCGGCTTCCAGCCGACCGTGTCCGCCACCCGCTTCGACCTGGTGACCCTGGTCGTCGCCCTGGCGCTCGCGTTCGCCGTGGTCCACCGCCTCGGCGCGGGGCTGCACGGCCTGGGCCGACGAGGCCTGATCATCGTCGTGGTGGGCGCCGTGCTGCTGTTCGCGACGCTGCTCTACGCCGAGCTGCTGCGGCGCTACGGCGCCCAGGACGTCGTCTCCACCGTCCTCGACTTCGTGGACCGCACCCGCGAGCGGATCGGCGCGTTCCCCCGTCCCCTGGTCGTGCTCCTCGGCATCCCGGCCCTGACCTGGGGGACCCACCTGCGCGCCCGCCGCCGGCAGGGCTGGTGGGTGACCGCCTTCGGCGTCGCGGCGACCGTCCCGATGGCGGCCGGGCTGGCCGCACCCGGCGGCAGCCTCCTGGAGGCCGGGCTGCGGGTGCTCTACTCCCTGGTCCTCGGGCTGCCCCTCGGCTACCTCCTCATCCGCCTCGACCTCGCCCTCACCGGCACCCGCGGCCGCCGTGGACGCCGGGCCGAGGAGGCCGGCCCGCACCGGCCCGAGCCCGCTCGCTTCGCCGAGCTCTGAGCTTCCCGAGTCGAGTGCTGAGCCCGTCGTACCCGCCGCGGGGCAGCGCACTCGACCCGGTCGGGTGCGTACGGAGCGGTAACCGCTAGCGTCGAGCGACATGGCCCGTTCGCAGTCGCTCGAGATCGTGTCCGAGCTCGTCGCCAACGTCCTCGTCATCGAGTGCACCGTCGGTGACCGCGTCGAGGAGGGCGACACCGTCGTCCTGCTCGAGTCGATGAAGATGGAGATCCCCGTGCTCGCCGAGCGCGCGGGGACGGTCACCGCGATCAAGGTGACCGCCGGCGACGTCGTCCAGGACGGCGACGTCCTCGTGGTCCTCGACTGATCGCACTTTCAACGTCCCGCTAGGGTCGTGCCATGGAATTCCGTTACCTCGGCAACAGTGGTCTGAAGATCTCCGAGATCACCTACGGCAACTGGCTCACCCACGGCTCGCAGGTCGAGAACGACACCGCCAAGCAGTGCGTGCAGGCGGCCCTCGACGCCGGCATCTCGACGTTCGACACCGCTGACGTCTACGCCAACACGAAGGCGGAGACCGTCCTCGGCGAGGCGCTCAAGGGCGAGCGGCGCGAGTCCCTCGAGATCTTCACCAAGGTCTACTGGCCCACCGGGCCGGGCGGCAAGAACGACACCGGCCTGTCCCGCAAGCACGTCATGGAGTCGATCAACGGCTCCCTGCAGCGCCTCCAGACCGACTACGTCGACCTCTACCAGGCCCACCGCTACGACACCGAGACGCCGCTCGAGGAGACGATGCAGGCGTTCGCCGACGTCGTACGCCAGGGCAAGGCGCTCTACATCGGGGTCAGCGAGTGGACCGCCGACCAGATCCGCGAGGGTGTCGCGCTGTCGAAGGAGCTCGGCTTCCAGCTGATCTCCAGCCAGCCGCAGTACTCCATGCTGTGGCGGGTCATCGAGGACGAGGTCGTCCCGACCAGCGCCGAGCTGGGCGTGTCCCAGATCGTCTGGAGCCCGATCGCGCAGGGCGTGCTGACCGGCAAGTACGAGCCGGGCGCCGAGCCGCCCGCCGGCTCGCGGGCGACCGACGTCAACGGCGGCGCGAACATGATCAAGCGCTGGATGCGCGACGACGTGCTGACGGCCGTCCAGGGCCTGGAGCCGGTCGCGGCGGACTGCGGGCTCTCGATGGCCCAGCTGGCGGTGGCCTGGGTGCTCCAGAACGACAACGTGGCCAGTGCGCTCGTCGGCGCCTCCCGTCCCGAGCAGGTCGCCGACAACGTCGGTGCCGCCGGCGTGAGGCTCGACGACGACGTGATGAAGCGGATCGACGACGCTCTCGGCTCGGTCGTCGAGCGCGACCCGGGCAAGACCGCCGAGGGCGCCCCGCAGACCCGCGTCGCCTGAGCGGGGCGCACGCGGCGCCGGGATCCGACCGCGGATCCACGCATGGAGGGCGGGCCCGGCCGGGTACCTCCCAGTCATGAAGCTGATGAAGACCGCTGTCCTGGCCGGCCTGGCGAAGAAGGCGATCGACGAAGGTCGCAAGCCGCAGAACCAGGCGAAGATCAAGCAGGCCATGGGGAGGGCCAAGGCGAAGAAGCGCACCGGGCGCTGACCCGACCCGGCCGGCCCCGAGGCGACAGTCCCGGGGCCTGCTGGCACGCGCACGACCCCGACCGGAGCGATCCTGGGCGGGGTCGTCGTCGCGTCCCCCTGTCGTGAGCCGAGCGGCGCTACGCTTCGGCCACCGGACGACAGGACGAGGCGATGGGGGATCGGCCATCTCGGCGGGCGACCTCGTGGTCGCCCGTGCGCTTCGCCCGCCGGTCGGCGCTGGGCCACCGGCGGGGGCAGACGTCGGCCCTGCTCGCGGTCGCCGCGCTGATCACCGCGTGCACCGCCTTCGCGCCGGTCTACGACCGTGCCATGCAGCAGGCGCTCGTCGACACCCTGCTCGCCAACGCCGACACCGACGAGCTCCTCGTGAGGGTGCAGTCCGAGGCGACCGTGGACGCCAGGGGAACGAACGAGGCCCAGGACCCGCGGGAGCTCCAGGCGCTGGTCCCTCGCGACGTCGCGGGACAGCTCGGCACGCCGGTGCTGGGCCGGACGGCGAGCGTCACCACCGTCCACGGCGACATCCCGCCGACCGGGCCGATCGTGTGGCGAGAAGGAGCCTGCGAGCACGTGCGTGTGCTCCGCGGGACCTGTCCTGACGCGGCGGGCCAGATCCTGGTCAGCGAGGCCGATGTCGACAACTTCGGTCTCGCCCCCGGCACGCCGGTGAGGGTGAGGACGGCGGTCAGTGGGGAGACCGGGGTGCGTCTCGAGGTCGTCGGCACCTACGCACCCCGTGACCGGACGTGGTGGCAGGAAGAGACCCTGGTCGGGATGTCGAGCGTCGTCGGCGGCACGGACCCCTCTGCCGCCCACGACGCCTGGCTGACGGTCGAGGAGACGTTCCTGGGTGGTCCCGTCTTCCTCGGAGAGACCGCGCACACCGCGGCGCTCGTGCGCACCGGGTCGACCGACGTCGACGGCGTGCTCGCGCTCGGAGACCGGCTGGACGAGCTGGCGGACCGCCTCGAGGACGAGGACGGGGACCTCACCCTCATGACAGCCCTGGGCGACGTCACCGACAGCGTCCGCGAGCAGACCCGCCAGGCCCACCGCACGGTGCCGCTGCTGGTGGCCCCGCTGGCCGTCCTGGCGGTCTTCGTCCTGTGGCTCGTGCTGGGGGCCGCGACCGAGCAGCGGCGCGGCGAGGTCGCGGTCGCGCGGCTGCGGGGCCGGGGGCGTGCCGGGGCGACCGGTGTGCTGCTGCTGGAGCTCCTGCCCGTCCTGCTGCCTGGCGTCGCCGTCGGTGCCGTCGGTGCTCTCCTCGGCGGAGCAGTGGCCCGTGCGCTGCTGCCGGGGGCGGAGCCCTTCGAGGTGGGAGTCGGATACGCGGTCGCCGTCCTGCTCGCGGCGGTCGCCGTGGTGCTGACCACGGTGGCGGCCGCCGTACGGGTGGCGCGCGAGCCGCTCGACGTGCTCGTACGGCGCGGCCGCACGTCGTCGCGGCGGTGGGCCGTCGGCGCGCTCGACGCCTTCCTGCTCGCCGTCGTCGGGACAGGCGTCCTCGCCTTCGTCACCGGAAGCCTCAGCGGACCTGCCGCCCTGGTCGGACCGGCGCTCCTGGCCCTCCTGGCGGGGCTCCTCATCGGCCACCTCGCCACGCCGGCCGCCAGCGTGTCCGGCCGGTGGCTGCTGCGCCGGGGACGCCTCGTCGCCGGCCTCACCCTCCTCGAGACGGGTCGTCGCCCGGAGACCCGCACCCTGATGGCCGTGCTGACGGTCGCCAGTGCGCTGGCCGTGTTCGCCGTGGACGCCCTCGTCGTCGGCGAGCGCAACCGGGTCAACGCGAGCCAGCACGAGGCCGGCGCCCCGGTCGTGCTGCGCGTGGCCGGCCTCGACCTGGACGGCGTGCGTTCGGCGCTCGAGGAAGTCGACCCGGCCGGGCGTCGTACCACCCCGGTGATGATCTCGCGCGACACCCTGGCGGTCGACCCGGAGAGCTTTCCACGGGTCGCGTTCTTCCCACGCGGGGCGCCGACCGCCGACGAGTGGCGCGCCATCGCACCGCCGGACGTGGAGCCGGTCACGCTGACGGGCACGCGATTCGCGCTCACGGTGCGCACGGGCGACGGGGCGGTGCCGGAGGACGCCCTCGGCGCGGATGCGCAGGCAGGCCTCGACCTGGTGGTCACCGCTGCGAGCGGGACGCGCCGCACCATCACCCTGGGGACGCTCCCACGACCCGGTGAGCGGGCGACCCTGGTCGGCGAGGACGACGCGTGCGCGGAGGGCTGCCGCCTCGTCGCCCTGGCGTTCACGGGCTACGGCGGCGTCAGCATCACGAACAGCGTCGACGTCAGCGGGCTCGAGGTCGACGGGCGCCGGGTGGAGTGGCCGACCTCGGCGGAGGAGTGGAACACGACCGACTCGGAGGCCACCTTCATCGCGCCGACCAGCGGAGCGCCCGGTGCCCTGCGCCTCGAGCTGAGCACCCATGGCATCTATCCCGCCGAGGCGACCCCGGCCTGGGTCCCCCTCACGGTCCCCACCCTGCTGCCCACGGGCCGGCGGGATCCCCTCGGCCTGGTCGTGAGCGGTGTCAACGGCAGCGACCGGCCGGCGAGGTCCGTCGGTCGGGTCGTCCTCGTCCCGTCCATGCCACGTCGCTCCGCGCTGGTCGACCTGGACGCGATCACCCGCGGCTCGGACTTCTCCGCGGCCGCGCACGTGGAGGTGTGGCTCGACGACCCGGCGCTCGTCGAGGGCGTCGTGGCCTCGCTGCGTGAACGCGGCGTCGTCGTCGAGGACGTGCGCCGCTACGAGACGATCCGGCAGGGGTACGCGGACACCGTCGCCGCGTGGAGCCTCGCCCTCGGCGCGGTGGTCGGGCCCGCCGTCGTCCTCATCGCGCTGCTGGTCCTGCTGGTCCTGGCCGTCACCGGGTGGCGCGACCGCGCCCGCGACCTCGCCGTCCTGCGGCTCAACGGTGCCGGGCGGCGTACGACGCGAGGGCTGGCGGTCTGGGCGCAGCTGCCGGGGGTCCTGCTCGCGCTCGCGACCGGTGTCGCGGCGGGCACGGTGGGCGCGGCGCTGGCGATGCCGGACGTGCCGTTCCTCCCGACGCCGCCGGAGGCGCCCGTGGTCGATCCCTCGACGGCGTGGCCCGCGGTCCTGGCCGTGGCAGCGGCCTGCTTCGTCGTGCTGCCGGCCGCTGCGGCGCTGGCCGGGGTCGCGACCGCACGCCAGGCCCGTGCCGACCGGGTGAAGGACGGCGCGTGATGCGCGGCCTCGCGATCCGGACCCGCGGGCTCGTGCACATCTACCACGCCGAGGGGCACGACGTCGCCGCGCTCTCCGGGGTCGACCTCGACGTGGCGGCCGGCGAGATGGTCGGCCTCCTCGGGCCGTCCGGGTCGGGCAAGTCGACGCTGATGAGCCTGGTCGGTGGCGTCCTGCGGCCCAGCGCCGGCAAGGTGTTCGTGGGGGAGACCGAGGTGTCCGCCGCGACGCCGCGAGCGCTGGACCGGCTGCGGGGGACGGAGGTCGGGCTGATGCTCCAGGGCGCCGTCCGCAACCTCCTCCCGAACAGCACCCCGGCCGACAACGTCCGCTTCGCCCAGGTGCCGGCGCGCCGGTCCGGGCGCGCCGTGCCGGACCCGGGCGAGGTGCTCGACGCCGTCGGGCTCGGCCGGGACGGCGACCGGCCACTGGGGGACCTGACCCCCGGGGCGCTGCAGCTCGCCGCGGTCGCCGCGACGATCTCGAGCCGGCCCGGCCTCCTGCTCTGCGACGAGCCCACCAGCCAGCTCGACCACGCCGCGCGCGACCGGGTCCTCGCGGCACTGACCCACGTGAACCGCACGTACGGAACGACCGTCGTGCTGGTGACCCACGACCCGGACGTCGCGCGGGTGCTGCCTCGCACGGTCACGATCCGCGACGGTCGCATCGGGGGCGAGGGGCGCAGCGGTGAGGAGTACGCCGTGGTGACCGCCGACGGCTTCCTCCCGCTTCCCGGTCACGCCCGGGACCGGCTGCCGCCGGGGACGCTGGTGAGGTTCCACGAGGTCGACGGTCACTTCGAGGTCAGGGCGGAGGAGCGGTGAGCGAGCTGCGGGCCAGCGGACTGGGCGTCGCGTACGACGGGACCGTCGCCGTGCACCCCCTGGACCTGCACGTGCCGGGTGGGCGGATGCTGTCGGTCACCGGACCTTCCGGGGCGGGCAAGTCGTCGCTGCTGTGGGCGCTCGCCCGCGCGCTCCGGCCCGCAGAGGTGTCGGGCGGCGTCAGCGTCGACGGGGTCGTGCTGGGCGACCGGGACAGCGCTGCGCGGGCCGGGGTCGTCCTGGTCCCGCAGCGCAACGGGCTGGGCAGCACCCTGTCCGCGGAGGAGAACGTGCTGGTCCCGCTGCTCGCGCTGGGGGTGCCGGCCCATGAGGCGCAGGAGCGGGTCGAGGTGTCGCTCGCTCGGGTGGGACTGGGGGAGTTCGGCCGGCACCTCGTCGACCAGCTCTCGGGCGGACAGCAGCAGCGCGTGGCCCTGGCGCGCGCCTTCGCGCTGCGACCGAGGGTGCTGCTCGCCGACGAGTCGACCAGCGACCTCGACGCGGCCAACCGCGGACTGATGCTCGCCGCGCTCCGCGAGGAGGCCGCCCGCGGAGCAGCGGTCGTCCTCGCCACCCACGACCCCGAGGCGGCGGCCGAGACCGACGCCACGCTCGCCCTGGACGAGGGCGTGGCCACGTGGGTCGGAGCGTTCTGAGGAGCCCCGGCGCCCGGCTCCCGCGGACCAGGCGCCCGCCGCATGTCGGCGGCGGTCAGTCGCCGGCGTCGCGGCGGTAGTGCTCGACGCTGGACACCACGACCTCGTCGGCGACCTCGCGGAGCTTGATGTTGCTCGTCGAGGAGGCGCGCAGCAGGAACTGGAAGGCGCGGTCCGAGTCGATGCGGTACCGCTCCATGAGGATGCCGATCGCCTGTCCGATGATCTTCCGGCTGTCCAGCGCCTGGTTGAGCTGGCTCTCGTGCTGGGCGTGGCTCAGCACGATCGCCGCGTGGGTGGCGAAGATCCGAGCAGTCTCCGTGCTGTCCTCGTCGACCGCGTCGTGCTCGGTGGAGTAGAGGTTGAGCCCGCCGATGTGCTTCCCGTTCGCGGCGAGTCGTACCCCCACCTGGCTGCGGACGCCGCGGGCGGCGGCAGCGCGGACGTAGCGTGGCCACCGCTGCTCCTGCGCCAGGCGCTCGACCACCACGAGCGACTCCTCCCGCATCGCCTGGACGCACGGCCCCTCACCGAGGCGGTACTGCGCGGCGTCGAGCTCCCAGACGAGCTGGTCGGTTCCTGCCTTCGTCTCGATCGTCCCGCCGGGCTCCCGCATGGAGATGCTGACGTGCGCGAACTCAGGCACGGCCGTCCGGGCCGCAGAGACGATCGCGTCCAGGGTGCCCTGGACCGTGAGCGACTCGCTGATCTGCTCGGTCACCTGCGCGATGGCCGCCGCGGCCGTGAGGGGAGAGTTCTCCACTGGTCCTCGAAGCGTTGCTCTGAGTGCAACGCGAGGAGCACGCGACAGCCAGATGGCGATGAGTCCCTGGCTTGAACTCGCGTATTGATGCTACTACGCGACGTGCACGCGCCACTCGGATCGACGCGTTCACCGTGTGCGCGTGCTGCCCGTCGCGTACTGTCGTCCACAGCGGACCGCATGGAAGGCGCCAATGGCGAATCGTCAGGTCTGCTGGGTCGAGAGCCAGGCCCAGTGGGCCGCCTTCCTCGGTGCGTTCGGAGGTCGGCCGCCGCGGCGACCAGCAGTCCGGAGCGAGCCCCTCGTCCATCGGGGTCCCGCGCTGGTCGCGGTCGTGCGCTCGTTCATTCAATTGAATGAACGGCCGGGTCGGGTCGGACCTGCCCCTGCGGACCTCTTGTCGTGGCCTGGTGCTCGACGACGACGGGCGGGTGCTGCTCGCCCAGCACCGGATCAACGGCGAGACGACTGTCTGGGTCGGCCCGGGCGGCGCCGTGGTCGCTCGACGAGGTCGAGGCAGCCCACCGACAGTCGGTCCTCTTCGCCCCGCGTGCGTTCCCGAGCCTCCTGCGTGACCTGCTCGACCACGACACCTGCGAGGCGATGAAGCGCGCTCCTCTGGTGGTCGGTCTCTGACCGTCCGTCCCCAGGACGCAGGAGCGCCGCCCCACACCCGGTCTCCGGGCCGTGGAACGGCGTCTCTGCGACTTTCGTCTGCCAGGCTCCGGACGGGGTCCGGAGCCGGTGGCGGTGACGGAGGGATTTGAACCCTCGGTGGACTTGCGCCCACAAACGCTTTCGAGGCGTTCTCCTTAGGCCGCTCGGACACGTCACCGCGCCGAACGTTACTAGAGCGGGTCGGGCGCCCCGAAATCAGAGCGGGTCCGGGGCGAGGAGCGCGTCGCGCAGCCGACGCGCCACCTCCGCCATCGTCCTCTTCGCGCGCGTGGGGTCCTCGGTGAGGAAGTAGTGGTCGACGCCGGGGGTGACGTCGTGCCAGACGTCGATGCCGGTCTCCCGGAGCCGAGCGGCGTACCGGTCGCCGTCGGGACGCAGCGCGTCCCGCTCGCCCGTCAGCACGATCGCGGGCGGGAGCCCGGACAGGTCGGGGGCGAGCAGGGGGGAGGCGTACGGCTCCGCGCGCGTCGCGGGGTCGGGGAAGTAGACCCGCCGGACCAGCTCGCGCAGCGACGTGGAGATCATCCCGGCGCTGGTGGGCAGGTCGCCGGCCAGGTCGAGCGCCGGGACGCCCAGCACCTGCAGCCGTGGGGTGAACGAGCGCGCGTCGCGGGCCTGCAGACACACGGACGCGGCGAGCCCGCCGCCGCTGGAGAACCCGCCCACCGCCACCGGGGCGGTCCGCGCGACGTGGGCGGCGACGTCGTGGCACTGGTGCTGCGACACGGGGTAGGCGACGTACGGGCCCGTCCGGAAGTCGACGTTCAGCACCCGCACCCCGGCGGTCGCGGCGACGTAGCGGCACCACCAGTCGTCCATCCCGGGGTACCGCATCAGCCAGGCGCCGCCGTGGAGGTGGACGTACGCCGGTCCGTCTGCCGCGACGTCGGGCGCGGCGTACTCCCACGCGTCGACCGACCCGTGGCGGGTCGGGAAGCTCCGCCGCCGCGGCGCCGGGAGGTCCTGGCCCGCGAAGCGCAGGGGCTCGCCGTACCTCACCGTCCAGCGGGCTGCTGCGTGGATGAGCGTGGCGCGCAGCCGGTCCGAGGCCCTCATGGGTGGAGTTCGGAGCGGCCGGCGGCGCCGGATGGACCTCAGCGGGCCAGCATCGCGTCGACGGCGGCCGGGGCGAGCGCCCGGTCCAGCGCCATCACGGCGCAGCCGACGAGGCCGGCGCGGTCGCCGAACGTCGACGGCAGCACCTGGAGGTCGCGGGTCGCCAGCGCGGTCGCGCGGGCGTAGACGCTCTCGCGCACCCCCGCGGCGTAGACGTCGAACGCCGCCGACATGTCGCCGCCGATCACCACCGCCTGTGGGTTCAGCAACGTGATCGCGGTCGCCAGCACGTCGCCGACCTGTCGTCCGCTCTCCCGCAGCAGCGCCTTCGCCTCGGCGTCGCCGGCCAGCGCGAGGGCGGTCAGCTCGCGCACGTGGTGGACCTCCCGGCCGGTGGCAGCGCACTGCGCGACCAGCGACCAGCCGCCGGCGACGGTCTCGAGGCAGCCCTCCGCGCCGCAGCGGCACCGGCGACCGGCCGCGGCGGCCACCTTCACGTGGCCGATCTCCCCGGCCCCGCCGAGGTGGCCGTTGACCACGCGCCCGTCGGCGACGATCCCCAGGCCCAGGCCGGTGGAGGCCTTGAGCACGACCAGGTCGTCGTACGTCGCTGCGTGCCCGAGCCGCTCCGACAGTGCCAGGACGTCGGCGTCGTTGCCGACGTGGAGCGGGGCGTCGGTGACCGAGGTGAGGTACGGCGCCAGGTCGACGCCGTCCCAGCCGGCCATGACCGGCGAGGCCACGCTCACGGCGCGCTCGGGGTCGACGGTCCCCGGCAGGCTCACCCCGACGCCCAGGACCGGCCGGTCGTGCCGCTGGGTGAGCGCGGCGAGGTGGGCCGCGACCGGAGGCAGCACCTCGTCGGGGCCGGCGCCGACCTCGTGCTCCACCGAGGACGAGCCGAGCTCGGAACCCGCGAGGTCGAACACGGCCAGCTGGGACCGCGACCGGCCGATCGCGGCCGCGAGGACCACCCCGGCGTCCACGTGGAAGACGAGGCTCCCCGGCGGTCGACCGCCGGTGCTGGCCAGCTCCTCGCCCAGGAGGAGCAGCCCGGCGTCGGCCAGGGCGGTCACCCGCGACACGACGGCGGTGCGGGACAGTCCGGTCAGTCGCCGCAGGTCGGAGCGGGTGTGCGCCCGGCCGCTGCGCACCAGCTCGAGCAGCGTCCCGGCCGTGTGGTTCATCGCGCGATCATAAGGTGCCGAGACTTGTGTCTCAAAAGTTCCGAAGTGGGGGTTACAAAGAACCCAACGCCGTCTACGGTGTCGGACGTGACCTTGCCCACCACCGAGCTGGCCACCGAGCTCCCGCCCTGCGACTTCGTCGTCTTCGGCGGGACCGGCGACCTCGCGCTGCGCAAGCTGCTGCCGGCGCTCTACCACCGCGAGCGCGAGCACCAGCTGCCGCCCGGCTTCCGGATCATCGGCGCCTCGCGCAGCGACCTCGACGACGACGGCTACCGCGCCCTGGCGCGGGAGGCGCTCGGTCGCCACGTCGCCCCGGACGAGCTCGATGCGGAGTCCGTGGCCAGGATGCTCGAGCGCATCCACCACCTGACCGTCGACGCGGGCGACCCCGACGGCTGGCACCACCTGCACGGGCTGCTCAAGGAGCGCGAGCGTGGACAGGTCCGGGTCTTCTACCTCGCGGTCGCGCCGGCGCTCTTCGGCCCGATCTGCGAGCGGCTGGACGAGATCGGCGTGGTCGAGCCGACCTCGCGCGTCGTGATGGAGAAGCCCATCGGCACCGACCTCGCCTCGGCGCGCCGGGTCAACGACGCGGTGGGGCGGGTCTTCGAGGAGCACCAGGTCTTCCGGATCGACCACTACCTCGGCAAGGAGAGCGTCCAGAACCTCCTCGTCACCCGGTTCGCCAACACCTTCCTCGAGCCGCTGTGGAACTCCCGCTGGGTCGACCACGTGCAGATCACCGTCGCCGAGACGCTCGGCGTCGGCGACCGGGGCGCCTACTACGACACGTCGGGCGCGCTGCGCGACATGGTGCAGAACCACCTGCTCCAGCTGCTCTGCCTCGTGGCGATGGAGCCCCCGACGTACGTCGGCCGCGAGACCGTCCGCGACGAGAAGCTCAAGGTCCTCCAGGCGCTGAAGCCGATGGGACCCGCCGACGTGGACCGCGACACGGTCCGCGGCTGCTACGGCCAGGGCGTCGTGGACGGCGCGGTCGTGCCGTCGTACGCCGAGGACCTGGGACTGGACCCCGCGAGCGGGGTCGGCCAGGGCCCGAGCTGCACCGAGACCTTCGTGGCCCTGCGCGCGGAGGTGCAGAACTGGCGCTGGGCCGGCGTGCCCTTCTTCCTGCGCACCGGCAAGCGGATGGGTCGCCGCCTCTCCGAGATCGTCGTGGTCTTCAAGGAGCCGCCGCACGCGATGTTCCCGCACTCCGAGGGCGCCGTCCTCGGCAACCGGCTGCACATCCAGCTGCAGCCCGAGGAGGGCATGCGGCTGCACATGACCGCCAAGGAGCCGGGCCCCGGCGGGATCCGCCTGCACCCCGTCTCCCTCGACCTCAGCTATGCCACGGCGTTCGCCGAGCGCTCCCCGGACGCCTACGAGCGGCTGCTCATGGACGTCATCAAGGGCAACCCCACGCTGTTCATGCGCCGGGACGAGGTCGAGGCCGCCTGGGCCTGGGTCGAGCCCGTGCTCTGCCGATGGGCCGCCAGCGGCCACCGACCGAAGCCCTACCCCGCCGGCACGTCCGGCCCGACCGCCGCCGCCCTGCTCCTCGAGCGCGAGGGCCGTGCCTGGCAGGAGATCGAATGAGCAGCCCCACCCTCCACCCGACCGTCGACGAGGTCACCCGGCGCATCGTCGAGCGCAGCGCGGCAGGACGGGCGGCGTACCTCGCCCGGGTCCGCGCCGCGGCCGGCACCGGTCCCGCCGCCCGCACCGACCTCGGCTGCGCCAACCTCGCCCACGGGTTCGCCGCCGCCGCGCCGACGGAGAAGGTCGCGCTGCGCGGGCGGACCAAGCCCAACCTGGCGATCGTCACGAGCTACAACGACATGCTCTCGGCGCACCAGCCGTTCGCCGACTACCCCCCGCTCATCAAGAGGGCGGCCGTCCGGGCGGGGGGCCTCGCGCAGGTCGCCGGCGGGGTGCCGGCGATGTGCGACGGGATCACCCAGGGCCGTGCCGGCATGCAGCTCTCGCTCTACAGCCGCGACGTCATCGCCATGTCGACCGCGATCGCCCTGAGCCACGACATGTTCGACGGGGCCGTGCTGCTCGGGGTCTGCGACAAGATCGTGCCCGGCCTGCTCATGGGCGCGCTCTCCTTCGGCCACCTGCCGACCGTCTTCGTGCCTGCCGGGCCGATGCCGTCGGGCCTGCCCAACAGCGAGAAGGCCCGGGTGCGCCAGCTGCACGCCGAGGGCAAGGCGACCCGCGAGCAGCTGCTCGAGGCGGAGGCGGCGTCGTACCACTCCGCCGGCACCTGCACCTTCTACGGCACCGCCAACTCCAACCAGCTGCTGATGGAGGTGATGGGCCTGCACCTGCCCGGCGCCTCCTTCGTCAACCCCGGTACGCCGCTGCGCGAGGCGCTGACCCGGGCCGCGTCCGCACGGGCGGTCGCCATCACCCGGCAGGGTGGCGAGCCGACCCCGGTCGGCGAGCTCGTCGACGAGAAGACGGTCGTCAACGCGTGCGTCGCGCTCCTCGCCAGCGGCGGGTCGACCAACCACACGCTCCACCTCGTCGCGATCGCCCGCGCCGCCGGGATCGCGCTGACGTGGGAGGACCTGTCGGACCTCTCGGCCGTCGTCCCCACGCTCTGCCGGATCTACCCCAACGGCCAGGCGGACGTGAACCACTTCCACGCCGCCGGCGGCATCGCCTACCTCGTCCACACGCTGCTGAAGGCCGGCTACCTGCACGAGGACGTGCAGACGATCGTCGGCCGCGGACTGTCCCGCTACACGCAGGAGCCGGTCCTGCGGGGCGACGACCTGACGTGGGAGGAGGGTCCGAAGGCCTCCCTGGACCGGGACGTGCTGCGCCCCGCCGACGACCCGTTCGCCCCCGACGGCGGCGTCAAGGTGCTCCACGGCCCGCTCGGCACCGCGGTCGTCAAGACCTCGGCGGTCGCCGCCGAGCACCGGGTCGTCACCGCGCCCGCCCTCGTCTTCGACGACCAGGGCGACTTCCTCACGGCGTTCGCCGAGGGTCGCCTCGACGGGCGCGACCTGGTCGCGGTGATCCGCTACCAGGGCCCGGCCGCCAACGGGATGCCCGAGCTCCACAAGCTCACGCCGGCGCTCGGCGTGCTCCAGGACCGCGGCCAGCAGGTCGCGATCGTCACCGACGGCCGGATGTCCGGCGCCTCGGGCAAGGTCCCGGCCGCCATCCACGTCACGCCGGAGGCCGCCCTGGGCGGCCCCCTCTCGCGGGTGTGCGACGGCGACGTCATCACCGTGGACTCCGTCGGTGGGCGGCTCACGGTCGCCGACGAGGCCGCCCTCCGGTCGCGCCCCGCGACCGGCCGGGCGCCGGAGGGCGCCGAGTTCGCCGGCACCGGCCGTGAGCTCTTCGCGGCGTTCCGCGCCACCGTCGGCCCGGCGGACGCCGGCGCCAGCGTCTTCCCCGCGTTCGACCTGCCCACCCCGGAGGTGCCCGTTGCCCAGCACGCCTGAGTCCCTGCTCGAGGCGCCCACGCCCGGTGGCTCCCTGCTCGCGGGCTCCCTGCTCGACGTCGTCCCGGTCATGCCGGTCGTCGTCGTCGAGGACGTCGCCCACGCCGTACCCCTCGCGCGCGCCCTCGTGGCCGGGGGGCTGCCGGCGGTCGAGCTGACCCTGCGCACGCCGGCGGCGCTCGACGCGATCGCCGCCATCGCCGACGAGGTGCCCGAGATCCTCGTCGGCGCGGGGACGATCCTCACCCCCGCCCAGGCCGAACAGGCACGGGGGGCGGGGGCGAGGTTCCTCGTCTCACCCGGCGCGACGCCGAGGCTGCTGGACGCGATGGCCGCCACGGGCCTGCCGTTCCTCCCCGGCACGTCGACGGTCTCGGAGGTGCTGGCGGTGCTGGAGGCCGGTCTCACCGAGATGAAGTTCTTCCCCGCCGAGGCCTCCGGCGGCGCGCCCTGGCTGAAGGCGGTCGCCGGGCCCGTCCCGGACGCGCGGTTCTGCCCCACCGGCGGGATCACGGCGGCCAGCGCGCCGTCGTACCTCGCCCTGCCCCACGTCGGCTGCGTCGGCGGCTCCTGGCTCACCCCTGCTGACGCCGTACGGCGTGGGGACTGGGCGGTCGTGGAGCGGCTCGCGCGGGAGGCCGCCGCCCTCCGACCGGAGTGAAGTGACCCCCCTCTCCTGCGGTAGTTCAGGGCAGAACGGTCGTCGACGGGGGTCCTGGACGACCGTCCTGCCCTGAACTACGCGGAGGAAGCGGTACGGCGGCAGCGGCAAGGATGTCAGCGGCGGGACGCGAAGAAGCCGTCGAGCAGCGCCGCCGACTCCGCCGCCAGCACCCCGGCGACGACCTCGGGCCGGTGGTTGAGCCGGCGGTCGCGGACGACGTCCCAGAGGCTGCCGACGGCCCCCAGCCGGTCGTCGTACGCCCCGAAGACCAGGCGGTCCACGCGGGCCAGGACGAGGGCGCCCGCGCACATCGTGCACGGCTCGAGCGTGACGACGAGGGTGCAGCCGGCGAGCCGCCACTCGCCACGGGCTGCGGCCGCCTGCCGCAGTGCGAGGACCTCGGCGTGCCCCGTGGGGTCGGCGGCGGCCTCGCGGACGTTGTGCCCGGTGCCGATGACCTCACCGGCAGGGTCCAGCACGACCGCCCCCACGGGCACGTCGCCGCTCGCCAGAGCGTCGTGCGCCTGGGCCAGGGCCAGGCGCATCACAGCGTCCCAGGTCATGCAGACGTCAGCCCGACGGCGTCGTCGAAGAGCTCCCCGAACCCCAGGGCGCGCGCGACGTCGGAGAGCACCTCGTCCGGGAAGGCCTCCGGGTCGTCGAGCAGGGCGCCCATCTCGACGGCGGGCACGCCCAGGTCGCCCAGGAGGTCGAGGTCGCCGGCCGGCCCGTCGTCCTCGTCGTCGTCCTCGGGCGGCGGCAGGCCCAGGACGTCGAGGGCCGACTGCGCGAGCTCCCACTCGGTCGCCGCGGAGACGTCGGAGAGCAGCACGCGGGTGCGGGTGCCGTCGAGCCGCACCAGCACGAAGAAGTCCTCGTCGACGGCCACCATCGCGACCGCTCCAGCCTCGTCGCCGGGCAGCCGGCGCAGCGCGTGGGCGAGCGCGTCGACGGAGTCGAAGGCAGGGGAGGCGATCTCCTGGAGCTGCCAGGCACCGCCGAGGCGGAACGCGGCCAGGGCGAAGTCGACGGCGTCGCTCTGGACGGACATCGCGGGACCCTTCTGCGGCGGGTGGTGCGGGGCCCCACCAATGTCCCACGAAGCCTCCACGCCGCCAACCCTCGTGCGGCGGTCGTGCCACTACTGTTCAGCCATGCGCCTGCACGTCGTCGACCACCCGCTCGTCTCCCACAAGCTCACCGTCCTGCGCGACGAACGGACGGACTCGCCGACGTTCCGCCGCCTGACCGACGAGCTGGTGACGCTGCTGGCCTACGAGGCGACCCGGGAGGTCCGGGTCGAGGCGCACGACATCGTCACCCCGGTCGGTCCCACGACGGGCGTCCGCCTCGCCTCGCCGAAGCCGATGGTGGTGCCGATCCTGCGCGCCGGGCTCGGCATGCTCGACGGGATGATGCGCCTCCTGCCGACCGCCGAGGTGGGCTTCCTGGGGATGGTCCGCAACGAGGAGACCCTGGCCGCGTCGACGTACGCCGAGCGCCTCCCGGAGGACCTCTCCGGACGCCAGTGCTACGTCCTGGACCCGATGCTCGCCACGGGCGGCACCCTGGCCGCGGCGATCCGCTTCCTCCACCAGCGCGGCGCCGACGACATCACCGCGATCTGCCTGCTGGCCGCGCCGGAGGGCGTCGCCAACCTCGAGCGCCACCTCGAGGGGCTCGAGGTTCCGGTCACGGTCGTCACGGCGGCCATGGACGAGAAGCTCAACGACAAGGGCTACATCGTCCCCGGGCTCGGCGACGCGGGCGACCGGTTGTACGGCGTCGCCCACTGACCTCCGCCCGCACCCGAGTCGAGTGCGCAACCGTCGTCGTCGCCGCGAGGCCCAGCACTCAGCCCAGGGTTCGCGGCACGCCGAGGGCGATGAGGTCCTCCATGACCTCCCACGGCTCGTGCCGGACCTCCCAGGCGGAGCACTGGAGGACCACTGGTACGGCGTCGTGAGCCGCCGGTTGCGGCGCCGGTGGTGCGTCCACCGCTCCATCGCGACATGGTGGCGCGGCTCCGACCCGGTCACGCTCATGGGCCTCGCGGGGACAACGACGGGTTCAGCACTCGACTCGAGTCGGCGAGGGGATTGTGTACGTTGACTCCCGCCCGTCCCCCACGAGGAGGCACCCGTGCGCATCGGCATCCCCCGCGAGTCCCGGCCCGGAGAGACCCTGGTCGCCGCCACGGCGAAGACCGCCGAGCAGCTCGGCACGCTGGGCTACGACGTCGTCGTCGAGGCGGGAGCCGGCGCCGGCGCGGACCAGCCGGACGCCACCTACGTCGCGAGCGGCACGGCGATCGGCCGCGCGGACGACGTGTGGTCCAGCGACGTCGTGGTCAAGGTCAACGCCCCGACCGTCGAGGAGGTCGCCCGCCTGCGTCCCGGCGCGGCGGTGATCAGCCTGATGGCCCCCGCTCGCAGTCCCGAGCTGGTCGAGGCGCTGCGGGCGGCCGGCGTCACGGCGATGGCGATGGACGCGGTGCCGCGGATCTCCCGGGCCCAGTCGATGGACGTCCTCTCCAGCATGGCCAACGTCGCCGGCTACCGCGCCGTCATCGAGGCCGCCCACGAGTTCGGCCGTCTCTTCACCGGCCAGGTCACGGCCGCCGGAAAGGTGCCGCCGGCGCGGGTCTTCGTCGTGGGTGCGGGCGTCGCGGGGCTCGCCGCGATCGGCGCCGCCGGCTCGCTGGGCGCGATCGTCCGCGCGTTCGACGTACGCCCCGAGGTCGCGGAGCAGGTGCAGTCGATGGGGGCGGAGTTCGTCACGGTCGACATGCAGCAGGAGGTGTCGACCGACGGCTACGCCAAGGAGATGACGGCAGAGCAGGAGGCCGCGACGGCCGCGATGTACGACGAGGAGGCGCGCGCCGCCGACATCGTCATCACCACCGCCCTCATCCCCGGACGTCCCGCACCGCGGCTCGTCACGGCCGAGACCGTCGCGGCGATGAGGCCGGGCTCGGTGGTGGTCGACATGGCCGCCGCCAACGGCGGGAACGTCGCGCTGACCCAGGCGGACCAGCGGGTGGTGACCGAGAACGGCGTGACGATCCTGGGCTACACCGACCTCGCCAGCCGTCTCGCGGCCCAGACCAGCCAGCTCTACGGCACCAACGTCGTCAACCTGCTCAAGCTGCTGACGCCCGGCAAGGACGGGCAGCTGGTCCTCGACCTGGACGACGTGGTCCAGCGCGGCATCACGGTGACCCGGGCGGTGGAGGGGGGAGCCGAGGTGCTCTGGCCGCCGCCGCCGGTGCAGGTGTCAGCGGCTGCGCCGACGCAGGCGCTGCCGGCCGCCGAGGCCGCACCTCCTCCGCGGCCCCAGGACCCGCGGCGGAAGTGGTACGCCGCCGCGCTGGCGGCCGTGGCGTTCGCGCTCGTCGCCTCGGTCAGCCCCAGCGACTTCCTCGGTCACTTCACGGTCTTCGCCCTCGCGGTGGTCGTGGGGTACTACGTCGTCTCGAACGTCTCCCACGCCCTGCACACCCCGCTGA
Source organism: uncultured Nocardioides sp. (assembly GCA_902805885.1). GTDB lineage: Bacteria > Actinomycetota > Actinomycetes > Propionibacteriales > Nocardioidaceae > Nocardioides. The sequence continues at coordinate 30,102 of CADCUM010000097.1, read as the reverse complement.
TGGCCGAGACCAACGCGATCTCCGGGATCATCCTGGTCGGCGGCATCCTGCAGGTCGGCAGTGACAACGTCGCGGTCATGCTGCTCGCGCTCGTCGCCGTCCTCGTGGCCAGCATCAACATCTTCGGTGGGTTCCTCGTGACGCTCCGCATGCTCGAGATGTTCCGGAAGGACTGAGACGTGAGCGACCTCCTGGACTCCGAGCACCTCACGGGCTTCGTCACCGGCGCCTACGTCGTCGCCGCGCTGCTCTTCATCGCCGCCCTCGCGGGCCTCGCCAGGCACGAGACGGCCAAGCAGGGCAACCTCGCCGGCATGGTCGGCATGGGCCTGGCCCTGGTCGCGACGCTCCTGCTCGCAGCCCAGAAGGCGGAGCTGCTGGGGGAGCGCAGCCTCGTCGTCACGCTGGGGCTGGTGCTGCTGATGATGGCGATCGGTGGGGCCGTCGGCGCCTGGCGCGCCCGGACGGTCGAGATGACCGGCATGCCCGAGCTGGTGGCGGTGCTGCACAGCTTCGTGGGTCTCGCGGCGGTGCTGGTCGGCATCAACTCCTACCTCGAGTACGAGGGGTACGCCGACGGCGTGCACGACGTGGAGGTCTTCGTCGGCGTCTTCATCGGCGCGGTCACCTTCACCGGCTCGCTCGTGGCGTGGGCCAAGCTGAGCGGGAGGATGAGGTCCGCGCCGGTGGCGCTGCCCGGCCGCCACTGGCTCAACCTCGCCGTCATCGTCGCCTCGCTGGTCCTGATGGTCTGGTTCGTCCGCCTCGACGGCGACCTGGGGCTCGGGCTCGTCCCGCTGCTGCTGATGACCGCGCTGGCGCTGCTGCTGGGCTTCCACCTGGTGTCCGCGATCGGCGGCGGCGACATGCCGGTCGTGGTCTCGATGCTCAACTCCTACTCCGGCTGGGCGGCTGCGGCCGCCGGGTTCATGCTCGGCAACGACCTGCTGATCATCACCGGCGCGCTGGTGGGCTCGTCCGGTGCGATCCTCAGCTACATCATGTGCAAGGCGATGAACCGGTCGTTCATCAGCGTCATCGCCGGTGGCTTCGGGTCGGACGGCGCGACGGTCGGCGAGGCCCGCGACTACGGCGATCACCGCGAGGTCCAGGCGGCGGAGGTCGCGGAGATGCTCGCCGGGGCGAGGTCGGTGGTGATCACGCCGGGCTACGGCATGGCAGTCGCGCAGGCGCAGTACCCCGTCGCCGAGCTGACCCGCAAGCTGCGCGAGCGAGGGGTGCAGGTGCGGTTCGGCATCCACCCCGTCGCCGGCCGCCTGCCGGGCCACATGAACGTGCTCCTGGCGGAGGCGAAGGTGCCGTACGACATCGTGCTGGAGATGGACGAGATCAACGACGACCTCGCCGGCACCGACGTCGTCCTCGTCATCGGGGCCAACGACACGGTCAACCCCGCCGCCAAGGAGGAGCCCGGCTCGCCCATCGCCGGGATGCCCGTGCTGGAGGTGTGGCACGCCCGCGACGTCGTGGTGTTCAAGCGGTCGATGGCCACCGGCTACGCCGGGGTGCAGAACCCGCTGTTCTTCAAGGACAACACCCAGATGCTCTTCGGCGACGCCAAGGACCGCGTCAACGACATCGTCGGTGCGCTCGGCTGACGGCCGTACGCGCAGCGTCCGCATCCGCGGGTTTGCGTCGGCGCAGGACGGGGATCATGACCGACATGGCAGAGACTCCGCCCGAACCGCCCCGCCTGGCCACCGGCCCGCTGTCGCTCCCGGACGACCCGATGCGCGGCGAGAACCCCAACCGTGAGGCGATCCTGGAGATCCGCGAGATGGTCCTGGCGACCATGGAGAAGGCGATGGCCGACCAGGAGCAGGCCCGGTCGCAGCTCGCCGCGGCCGCGTCCGGTGCGACAGGCGAGGGACTCGACGGTGCCGTGGAGGTCCGCGTCGACAGCAAGGGGCTCATCAGCGGCGCGACCTTCGGCCCGGAGGTCGTCGGCATGTCCGCGGAGGAGCTGCGCGCGGGGACGCTGGCGGCCCTCGAGGACGCCAAGGAGCGGCTCGGGCTGGGCACCCTGCGGCCCGAGGACCTCTCCACCCTCGACACCCGGCCGGTGGCCGACGCGATCATGAACCTGCTGACAGGAAGGGGGAGCGGCGCATGAGCGACGGCTTCCAGGTGCAGCCGCAGGAGCTGCAGGGCAACTCCCGAGAGCTGCTCGGCGTGGCGGGCCAGGTGGCGCAGGCCGCCGGCGCCGGCGCGGCGGTGACGGCCCTCTCCCCGCAGGCGTTCGGGCTGCTGTGCTCGTTCTTCACGCCTCCGTGCGTCGCGATGTCGGCTGCCGCGCTGGGCGCGATGGTGCCGCTCGAGGCAGCCCTGCTGGGCAACGCCGGCGTCGTGGCGGCGATCGCGGCCGACTTCGACGCGACCGACCTGGCGTGCGCGGAGCGCGCCGACGCACTGAGGGCGAGGCTGTGACATGAGCGACGGACTTCTCGACGTCGACGCGGTGGACGTGGTCGGCTCGCCCTACTCCCAGGTCGCCGACGGCGACTACTCCGGGCTGGTGCAGGCCTCGCCCGGCGCGGACGAGGCGTGGAAGGCGGGCGAGGCGTTCGCCAAGGGCGACTGGGCCCTCGGCGTCGCCAACGTCGCAGGCGGCTGCGCCGAGCTGGTGGCGATGATCATCGACCCCATCGCAGCGCTCGGCTCCAGCGTGGCCGGCTTCCTCCTCGACTACATGCCCCCGCTCCCGCAGATGCTCGACGCGCTCGCGGGCAACCCCGCCCTCGTCGAGGGCATCGCCGGCACGTGGAAGAACGTGGGCGGAGGCCTCGACACCGCCGCGGGCGACCTGCAGGCCGCCATGCAGAAGGTGATGGCGTCGTGGTCGGGCATGGCCGCCGAGGCGTACGCCGGCGCGGTCACGCTGCTCGTCGACATCATGTACAAGATGGGCGGCGCGTGCCGCGCCATCGGCCAGGGCCTCGAGGTGGCGAGCGAGGTCGTGAAGGCCGTCCGCGGCTTCACCAAGGCCCTGATCTCCGAGCTCGTCGGCCAGCTCATCAGCTGGGCCGCCCAGGTGGCCGCGACGGCAGGTCTCGGCGCCACCTGGGTCGTGCCGCGCGCGACCCACCGCATCTGGATCACGGTCACGGACGCCCGGCAGGTGGCGGACCTGCTGGTCCAGGCGATCCGGCACTCCGACCTCCTGGTGACGACCCTCAAGGAGGTCCTGACCAGCAAGCTCGCGGTGGGTCTCGCGGCCTACACCGCCGGGCTGGACGTGGCGAACGGATGACCTACCAGCCTCCGCTCCAGGTCACCGCGGACAACCTGCACCAGGTCACCGAGGACTACCGTCGCCGTGCGGCCGACGCCGAGGTCGCGAGCGACCGCGTCCTGCAGATCCGCGCCGCCGGCCGCTCCGCCCAGGGCCTGGTCGAGGTCACCGTCGACGGCAGTGCGATGGTGGTCGACGTCCAGTTCTCGGCCGGCGCGGCGAGCTCGTACGCCAACCTCGGGCTGCTGCTGAAGCAGGCCCACGACCGGGCTGTCGCCGAGTGGAACCGTCAGGTGACGGCGATCGCCGAGGAGACGCTCCCCGACGACCCCCAGCTGCGCGACCACATGATCCGGCAGAGCGCAGCCGACCTGGAGGCGCACGTCGACCCCGCCAACCTCGAGCCCGACGAGGACCGGTGAGCTCCTCGCCGTTCTCGGTCGTGCTGGCCGTCGTCGGCGTCGTCCTCGTCGCCTACGTCGCCTACCGGGCCCTGGTCCAGGGCAAGCAGCTCTACGGCGTCGAGGACAAGCGGGAGGCCGGCTGGGACACCGCCCGGGCGTCCGTCGTCGAGCTGGCCGCTGCTCGCGGATGGCAGGTCGAGGACGAGCCCGCCGACCGTGCGTGGCCGGCCGACCTCGCGTCGGCGCGGGCCGAGCGCCGTACCTGCCTGCTGGCGGTCACCGGACCGGACTTCGAGGCGACGTCCTGGGCGGCGCGGGAGCGGCTCCCGGGCGCGATGTCGGGCGTGCAGAGCCGCATCTGGCTGCTGCGCCTGCGAGCCCCTGCTGTCCGCCACGAGCTCTTCCTCCGTCGGTCGCCGGGACCGGAGGAGGCCCTGCTCCTGCCCGACCGGTTCGCCGACCGCGTCGAGGTCGCGGAGCAGGTCGGCGGCCTCTACGCCGGAGGCGACTTCCGGGAGGCGCAGCCCTGGCTGGCCCCGATGGTCGACCAGGTCGTCGCGAGCGGGTCGTGGGTGCTGACGGCGCCCGGGGACGTCACGGTCCTGGCGACGCTCGAGCCGGACGCGCGCGGCTTCGAGTGGCGGCTGGACCTGGCGCGGCGCGTGGCGAACGCCCTCTCGCGCTGACGGACGGTTCCGGCGCCGGCGCCCTCGCCGACGCGCTCGGGCGAGTCAGCCCTTCGTGCCACCAGCGGTGAGTCCGGCGACGAGGTGGCGCTGGGCGAAGAAGAACACCACCGCCGCCGGAACGGTGATCAGCACGGCGCCGGCCGTGAGGAGCTCCCACCGAGGACTGAACTGAGGCACGAACTGCTGCAGTCCTGCCCCCAGGGTGTAGTGGTCGCTTCCCTGCATGAACGCGATGGCGTACGCGACCTCGCCCCACGCGGTGAGGAACGTGTAGAACGCCGTGACGGCGAGCCCGGGTCGGGCGAGCGGCAGGATGATCCGGTAGAACGTGCCGAAGGGGCCCAGTCCGTCCAGCGCGGCCGCCTCGTCGAGCTCGCGCGGGATCGTGTCGAAGTAGCCGCGGAGCATCCAGGCGCAGAACGGCACGGCAACGGTGCAGTAGGCGATGACCAGCGAGGCCTTGGTGTCGATGAGCCCCAGCCCGGCCATGATCGTGTAGATCGGCACGATGAGGATCGCCACGGGGAACATCTGGGTGAGCAGGAAGACCCACATCAGGCCGCGCTTGCCGGGGAAGTTGAAGCGGCTCAGCGCGTAGCCGGCCGACGCGGACATGCTGATGCCGATGAGCATCGTGAAGGCGGCGACCACGACCGAGTTGAGGAACCAGACGGGGAAGTCGGTGCTGGTGAGCACGGTGCGGTAGTTCTCCAGCGTCGGGCTGGCGAAGAGCGCGATCTCCGAGCGACGGATCTCGCTGGCCGGCTTGATCGAGCTCAGCAGCACCCACAGGACCGGGAACAGCGCGATGAACGTCGCGATGATCAGCGTGCCGTGCAGGGCGACGCTGGCCAGGAGGGACCGTTCGTGGCGCTTGGGGACCCGGCGGACCGGTGCCTTCGTCGTGACGATCCCGGTGCCGGTGGACTCGGCAGCGACGGCGGCTGGGGGCATCGTGGTCATCAGAACACCTCTCCCTGGCGGGCGAGCAATCGCTTGTAGACAGTGGCGTACACCACGAGGATCGACAGGATCATGACGCCGTACGTCGCCGCGAGCGAGTAGTCACGGATCCCCTCGAAGGCCGCACGATAGGCCCCGGTCACCAGGATCTCGGTCTCGCCCGCGGGTTGCCCGCGGGTGACGAAGTAGATGATCGGGAACATGTTGAAGGTCCAGATGGTGCCGAGCAGGATCACGGTCGAGCTGACCGGTCGCAGGCCGGGGAGGGTGATGTTGAGGAAGCGTTGCCACGGCGACGCCCCGTCGATCTCGGCCGCCTCGTAGAGGTCGGCGTTGATGGACTGCAGGCCTCCGAGGATGGCGACCATCATGAAGGGCACGCCGAGCCAGACGTTGGCGACGACGGCGGTGAACATCGCGGTCCAGCGCTGCTCGAACCAGGCGACGGGGTCGAGCCCGACGGCCCTGAGCACGCCGTTGATCAGCCCGAACCGCTCGTCGAAGATGAACCGCCACGCGAAGGCGGCGACGAAGGCCGGCACGGCCCACGGGAGGATCAGCGCGATCCGGTAGAAGGTGCGTCCGCGGAAGCTGCGGTTCAGCATCACCGCGAGTCCGAGCCCGATCCCGTAGTGGAAGACGACGCAGGCGACGGTCCAGACGATCGTGTTGGTGAACTGGAGCCAGAAGCTGCCCTGCGCGCCGGTGAGGATGTCGACGTAGTTGTCGAGGCCGACGAACTTCGCCCTGTCCGGGTTGGGCACGCACGTCTCGCCGCCGCCCAGGACCTTGTCGCAGAGCTCGGTGCGCTGGTTGGACTCGTTGAGGTTGGTGAAGGACTGCCACACCCCCTGGACCAGGGGGTAGAACACCAGGACGCCGAGCACGAGCACGGTGGGGACCACCATGGCCCACGCGTACCAGTGCCGGTCGAAGCTCTTGCGCATCCGCGGGACTCCGTCTGGGAGGAGGATCGTGGGAGAAGGGTTGCCGGGTGTGGCTGTGGAGGCCGGGCCGACTGGCGGCGTCCGGCCCGGCCTCCACGATCAGGGGTGGGGCGTCACTGCAGCGAGTAGTCGGGGACGACCTCGCTCTTGTAGGTCTCCGCAGCAGCGTCGAGGGAGCCCTGGGCGGGCTTGCCCTGGATCAGCACCTCGGTGGCCATGGTGTCGAGCGCGGCGAAGAACTGTCCGCCCTCGGGGATCCAGGGCCGCGGCTTGGCGACGCCCATGGCGTCGGCCCACAGCGCCACCCGCTCGTTGGTGACCATGTCGTAGGAGTCGGCGTTGCCGGGCAGCAGGCCGAGCTCGTCGGCGATGAACGCCTCGGACTCCGCGGAGCTCATGAAGGCGATGAACGCGGCAGCGGCCTCGGCCTTCTCGTCGTCCATGCCGGAGTAGACGACGTAGTTGTGGCCACCGACCGGCGCACCCTGACCGGCGCTGCCGGCGGGGACGGGCGCGACACCGAGGTTCTCGATGCCTCCGAAGTTCGGGTCGTCGTTGATGCCGGCGACCTCCCAGGGGCCGTTGATGATCATGCCGACCTTCTGCTCCTTGAAGAGCGTCATCATCGTGCCGTAGGGGTCGTTCGCGACCGGCTTGACCGCGGTCCCGTCCTTGACGAGGTCCTGGGCGGTCTGGATGCCGGCCACAGCCTCGGGGCTGTTGACGGTGATCTCCTGCGCCTCCGGGTCGACGATGTCGGCGCCCTCGCCGTAGAGGAACGGGAGGAGGAAGTAGCCGCCGGAGTTGATGTAGATGCCGTCGACCTTGGCCTTGCTCTTCAGGGCCTTGGCGGCCTCACGCACCTCGTCCCACGTGGTCGGCGGGGCCTCGGGGTCGAGGCCGGCCTTCTCGAAGAGGGCCTTGTTGTACATCAGGCCGAGGGTGTCGGTGACCTGCGGGACGCCGTACGTCTTGCCGTCGTAGACGTTGCTGGAGAGCGGGGTCTCCAGGAAGTTGTTGTCCAGGGCGGCGGTGCCCTCGAGGTTGTAGAGGTAGCCCAGCGAGGCGAACTCGGGGGTCCAGGCGACCTCGGCCCGCAGGATGTCCGGGGCCCCGGAGCCGGACTCGGCGGCCGTCTTGAACTTGTTCTGGGTCTGGTCGAACGGGACGACCTGGTGGTCGATCTCGACGTTCGGGTACTCCTCGTTGAACTTGTCGATGAGCTCGTCGTAGGCCGGAGCCTCGTTGGTGGGGTCGGAGGTGTCCCACCAGACCAGCTCGGCCTCGAGGTCGGTCCCGGCCTCGCTGCTCTCGCTGGGCTCGCTGGTGCTCTCGTTGTTGTTGCTGGTGCTGCTCTCGTTCGAACCACCGCCTCCGCCACACGCGGCAAGCGCGAGGGCGAGGGCGGCGGCGGCGACACCGGTGGTGCCGGCCTTGAGTCGACGCATGTGCTTCTCCCGGGGAGATGGGGCGCGCAAGGGTGCGGGCGCTGTGATCAGGGTCACCGGAGGTTAGCAAGACCTTGCAAACAATGAAAGCCCTTGCGCAAGGCTTGCAAGACCTGCTCCAATGCCGACCATGGCAACGCTGGCCCAGATCGCTGCGGAGGCCCGCGTCAGCGAGGCCACCGTCAGCCGTGTCCTCAACTCCAAGCCGGGCGTGAGCGAGGCGACGCGACAGGCGGTGATCATCGCCCTGGACGTCCTCGGCTACGAACGCCCCTCCCAGCTGCGGCAGCGCAGCGCCGGGCTGGTGGGCCTGGTCGTGCCGGAGCTGACGAACCCGATCTTCCCGGCCTTCGCCCAGGTCATCGAGGACGCGCTGGCCCGACGACGGTTCACGCCGGTGCTGTGCACGCAGTCACCGGGGAGCCTGTCGGAGGACGAGTACGTCGAGTCCCTGCTCGACCACGGCGTCGCCGGCATCGTCTTCGTCTCCGGCAAGCACGCCGACACCCTCGCCGACCACGACCGCTACCGCACCCTGCTCGAGCGGGGGCTCCCGGTGGTCTTCATCAACGGGTACGCCGAGGGCGTCGGGGCGCCGTTCGTCTCCGCCGACGACCACGCCGCCATGGACCTGGCCGTGTCCCACCTCGCCCACCTCGGGCACCGCCGGATCGGCCTGGCCATCGGCCCCGAGCGCTTCGTGCCGTCGCGGCGCAAGCGGGAGGGCTTCGTCACCGCGCTCGGCACCCACCTCGGCGCCTCCGCCAAGGAGGCGAGGACGTGGATGGCGGAGTCGATCTTCTCCCTCGAGGGGGGAGCGGCGGCCGCCAAGCAGCTCCTCGAGCAGGGAGCGACCGCCATCGTCTGCGGCTCGGACATGATGGCGATCGGGGCCGTCCGCGCGGCCCGGGCGGCGGGCTGCTGCGTGCCCACCGACGTCTCGGTGGTCGGGTTCGACGACTCCCAGCTCGTGGGCTTCCTCGACCCTCCCCTGACGACGGTCCGACAGCCGGTGAGCCAGATGGGCAACACGGCCGTCGCGGCGCTCGCCGACGCGATCAGCGGACAGCCCGTCGCGTCGCGGGAGTACCTCTTCGCGCCCGAGCTGGTGCTGCGGGGCTCGACGGGCCCGGCCCGCTCCTGAGGGCTCGCGACAGGCGCCGGAGCGCCTTCCCCGACCAGCGGGGTCAGCCGAGCTGGGTGCCCGCCAGCACGCCGATGAGGTAGGTGACCCCCATCGCGAGCAGGCCGCCCGAGACGTTGCGGACCACCGCCGGGAGCCGGGGGCTGTAGCCCAGCCGGGCGGACACGGCACCCGCCACCGCCAGCGCGACGGCGACCACGGCGACCGTGAGGACCAGGCGCAGCGAGTCGGGGACGAACGCGACCACCAGCAGTGGCAGCAGGGCGCCGAGGGTGAAGGCCAGCATCGAGGCGCCGGCGGCGTGCCAGGGGTTGGTGAGCTCGTCCGGGTCGATCCCGAACTCGACGTCGGCATGCGCGGCGAGGGCGTCGTGCGCGGTGAGCTCGGCCGCGACGCGGGCCGCGGTGTCGGCGGAGAGCCCCTTCTCCCGGTACATCCGGGCGAGCTCGCGCTGCTCGGTCTCCGGCATCCGCTCCAGCTCGACGGCCTCCATGGCCAGGATCGACCTCTCCGAGTCGCGCTGGGTCGAGACCGAGACGTACTCGCCCGCACCCATGCTGAGCGCGCCGGCGGTCAGGGCCGCGATGCCCGCGACGAGGATCGCCCCGTGGTCGTCGGTCGCACCGGCGACGCCCATCACCACGCCAGCGGTCGAGACGATCCCGTCGTTGGCACCGAGCACCCCGGCACGCAGCCAGTTGAGCCGGCTGCCGACGGCACCGGCGAGGTGGTCGTGCCAGTGCTGCGGCTGGTCGTCGGTGCCGATGTCCGCGCTCACCCCACGATCGTGACGACCTCGCCGTGGTCCCGCAACGAAGGTGAGGCTCGGCTCAGTGCCGGGGCCGGTCGTCGCGAGCCGCCGGTTAGGGTCGCGACATGAGCCGAGTCCTCGTCACCGGCGCCACCGGCTTCGTCGGGCGCCGCCTCGTCCCCGCCCTGGTCGAGGCCGGCCACGAGGTGCGCGCCATGACGAGGCGGCCGGAGTCGTACGACGGACCGGGCGAGGCGGTGCACGGCGACGTGCACGACCCCGAGTCCCTCGTGGGCGCGCTCGCCGACGTCGAGATCGCCTACTACCTGGTGCACTCCCTCGACGACGACGACTTCGAGCGCAAGGACGCTGCCGCGGCGCGCGCCTTCGGGAAGGCCGCGGCGCAGGCCGGCGTCCGCCAGGTCGTCTACCTCGGCGGGCTCGGCGCCGACGACCAGGAGCTCTCGGCGCACCTCCGGTCCCGGCGCGAGGTCGAGGGCCTGCTCGGCGAGGGCGGCGTCCCGGTCACGGTGCTGCGTGCCGCCATCGTGGTCGGTGCCGGAGGGGTCTCGTGGGAGATCACCCGCCAGCTCATCAAGAACCTCCCGGCGATGGTGGTCCCGCGCTGGGCGACCACGAAGACGCAGCCCATCGCGGTGGACGACGTCGTCCGGTACCTCGTCGGCGTCGCCGACCACCCCGACGCCCTCGACCGGGTCTTCGAGGTCGGCGGCCCCGACCAGCTGTCGTACGTCGAGATGCTCCAGCGCGCTGCCGTGGTCCGCACCGGGAGCCGCGTCGTGATCGTCACCGTGCCGGTGCTCACCCCGCGGCTCTCGTCGCTCTGGCTGTCGCTGGTGACCGACGTCGACGCGACCACGGGACGCAACCTCATCGACTCGATGGGCACCGAGGTCCTGGTCAGGGACGACTCGATCCGCGAGGTGGTGCCGGGCGAGCCGCTCGGCTACGACGAGGCCGTACGGCGGGCGCTGGCCGAGGGCGATTCGCGGGGCTAGCCCGGCACGAGGGTCAGCCGAGCACGTGGATCAGCCGAGCACGTGCGGCAGCAGCAGGAGCATGCTCACCGACCAGGTGACGTGGGTGAGGATCGGCGCGAGCACGCCGCCGCTGGCCCGGCGCTGCAGTCCGACGACCGCCCCCAGGAAGAGCGCCGCGAAGGCCAGCATGATGTTCCCGGTGGCGGCCGTGGCGAGGCCGTAGGCCAGCGTGGTCCACAGCACGGGGTGCCGTGGGATCGCGGCGTAGAGCGCGCCGCGGAAGAACAGCTCCTCGGCGATCCCGTTGACGATCGTGATGACGACCAGGAGCGCGACCGACCCCTGGTCGGCGTAGTCCAGGACGTCGCGCACCCGGTCGGCCAGCCAGGGGATCTCGCGCACCACGAACGCGCCGGCGAGGAAGACCGCGACCAGCGCCAGGCCGATGAGGATCGGCGGACCCACCGGACGGCGGGCGTCCACGAGCCCGATCCGGCCCAGGTGGAGCCGCCCGGAGGCGAAGGCACCCGCGGCCCACACCGCGGCCAGCGCGACGAGCGCGGGGTAGAACAGGACACTGCCGGGCTCGATGCGCAGCGACCACGCCAGGGTCGCGGCTCCGATCAGCACCACCACGACGCAGACCATCTGCCGGCGACGCAGGTCCACGTCGTTGTCCCGGTGGTCCCGCGGGGTCCGGTCGACGAAGGAGGTCCGGAGGGTGCGCAGGATCGGTCGGTCCACCGCTTCAGGCTAGGTGGTGGGTCTCCACGACCTCGTGGCGCGGGCGTCGCCGGGGTCCCTCGCCGAGGTACGACGCCACCAGCGCGACCTCGTCCACCTCCCACTCGGGGCCCTCGTACGCGTCGAGGAGACGCACCCACGAGGTCACGTTCTCCGGGTGGCCGAGCCGGGCGAGCGTGAGGTGGGCGCGGAACCGTTGGCCGTCGACCCGGGCGCCGGCCCGGGCGAGCGCCGTACGGCACCCCGCGGCGAGCAGGTCCAGCTCGGCGCGCCCGGCCTCGTCGGTGTCCAGCCGGGCGAACAGCACCTTGGCGCTGTCGGGGTGGGGGAACGCGCCACCGCCGGCGAGCCGCGCCCGGATGCTGCGCCGCTTGCCGACCGCGTGCTGGAGACCCTCGGACACGGCGTCCAGCGCACGCCCGGGAACCTCCTCGGCGAAGGCCAGCGTGAGGTGCCACTGGTCGGGCACGGTCCAGCGGTACGCCGCCGCGTCACGCCGTACGGCGAGGAACTCGTCGAGGTGGGCGACCGCCTCCGCGGGCGGCACGGCCGCCACGAACATCCGCGTCACGGGACCCCTCACAGCCCCAGGTCGCGCCCGATCAGCATCTTCATGATCTCGTTCGAGCCCGCCCAGATCTTCGTCACCCGGGCGTCGCGCCAGGCGCGGGCGACGCGGTACTCGTTCATGTAGCCGTAGCCGCCGTGCACCTGGACGCAGTGGTCGAGGACGTCGTTCTGGACCTGCGACGTCCACCACTTCGCCTTGGCCGCGTCGACCGGCGTGAGCTCCTGCTTGGTGTGGGCGATGACGCACTGGTCGACGTAGGCCTGCGTGACCTCGACGCGCGTGACGAGGTCGGCGAGCAGGAACTGGGTGTTCTGGAACGAGCCGATCGGCTGCCCGAACGCCTTGCGGTCCTTGGCGTACTGGATGGTCTCGTCGAGGATCTGCCGGGCGTGCGCGAGGTTGGTGATCGCGCTGCCCAGGCGCTCCTGCGGGAGGAACTGCATCATCGAGATGAAGCCGGTGTCGAGCGGGCCGATCAGGTCCTCCTCGCCCACCCGCACGTTCTCGAAGGCCAGCTCCGCGGTGTCGGACTCGTCCTGGCCGACCTTGTCGAGCACCCGCCCGACCGAGAAGCCCGGCAGCGAGGTGTCGACGCCGAAGAGCGAGATGCCCTTGGCCTTCTTCTCGGGCGAGGTGCGGGCCGCGACCACGACCAGGTCGGCGGAGCCGCCGTTGGTGATGAAGGTCTTGGAGCCGTTGAGGACCCACCCGTCGCCGTCGCGCACCGCCGTCGTCCGGAGGTTGGCGAGGTCGGAGCCGCCGCCGGGCTCGGTCATGCCGATCGCGGTGACCAGCTCGCCGGAGCAGAAGCGGGGGAGCCAGCGCTGCTTCTGCTCCTCGGTGGTGAGGTGGACGAGGTAGGGCGCGACGATGTCGGCGTGGATGCCGAGGCAGCTCGGCAGGGTCATGTTGACCTTGGCCAGCTCCTCGGTCAGCACGGCGTTGAAGCGGTAGTCGCCCGCCTCGGAGCCGCCGTACTCCTCGGGGATCTCCAGGCCGAGGTACCCCTGCTTGCCGGCCGCCAGCCAGAACTCGCGGTCGAGCCCGTGGTTGGTGGCGTAGGAGTCGAGGTGGGGCACGACCTCGCGGTCCAGGAACTCCTTGACCGAGGAGCGGAACGCCTCGTGGTCCTCGTCGTAGATCTCGCGCTTCATGCCCCCATGTTACCCGCGGGTCATGTGGGCCGCCGACCGATTTCGCGACCGCTCCCGCGGGCGGTGCGGATGGGCGATTCCGCGGACAGCGGAGCGTGGTCTCTGTCACCCTGTGGGAGCAGAGGTCTTCGGACGTGAGGCATGGAGGTCCAGTGGACGGCGACGGCCCCGACAGCGGCTCGCCGCGGTCGCGCGCGCTGACCTGGGGCGACGCCGGCGCACGCGGGGCGCTCCACCTCCTGGCCAAGGACGTCAGCACCCGGGCCGGCTTCGCGACGTGCGCCATCGAGGTCCTCCGGGCCGACGACATGCTCGAGTTCGTCGCCATCGCCGCCGCCCGTGACAGCGACGAGCGGTACGTCGGCCGTGCCCGCCCGCTGGCGGCCATGCGCCAGGTCCTCGACCTCGGCGCCGACTACGGCCGGCTCACGTTCGTGGCCGGAGAGTGGTTCACGGACGAGGCCTCGGCCGCCCTCGACCCCTACTCCGTCATCCCCGACCTGCCCGCGAGCGACGACCCGACCGTCTGGCAGGCCGACGACATGCTCGTCGCCCGCGTCACCGACGACCGCGGCCGGCTCTCCGGACTGCTCTTCCTGGACGAGCCCCTCAGCGGGAAGCGGCTCACCGACGCCGAGCTGGCCCAGCTGAGCGACGACCTCGCGCTCCCGCTGCGGGCGGTGCTGACCGCCTTCGAGCGGGAGGCCTTCGCGAGCCGCGCGCGGCTCACCGACGCCACCCGCGACGCCGTCCACGGCCTCTCGAGCCGGACCGGTGTCGCCGGGTTCCTGGAGGCTGCCCGCCCCCACCTGGAGAAGGGGCTGCGGGCCAGCAGCCTGGGGGTGCGCCTCTTCGACCCGGTGGGGGCGGCGTACGGCGACACGATGGAGGGCTGCCCCCACGACCTCGTCGCCGCCCTCGACGCTGCCGCCCGGCGCGCGTGGCAGCGCAGCAGCGTCGTGATCGTCGAGCCGCACGCCGTGTGGGGGGACGACGAGCTCGAGCGCGAGATCGGGTCCCGGCTCTCCGAGCACCTCGCCGAGTGGGGTGCGGCGACCCTGGTCTGCCTGCCGCTCGGCGACGCCGACGAGCCGGTCGGGCACCTGCTGGTGATGCGCCGGGAGATGCGCTGGACCGAGGCCGAGTCGCAGGCGGCCCAGGCCGTCGGTCACGACGTCGGTCGTGCCATCCGGCTGGCCCGCGCGTTCGAGCGCGAGGCCGAGCTGGTCGCCGAGCTGCGTCGCGTGGACGCGGAGCGCAGCGAGTTCGCCCGGACCGTGTCCCACGAGCTCAAGAACCCGTTGGCCGTCGTGGCCGCCAACGTCGAGCTCCTCCAGCTCATGGTCGAGGACGACGAGCAGCAGCAGATGCTGGCGGCCATCGACCGCGGCACCCTGCGGATGGAGCGGCTCCTCGACGACCTCGGCACCCTCTCCCGGGTCGGCATCACCCCGACCACCTCGGCCGGCGCCCCCGTCGACCTGACCCACCTCGTGACGGACGTCGCCGACGCCACCCGCGCGGTGGCCGACGTCGTCGGGGTCAAGCTGGTGTGCAGCTGCGAGGACGGCCTGTGGGTCACCGGCGACCACGACGACCTGTCGGCGGCGCTGGGCAACCTCGTCAGCAACGCGGTGAAGTACTCCGACCGCGGCGGCCTCGTCCTCGTCGAGCTGGTCGCCGAGGGCGACGAGGTGCGGTTCACCTGTGCCGACCAGGGCATCGGCATCTCCGCCGGCGACCAGGTGCGGCTCTTCACCGACTTCTTCCGCTCCACCAACCCCGGCGCGCTCCAGCGCCCGGGGACGGGTCTGGGGCTGGTCATCGTGCGGCGCATCGTGGAGCGGCACGGCGGCACGGTCTCGCTCGACTCCGAGCTCGGCGTCGGGACGACCGTCACCGTGCGGCTGCCGGTCCTGACTGCGCGCTGAGCGCCGCGTGGCCCTCAGGCGGAACCGCGGGCGAGGTCCTCGGCCGTGAGCTCGTCCAGGTCGAGGAGCTCCTTCTTCCTGGGCACCCGGATCTCGCCCTGGAAGTCGTAGTCGGAGAAGACGATGTCGAACGAGCCCTTCTTCGCCTGCCCGGCGATCTTGATGATGTAGTGCGGCTCGTCGACGGAGACCCAGACGTCGCTGGACCCCGACTTGTCGACGACCTCGAGCTTGACGGCCTTCATGCCGGCAGCCTCGGACAGGCCCTCGTTGGTGACCTCGAGGTTCTCCGGCACCTCTCCCTCGTCGACGGCCTTCTGCTCCGCAGGAGTGAGCAGCTCCTCCACGAAACGGCACGCAGGGCCCGGATCGGGGCCCGGAGCCTTGTCGAGCGGCGCCGAGATCCAACGGTCGGCGAGGATCGGAGCCACGGCGATGGCTTCCTCGCGCGAGACCTCCGGGAACTGCTGCCAGCTCCCCGCGCTGCCCTGGAAGTAGATGGTGTCGGACGTCAGGACGACGTCGAAGTCCGCCGTCGAGAAGGACATCGTGCCGCCGCAGACGCCACCCTCGGCGTCCAGGAGGTTGAAGCCGAGGCGGGGCTCTCCACGCTTGTCGAGGAACCCGGACAGCCGAACCGACGTGAGCTCCTTCGTGGCGACGACGGAGTCGAGGAAGATCCGGTCCGCGCTCTCCTTGGCGTAGGGGTAGCGCACGCTGTCCACCGCGCCGCACCCGGCCAGGGCGATGACGACCGCTCCGACCGCAGCCGTGCGCGTCCCCCGCTTGACGTCCCGCATCACTTCTCCCCACGTTGACGGACCTCAGGCATCCCACCACGTACGGCGGCCCGCCGCAGGCGAACGCGAGAGTCAGCCGAGCACCTCGTCGACCCAGGCCGGGACCAGCTCGGTCGCCGGTCCGCGCCGGGACCGGGCGAAGTCGGTGGATCCGGCGCTGGCGTCGAGGTTGAGCTCGAGGGTGTCGCCGCGAGACCAGTGGACGAAAGCGGCTGCGGGGTGGACCAGGCCGGACGTGCCGATCGAGACGAAGAGGTCGCAGGCCCACAGCCGCTCCTCCACGACGTCCATGTCGTGGGGCACCTCGCCGAACCAGACGACGTCGGGACGCAGCGTCCGGCTGCCGCACGTCGGACACGGCGGCCGGTCGAGGAGGGGGTCACCCCAGTCGTGACGACTGTCGCAGGCGGTGCACCAGGCGGCGCGGAGGCGGCCGTGCATGTGGTGCACCTGCCGGGATCCGGCCCGCTCGTGCAGGTCGTCGACGTTCTGGGTGACGAGGTGCAGGTCGTCGCCCAGCGCCGCCTCCAGCCGTGCGAGCGCCCGGTGGGCTGCGTTGGGCTGCACGCGTGGCAGGACCGCCCGGCGCTCGTCGTAGAAGCGGTGGACCAGGTCGGGGTCGGCCGCGAACGCCTCGGGGGTCGCGACCGTCATCGGGTCGTGCCCCTCCCACAGCCCGTCCGCGTCGCGGAAGGTCGGCACCCCGCTCTCCGCGGAGATGCCGGCACCGGTGAGGACGACGATGTTCACGTCTCCAGTCTCCTCCCGCGTCGCGGACGGCCGCCGCCGATGCCGGTCACAGCCGCGGGTCGACGGGCTCGGACTCGAGCGCCAGCACGGCGAAGACCGCCTGGTGCACCTGCCACAGCGGCCGCCCCTCGACGAAGCCGGCGAGGGCGTCGAGGCCCAGGCCGTGCTCACGCTGCGCGAGCTGACGCTTCCTGCCGAGGTGGCGCTGGCGCAGCACGTCGAGGGAGTCGGTGTAGTCGGGGCCGTAGATGATCCGGAGGTACTCCCGTCCACGGACCTTGAGACCCGGCTGCACCCGGCCGCCCACGAGGTGGGCCGGCTTCACCACCATCCCCTCGCCGCCCGCCTCGGTGAGCCCCAGCCACCAGTCGACGGCCTCGGCGCGCTCACGCTCCGACGACAGGTCGACGAAGCGGTGGCGCGTCGGCGTGACCAGGTCGTCCCGGAGGCGCGCGAGCTCGGCGAGGTGCCACTCGTGGGTCTCGGTCAGCGCCAGGGTGCGACCCTCCGCGGCCAGGACCTGGAACGGTGCGATGGTCACGCCCTCCAGCCCGTCGGTCGGCCGGACGTAGGCGGCGTACGCGTCGCGGAACGCCTCGGCGTTCCCCAGGCGACGCTCCGTCCGCGCCGATAGCGCGCCGACGTCCAGCCCGCGCCCGGCCGCCTGCGCGAGGGCCGACCGGACCTCGGGCAGTGCGCCGCGCGCGGCCGCCCCGACCGAGGCGTACTGCGTCTGGATGAGGTCCAGCGCCTTCGCGGACCACGGGAGGAGCTCGCAGTCGAGGGCGAGCCAGTCGGTGTCCAGCGACGCGAACAGCGGAGCGGCGGCGGCGCGCAGCCGGTCGACGAGCTCGCTGGTGTCGGCGAAGAACGGCCGGCCCGTCCGGGTGTGCACCACACCGGTGGACCCGTCGGTGACGCCGAACCGGCGCTCCGCCACCCCGGCGTCCCTCGCGACGACGGCGACGGCTCGCGACCCCATGTGCTTCTCCTCGCACACCACGCGGGTGACGCCCCACCCGGCGTACTCCTCGAACGCCTGGTCGGGGTGCTCGAGGTAGCCGTCGAGCCGGGACGTCGCGACGGGCGACATGGTCGGCGGCAGGTAGACCAGCCAGCGCGGGTCCACGGCGAACCGGCTCATCACCTCCAGCGCCGCGGCGGCGTTCTCCTCCGGCACCTTCACCTTGCCCGCGTGGGTCGTCTCGAGCCACCGTGTGCCGGCGACGTCGTCGATCCGCAGCACCGACGGCTCCCGCTCGACCACGGCGGGGGTCAGCGGCCGGACCGGCTCGTACCACTCCTGCTCGGCAGGCACGGACACGATCTCGCGCTCCGGGTAGCGCAGGGCCGTCAGCTCGCCGCCGAAGACCACCCCGGTGTCGAGGCAGATCGTGTTGTTGACCCACTCCGCGGTCGGGACGGGGGTGTGGCCGTAGACCACCATGGCCTTCCCGCGGTACTCGCGCGCCCACGGGTAGCGGACCGGGAGGCCGTACTCGTCGGTCTCACCGGTGGTGTCGCCGTAGAGCGCGAAGGCGCGCACCCGGCCCGACGAACGACCGTGGTAGGCCTCCTTGAGGCCCGCGTGGGCGACCACGAGCCGACCCTCGTCGAGGACGTAGTGGGCGATCAGCCCGTCCATGAAGTCGAGGGCCGCGCGTCGGAAGTCCTCGGGCTCGCCCTGGAGCTGGGCCAGCGACTCGGCGAGCCCGTGGGAGACCGTGACCTCGGCGCCGCGGAGCGCGCGCACGAGCTTGGCCTCGTGGTTCCCGGAGACGCAGAGCGCGCTGCCGCTCGCGACCATGCCCATGACGAGCCGCAGCACCCCGGGGGTGTCCGGTCCGCGGTCGACGAGGTCGCCGACGAACACGGCCTGACGGCCCTCGGGGTGCACGGCGTCGACCGCCCGGTCGCCGTCGTACGTGAGCACCCAGCCGAGCCGGGTGAGCAGCGTCCGCAGCTCGGACGCGCAGCCGTGCACGTCGCCGACGACGTCGAACGGCCCGCGGACGTCCCGTCGGTCGTTCCAGGGGCGCTCGCGGACGATCTCGACCGCCTCGACCTCCTCCGTGCCGCGGAGGACGTGCACCCGGCGGAAGCCCTCCTTGGTGAGCCGTCTCAGCGAGCGCTTGAGGTCGCGCTGCTGGCGGGCGACGACGTGGTCGCCGAAGCTGCGGTCCGCACGCCCCTTGTTGCGCGCGGCCGCGACCGACTCGGGTACGTCGATGACGACCGCGTCGACCAGCACGTCGTGGCTCCTGGCCAGCCTCACGAGCGCTGCCCGGGACTCCGGCTGCACGTTGGTGGCGTCCACGACGGTCAGCAGCCCGCGGCGCAGGCGCGTCCCGACGATGTAGTGGAGGACGTCGAACGCGTCCGGCGTCGCCGACTGGTCGTTCTCGTCGTCCGCGACGAGGCCACGGCAGAAGTCGCTCGAGACGACCTCGGTCGGCTTGAAGTGGGTCCGCGCGAAGGTCGACTTCCCGCTCCCGGACACGCCGACGAGGACGACCAGCCCCATCGCCGGCACGGTGACCGTCCGCTCCGCCTCAGTCATCGCTGGTCTCCTCGCGCCGGAACACGGCCATCTGGGTCGGCGTGCCCAGCGCCTCGTCGGGCTCCCCGACGCCGTGCCGCTCGACCTCGTAGCCGTACGTCGCCGCGACCCGGTCGCACCAGGCGGCGAACTCGGGCCGGGTCCACTCGAAGCGGTGGTCCGGGTGCCGCATGCCGACGAGACCCTCGTAGAGCACGTTGTACTCCGCGTTGGGGGTGGTCACCACGACCGCCCCCGGCTTCGCCGCCCCGAGCACGACGCGCTCGAGCGCCTCGAGCCGGGACGGGTCGACGTGCTCGACGACCTCCATCAGCACGGCGGCGTCGAAGCCGCCGAAGCGGTCGTCCTCGTAGGTCAGGGCGCTCTGGAAGAGCTCGACGCGCTCCGCCTGGCGCTCGCTCATCCGGTCCAGGCGCAGCCGCCGGGCGGCGTGCTGGAGCGACCGGGTGGACACGTCGCAGCCGGCGACGCGCGTGAACGCCGCCGTCCGGACCAGGCGCTGGAGGAACTGGCCCGGACCGCAGCCGAGGTCGATGACCGACCTCGCGCCGAGGTCGAGGAGCGCCTGGTGCACCGCGTCGTGCCGCTGGGTGTTGAGCGGGACGCGCTTCTCCTCCGGCTGCTCGACCTCCTCGTCCTCCGCAGGCTCCAGGCTCTCCTCGACGTCGTCCCCCAGCTCGGCCAGCCGGGTGAGCGCGGCACGCGTGAGGCCGCCGCGGCGGCCGAGGTAGCGGCGCGTGATGAGCTGCGCCTCCGGGTGCGCCGCCAGCCAGCCCTCGCCGGACCGCATCAGCTTGTCGACCTCGTCGGGGCCCTGCCAGTAGTGCTTGGACTCGTCGAGCACCGGCAGCAGCACGTGCAGCTGGTTGAGCGCGTCCGCGAGCCGCACCGTGCCGGTCAGCCGCAGCCGCACGTAGCGGGAGGCGCCCCACTCGGGGAACGCGTCGTCCAGCGGGACGGGCTCGGCCTCGACCGTCCAGCCGAGGGGCTCGAAGAGCCGGTGGGCGATCTCCGGCCCGCCGCGGCACGGCAGCACGGGGATCGCGATCTCCAGGGGGATCGCCGTGTCGGCGAGCTCCTGCCGCGACCGGCAGGTGCCGCTGCGGGCGGTGCTGAAGACGTCCGCCATCGCGACGCTGAGCAGCGACGAGGCGGCGTACGAGCGGTCGTTGACGTACTGGGCGAGGCTGAAGTCCGGTGCGTTCTTGGCCCGCGACCGCGCGAGCCGCACCGGGTCGACGTCGAGGACCAGGGCGGCGGTGCAGCGGTCCTCGGTGGCCTCGGGGTAGAACACGGTCGCGGTGCCGAAGGACCTGCTGAACTCCTGCACCCGGTCGGGGTGCTTGTGGAGCAGGTAGCCCAGGTCGGTCGCCGGGGCGTGGGTGGTGGTCACGGTCATCAGCACTGGCTCAGTGTGCCCGGGTCCGGGCGTTCCCTTCGGTCGACGTCGGTCTGTGTGGATGAGGTGTCGTCAGCGTTGTCGCCGGACGACCAGCGCGACCAGCTCGCGGCTGCACCCGATCGCCTGCGCGAGGGCCGAGTAGCTCCACCGGCGCGGGTCCTCGGCGCGGAGCTGGAGCATCAGCCGGTCCCTCTCGGCGCGGCTGCGGGCCGCCAGCGCGTCGGCCTCGGCGGCCTTGCGGTGCAGCTCGCGGGCGCGGGCGGCGCGAGCGTCCGCCGTACCCGACCCGGAACCGGCACGACGCCGGCGACCGACCCCGGTGAGGGGGTCGGCGCCGGCGCCGTCCTGCCTGGCAGGTCGTTCAGGTCCCACGCGCGAACTCGGTGATCAGCGACGGGACCGCGGCATCGAGACCGACCACGTCGAGCATGCCCGCGTCGCTCGGGTCCGCGATGGAGAACTCGGTCGCCGTCATGCCGACGACGACCAGCTTCGCGGCGATCCCGGACGCCTGCCGGTAGGCCTCGAGCGCCTGGTGCGGGTGGATGTCGCCTGCCCAGGTCTCGTTGTCCGTGTAGACCACGAAGGTGTCGACCTCGAGACGCTTGCGCGTCGCGTGCACCATCGGCAGCGCGCAGTCGGTCCCCGACATCGGCATCGCGTCCACCACCGCCAGCGCGTCGTCGAGACGCCGACGCGGCGAGATCCGCAGCGGCTCGAGCACCGACGAGTGCCAGCTCCGGCTGCCGTCCGTGGTGAAGCCGTACGCCGAGGCGTGCGGCTCCGTCGCCAGCTGCACCAGCGCCAGGGCGGCGGAGGCCTCCCGGGCCGTGATCGGCATGCCGGAGACGGGGACCCCCATCGACCCGGACACGTCGACCGCCAGCAGCGTGCGCGTGCCGGACGGCTCGACCGCCCCGAACGCCGCGTAGAACGCCGCATCGAGTGCGTCGGCGACCTTCTGGGTCGGCTCCCACGTCCCTGCTCCGCGTGCGGAACGCCCCGAGGAGTAGGTCCGCTGGGCGACCAGCACGTTGACCGGGTGGACCCGCGCGGACCGCAGGCGGCCCGCGTCCGTGAGCTGCGCGGTCACCTCGTCGGTCCGCCCGCCCGCCTCGGGCAGGAGCCCGAGCCGGGTCAGCCGCGGCAGCTGACGCATCAGCGCCGTCTGCGGCACGCCCACGTCGAGCAGGGCGTCCCAGACAGCCGCCTCGGTGAGCGCCGCGTCGGGCAGCATCTCCCACGACAGCCGGTGGGAGCGCACGAGCCGCGTCCAGTCCGCCACCGAGGTGGCGGCCTGGGCCTGCACGAACCCCTCGACCAGCGCCGGGACCTGCTCGCCGACGGACCCGTTGACGATCCAGGCGAAGGTGTCCTTCAGCTCGGGGACGGTCGCGACCGGGTGCGACAGGCGCAGCAGGTCGCGGTGCGTCCAGCCGTCCCGCTGCCGGTACTTCACCGCCTGGTACGCCAGCGCACCGGCGTCCTTGTCGGTGTACCAGGAGGCCACCGCCCGACGGAGCCCCCGGCCCCAGCCGCGGAACTGCTCGACGTACGTCGCGAACTGGAACAGGTGCGTCCCGGTCCGCGCGACCTGCGGCAGCGCGGCGAGCGCCAGCGCCGAGGACGCGGGCACCGAGGCGGCGTACGCGAGGGCGAACAGCGCCGGGTTCTGCTTCGGCGCGGCACCGCCCGTGGACACCTCGACGATGGTGGCGACCAGGGTCTCCGGGTCGGACTCCGCCATGCGGACGAGGACCTCGACGTTCTCGGCAGCGAGCTGCTGCGGAGCGGCGTAGTAGGTCCCGCCGTCCACGCCGAGCACGAGGAACCGGCGCAGCCGCGCAGGGTCGTCCAGCGTGAACGTGAAGCCGCCGGCGGAGTTCCTCCGCTGGCGAGCGTCGGCACGGGAGGTCTGCTCGGTGCGGCGCAGGTTGAAGGCGCGCAGCACGTCCATCGTCGTTCCTTTCGTGGGTGTGGGTGGTGCTCGTGGTGGTGCTGGGTGGTGGTGCTGTGTGGTGGTGCTGGAGGTCCGAGGAGCGACGGGCGAAGAGGTGCGGACCGACCATGCCCGGCTGCCCGGGCTGCTCTCCTCCTTCGTGGGAGGAGAACTCTTTTACAGAGAGTGATCACCGATCTGCGTCGGCCCGCCGCTCTGGACCAGGAGAGTCACGAGGGTCGGGTGGGCATGTGCTGACTGCCGGAGTCCTGCTCTGCCGATTGAGCTACACAGCAGTGCTGCGACGGGACTCGAACCCGCATCCTGGCCATGAGGAGTGGTAACCGACAGTCCCCGGCCCACCCGGACCTCGTGTTCTCTTGTGGACAGGAGTGTAGGGGTCTACACACCCTGGCAGGCAACGGGTTTTCCGGCGGTGTCTTCCGGCGGTGCCTGCGGCCATGGACACGGCGGCGGGCGACGCGCGAGCCCGGGCGGGCGGGGTGGTGATCGCCGTACAGCCTGGTGCTCTACCCGTCTGAGCTATCGACGCCGAGGCGCCGAGAGGGACTCGAACCCCCGACTCCCAGGTCCGGAGAGGTAACCGACGATCGTCGGCCCGCCCGGGCTGACGCGTGGTGACCAGTGTGGGTGCGGCCGTGGGGAGGGTCAATCGCCTTTCCCCCGTCGGCGAATGCGGGGCCGCGTGTTCGTTCATCGTCGGGAGTGAACGGAGCCTCGGCGGGGCGGTGAGTAGCGCAGGCTTCTGGGTGCGGAGGACCTGCCTCACGCACCGCCGACAGCGGTACGGCGAGCGGGGCGGTGAGCAGGGCACGTTTCTCGACGGGGAGGACCTGCCTCACGCACCGCTCGGCACGGCCGGGATGGGCAGGGAGCCTGCCGGTGCTGACGAGCTCCACCTCCTGGACGCCGGTGCAGCGACCGCCCGCGCGGTCACTCCCGAGCCAGCAGGCGCAGGTGCGCGGCAGGGACGTGGTCGGTGAGCCAGACGCCGTTGGTGGAGAGCCAGAACGTCTGGCCGTCCCGTCGCATCGCCGCGGCGGCGACGGCGACGACCACCGCGTCGCCGCGGCGCGCCCCCACGCGTACGGCCGTCGGGACGTCCGCGGACAGGTGGACGTGGTGCCGCCCCCGTCGCTCCAGCCCGGTCGCGAGGATCGAGTCGACGTTGCGTCGCGGCGTCCCGTGGTAGAGCACCGGCGGCGGCGCTGCCTCCTGCAGGTCGAGGTCGACCTCGACGGAGTGACCCTGCCGGGCGCGGATCCGGTCGCCGTCACGGTCCCACTCGAACCGCTGCTTGTCGTTGGTGCTGACCACCCGCTCGAGGTCGGCGCGGGTGATGGCGGTGCCGTGGGCGGCCAGGGCGTCGATCAGGACGGCGACGTCGACCCAGCCGTGCGGGTCGAGCTCGACCCCGACCGAGCCGGGCCGGTGTCGCAGCACGAGGGACAGGTGCTTGGAGCGGCTGACGTCCTGGCCGCGAGAGCTCATGTGCCACCTCGTCCGCCGGCGCGACGGCCGGACCCGCCGACCGGAGGCTCACGTCCCTGATCGGGGAGGATCCGAGCCACCTGGCGACTCGGATGTCCCCCGGTCGCGCGCTCCTCAGCCGTCGGCGTCACGTCGGCTGTCGGACTCGTCCCGGCCCGGGACGGCGGGAGCTCGCCCAACGTCGCTGCCTCAGTAGTACCAGGGGTACGGCGACCAGTCGGGCTCGCGCTTCTCGAGGAACTGGTCGCGCCCCTCGAGGGCCTCGTCGGTCATGTACGCCAGCCGCGTCGTCTCGCCGGCGAAGAGCTGCTGCCCGACCAGGCCGTCGTCGAGGAGGTTGAACGAGTACTTGAGCATCCGCTGCGCCGTCGGGCTCTTGCCGTTGATCTTGCGCCCCCACTCCAGCGCCTCACGCTCGAGGTCCGCGTGGTCGACGACCTTGTTGACCGCGCCCATCCGGTGCATCTCCTCCGCGTCGTACTCGTCGCCGAGGAAGAAGATCTCGCGCGCCCGCTTCTGGCCGACCTGGCGGGCGAGGTACGCCGACCCGTAGCCGCCGTCGAAGGAGCCGACGTCGGCGTCGGTCTGCTTGAAGCGGGCGTGCTCCCGGCTCGCGAGCGTCAGGTCGGCGACGACGTGCAGGCTGTGCCCGCCGCCGGCGGCCCACCCGGGGACCACGCAGATCACGACCTTGGGCATGAACCGGATCAGCCGCTGGCACTCGAGGATGTGCAGGCGTGCGAGCCGCGCCTTGTCGATGGGGTTGGGGTCCGCTCCCGCGTCGTCATGACCCGCCGTCTCGTACTGGTAGCCCGCCCGACCGCGGATCCGCTGGTCGCCGCCGGTGCAGAAGGCCCACGTGCCGTGCTTGGCGCTCGGTCCGTTGCCGGTGAGCAGGACGCACCCCACGTCGGCACTGGTGCGGGCGTGCTCGAGGGCGCGGAGCAGCTCGTCGACGGTGTGGGGGCGGAAGGCGTTGAGCACGTCGGGACGGTCGAAGGCGATCCGGACCGTGCCGTGCTCGCGGGCGCGGTGGTAGGTCAGGTCGGTGAGGTCGTCGAAGCCGGGGACGACGTCCCAGGCGTCGGCGTCGAAGATCTCGCTCACACCCTCGATGGCAGTCATGGCCGCGAGGGTAGTTCAGTGGCACACGGTCGTGCTCGCGGGACGGGGGCGACCGTCCTGCCCTGAACCACCGCGGGAGAGGGGCCGCCTCAGAGCTCCCGTCCGATGGCCACCAGCTCGTCCACCACCCGCCGTACGACGAGGCGCGCGTAGCGGTCGCGCCGGCACAGCGCGGAGACCGTGCGGGCGGACCGCACGCCGGCGAGCGGCCGGGTGACCAGCCCACGGCCCGCCGGGGTGGTGAAGCGGGGGAGGAGCGCGAGGCCGGCGCCCTCGCGGACCAGCGACTCGATCATCCGGTTGTCCCGCAGCCGCACCCACCGCTCCAGGTGCTCGCCGTTGGCTCGCTCCACCGCCTGCAGGATGGTGTCGAAGGGATAGCCCACCGGGACCCCGATCCAGGTCGTCCCTCGCAGGTCCGCCGGCCGGAGCCTCTCGTGCTCGGCCAGCGGGTGACCCGACGGCAGGGCGACGTCGATCGGCTCCCGGGCCAGCACCCGGCAGGTCAGTCCGTCGACGCCGGGCGGGAACCGTCCGGTGAGGCTGTGCGCGATGACGACGTCGGCATCGAGCGTGCGGGCGGCGTAGTCGGCCTCGGCGAGGTCGAAGTCGTCGAGGTCGAGCTCGATCTCGGTGCCCCGCAGGCGGTGGAGCAGGGGCGGCAGCAGCGCTGTCCCGGCAGAGGGGAGCGTCCCGATCCGCACCCTGCCCCGGGGCTCGCCCACGCGCTGCTCCAGCCGTGCCCTCACCTGCGCCAGCAGGTCGGTCACCTCGTCCGCGCTGTCCGCGAGGAGCCGCCCTTCCGCGGTCAGCCGCAGGCCGCGTCCCACACGCTCGACCAGTGCCACACCGAGCTCGCGCTCGGCGGTCCGCAGCTGCTGCGACACGGCCGAGGGGGTGCGGTTCGTGGCCGCGGCCACCGCGGCGAGGCTGCCCCGGACGCTGAGCTCGCGCAGCAGCTCGAGGTGGGCGACGTTCATGAAGCCAGCCTAATGAGTCAGCGCGGATCATTTCGCTGGACGTGACGAGTGTTCCGGCCCGACGCTCGTGCCATGCCGCCCCGCCACGTCCTGCTCGCCGTGCTGGTCTCGGTGCTGTGGGGTCTCAACTTCCTGGCGATCCACGCGTCCCTCCAGCAGTTCCCGCCGCTGTTCCTCGTCGGTCTGCGCTTCGCCCTCATCGCCGTGCCCACGATCCTGCTGGTCCCGCGCCCGCAGGTCCCGCTCCGGTGGCTCCTCGGGTACGGCGCGGGGTTCGGGACGTTGCAGTTCATCGGGCTCTACCTCGGCATGGCGGCCGGCTTCCCCGCCGGTCTCGCCTCGCTCGTGCTGCAGTCGTCGGCTCCGTTCACCGTGCTGCTCGGTGCGCTCCTGCTGCGCGAGCGGCTGACGGCCCGGCGCGCCGCCGGGGTCGCCGTCGCGGTGAGCGGCCTGGCCCTGGTGGGTCTCGCGCGGGCCACTGACACCGGCTGGGTGCCGTTCGTCCTGGTGGTCCTGGGCGGCCTGGGCTGGGCGTTCGGCAACCTCGCCAGCCGGCAGGCCGCCGCCCCGAACCCGCTGCACCTGACGCTGTGGATGTCCGTCGTGCCGCCGCTGCCGATGTTCGCGCTGTCGCTCGCGGTCGAGGGGCCCGGCGCGATCGCCGCGTCGTTCGCAGGTCCCGCCGGGGCGGAGGTGGCGCTCGCGTGGGCCGGGCTCGGCTACACGATCCTGCTCGGGACGATCGTGGGGTCGGGCATCTGGGTCTGGCTGATGGCGCGGCACCCCGCCGGCACGGTCGCGCCGTTCTCGATGCTCGTCCCGGTCACCGGGCTGCTCGCGGGCTGGTGGGTGCTCGGCGACCGGCCCGCGCTGCTCGAGCTGCTCGGCGGGGTGCTGGTCGTCGGCGGGGTGCTGTGGGCGACGGTGGGGTCGCGAGCGGCCGCCCCACTCTCCCGTCCTCCGGCCGTCGAGGCGACCGTGCCCGGTTGAGGTCGCCCCTGGAATCCGGAGGAGCGGCGTGGTGTCCTGGGGGCATGGCACTCACCGGCACCTACGTCCCCAGCGCGTCCGAGTGGGTGCGCAAGAACGTCGAGGAGTACGAGGCCAGCGACGGGCGGGAGGGTGGCACCCTCCCCGGGACGGACTACCCGGTCGTGGTCGTCACCTCGGTCGGGGCCCGCAGCGGACACCTCCGCAAGAACCCCGTCATGCGCGTCGAGCACGACGGCGCCTACCTCGCCGTGGCCTCGAACGGCGCGGCGGCGGAGGACCCC
Organism: uncultured Nocardioides sp.; assembly: GCA_902805885.1. Lineage (GTDB taxonomy): Bacteria > Actinomycetota > Actinomycetes > Propionibacteriales > Nocardioidaceae > Nocardioides. The sequence continues at coordinate 2,760 of CADCUM010000097.1, read as the reverse complement.
GCGTGGGCGGACAACGTCCGCCACCACCCCGAGGTCGAGCTCCAGGACGGGGCGGAGAAGCACACCTACCTGGCCCGCGAGCTCAGCGGTCCCGAGCGCGAGGAGTGGTGGGAGCGGGCCGTGGCCACGTGGCCGACGTACGCGTCGTACGCCGAGAGGACCGAGCGGCTGATCCCGCTCTTCCTGCTCGAGCGCGCCTGACCCACGGTCGCGACCTCAGTCGAGGAGGCGACCGTCCTCCTGCCCGTCGAGCCGACCCTCGGCGAGGTGTCCCGCCAGCGCCTCCTGGTCTGCGTCGTCGGCGTGCGCGAGCGTCTCGAGGTCGAGGTCCTCGTGTGCCGTGGTCTCCGGGTCAGTCGTGCCGTCCGGCTCGGCGAGCGCCAGGTCGTCGGCCTCGGGGTCGCCGGCCGGTGCGGCCGTCTCGGGTGCCTCGGGCATGTCCGGCATCTCGTTCGTGGTCATCGACTCGTCCCTCCGTCGTGGGGCTTGACGGGCAGGCGTACCCGTAGCCGTGCGCCGTATGCCCCTGGGACGGCGGGGTACTCCCCGCCGATGAGCGACCTCACCGCCCTCGTCCTGAACTGCACGCTGAAGCGAGGGTCGGAGGAGTCCAGCAGCGACCTGCTCGGCACCCAGATCCTCGCCGCCCTCGCCGAGCACGGCGTGCAGGGGCAGATGAAGCGGGTGATCGACGAGGACGTGCGGTTCGGGGTCACCACCGACGAGGGGGACGGCGACGGCTGGCCGGCTCTCCGCGCGCTGATGCTGGAGGCCGAGATCCTCGTGATCGTCACCCCCATCTGGCTCGGCCAGGCCTCCGCGGTGTGCAAGATGGTCCTCGAGCGGCTCGACGCCGAGCTCTCCGAGACGGACGAGCAGGGACGTCTGCTGACGTACGGCAAGGTCGCGGGTCTCGGGGTCGTCGGCAACGAGGACGGCGCCCACCACGTCACGGCGCAGGTGTTCCAGGCGCTGAACGACGTCGGGTTCACCATCGCAGCGAGCAGCGCCACCTACTGGGTCGGCCAGGCCATGCAGGCCGTCGACTACAAGGACCTGGACTCCACGCCCGAGGAGACCGCGACGACGAACAAGACGCTCGCCGCCCACGTCGCGCACCTGGCGCGGGTGCTCAGAGACGCGCCCTACCCGCCCGTGGGCTGAGGCGCCTCAGGTCACCTTGTTGACGGTGGCCGCGAGCCCCAGCAGGTGCCCGAGCCGCGCGAGCTCGGAGTCGAGGAACTCCGGGCCGCCGCGACGGCCCATCAGCACGACGTCGTCCGTGAACGGCGCCGCGACCACGACGTACATGTCGTCCCCGGGAAGGCGGACGGGCCCGGGCACCTCGACCCAGTCGAGCGACTCGGGCCCCGAGCCGCTCGCATGGACGATCCGCCCCGAGCGATCGACCCGCGCGGCCCAGTCCACCCGGAACGTCACGGGGAGCAGGTCGACGATCCGCTCGCACGCCGACGAGGGGTCCTCGGTGAGCGCCTCGACCACCTCGAGGTCGAGGAAGAGGTTGCCGCCGGCGGCGTAGCGGTTGACCCACAGCACGCTCACGCCGTCGAGCTGCGCGCACGCGGAGACGATCGAGTCGGGCATCGTGCCGGGGGCGGTCTCGAGGAGCACGTCGTCGACGGCGTACCCGTCGTTCTTCTCGACGATCTCGATCGCCTCGATGTCGCCGCCCGCCTCGCCGATCGCGCTGGCGACGCGGCCCAGCGAGCCAGGGACGTCGGGCAGTCGCACACGAAGCAGGTAGGGCACAGGCCGAGGCTATCCCGCCCCGGCGAGGCGTACGGCGAGCCCGCTCGCCCGCTGGGCACGTCGGCCGATGGCGGCGCGGACCCACTCCTCCTCGCCGACCACCGTGACGAGCGTCTGGGCGCGCGTGACGGCGGTGTAGAAGAGCTCGCGCGTGAGCAGGCGGGACTCGGCGTCGGGGAGCAGCACGGTGACGTGCTCGGCCTGCCCGCCCTGGGACTTGTGGATGGTCATCGCGTGCATGGTCTCCACGTCGCCGAGGCGCGCCGGGGCCAGGAAGCGCGGGCCGTCGGCCGCCTGCGCGCCCGGCAGCGCGACGCGGCGACCGGCAGGGGTGTCGACGACGACCCCGGAGTCGCCGTTGTAGACGCGGAGCGCGTGGTCGTTGGCGGTCACCAGCACCGGCCGTCCGGGGTAGGCCCGCTCGGCCAGGGGGTCGCCGGTCTCGGCGGTGATCCACTGCTCGACGCGCCGGTTCCAGTGGCGGACGCCGTAGGGGCCCTCGCGGTGGGCGCACAGCAGGCGATGGCGGCCGAGCGCTGCGAGTGCCCGGCTCGCGTCGCGCTCCACCGCCGCGTCGCGCACCGCCAGCGCGGCGGTGAGGGACGCTGCCCGCACCTGCGGCGCGGAGCTGTCGGTCACCCACTCGACGTTGCCGCGCCCCGCGGCCAGGACCTCCAGCGCCGCGTCGGCGTCCCCGGCCCGGATCGCCTCGGCGAGCCGACCGATCTCCCCGTCGAAGCGGTGGGAGGTGTGGAGCGCTGCGACGGGCGAGTCGGCACGCCCGTCGTAGCCGCGGACCAGGTCGCTCAGCACCGCTCCGGCCTCGACCGAGGACAGCTGCGAGGGGTCGCCGACCAGCACCAGCCGGGCGTCGGGGCGGACGGCCTCGAGGAGTCGGGCCATCAACGTGAGGGACACCATCGACGTCTCGTCGACCACCACGACGTCGTGGGGCAGGCGGTTGCCGCGGTCGTGGCGGAACCGCGTGGT
>CADCUM010000096.1:5916-20562 GCA_902805885.1 uncultured Nocardioides sp. | reverse complement strand
CGAAACGGGAAACACCCGGTCCCATACCGAACCCGGAAGTTAAGCCTTTCAGCGCCGATGGTACTGCAACCGAGAGGTTGTGGGAGAGTAGGACGCCGCCGGACAACACTTGAAGTCGAGGGGCCACCGTGAGGTGGCCCCTCGACTGCATTTCGCCGCCTGCTGGACCAGGTGCTGTGCACAGTCCGGCTTGACGGACCGTTCTCCACAAGTCAGCGGGTGGAGCGACGGAGCCTGTCGGTCCTGCCGCGTGGAATGGGGGGCAGGAGGTGATGTGTGATGGCCACACGATCCAAGTCCGAGGTCCCGACCCGCAACGAGGTGCGCCTGGTGGGCCGCGTCACTGCGGACCCGTCGGTGGTCGAGCTGCCGAGCGGCGATCAGCTGGTGACGTTCCGAGTCACCGTTGACCGGGACGACCGCACCGCGCCCCGACGCGTGGATGCCCTCGAGTGCAGTGCCTGGGCGCCGCGGCTGCGTCGTACGGTCGCTCGGTGGCGTCCGGGTGACGTCGTGGAGGTGGAGGGTGCGATCCGGCGGCGATTCTTCCGCACCGCTGCCGGCACCGGCTCCCGTGTCGAGATCGAGGTGGCCGGGGCCCGGCTCATCCGTCGTGGACCGGCCGCATGAGGACTCCGACACTGGGCTTCGGCTGGAACGACGTCGCCTTCTCCGGCAGCAGGCGTCCGGTCTCGACGATCGCACGGACGTCGCCGAAGGCGGGGCTCGGGAGCAGCACCGCCGGGTTGGCGGGGCCGGCCGCACCGAGGGCGTCCTCCACGTGATGGTGGTGGGCGATGGTGGGCGCCTCGGGCAGGCCGGAGACGAGGTCGTGGTGGAGCCACTCCACGATGGCGCGGTCCGGACGGTGCATCGGGCGGATGGACATCCAGGTGCTGCCGTCGGTCGCGACCGCGGTCTGGGTGTCCAGGGCGGACAGGGCCGCATGCCGCGGAAGCACGTCGACCTGTGCCCCCTGGGCTCGAGCGACCTGCTCGAGGACCCCGAGTCCGGCGCCTGCAAGGGTGCGGTGGATGGCGCCGAGGAAGAGCGGGGTGTCCCGCTGGTCCACCAGCATCGCCAGGCCGCAGTCCCACGGTGTCCCGGGGTGCCTCTCCTGGAGCGCGAGGTAGGCGGCGTACCGATGGTGCCCGTCCGCGAGGAGGCAGTGGCTCGTGGCGAGCTCCGCCTCGATGGCGTGCAGCAGGTGCGGGTCCCGGATCGTCCAGATCCGGTGTCGCTGGTCCGCTCGGTCGACATAGGTCCACGCCGGCGACGGCTGGGCTGCGTCGGCGACGAGCGTGCGAAGTGCGTCGCTCCCGTCGTGGACGAGGAGGATGGGCGCAGGGTTGAGGTCCAGCCGCTGCATGCGGGTCGCGAGCTCGGCCGCCTGTTCCGGGTGGACGGCCTCGTGCGGCCAGACGGCCCGGCTCGGCGCGTCGTGGGCGCGGCGGGCGACGTCGAGCGCACCCACCAGACCGCGGACCGTCAGTCCACCGGCCGTGTACTCGTGGAGGTAGAGAGCAGGAGCCTCGTCGCGCGACGCGCGTCCGCTCGAGATCCACTCGGCGAGCCGGTCCGCATCGTCGCGGTAGGGTCGCGACAAGGTCCGGGCCGACGCGGGATCGCCCACGCTGCGTGGGGCGAGCATCACCGCGCGGAAGGGCCGGAGCTGCAGTGGCTTCGCGACGTACGGCGGCACGACCGTGGCGAAGTCCATCAGAGCATCGTAGGCCGCGACCCACAGCCGGCCGGGAAGGGGTGAGCATGCTGGAGGTGTCAGCCGGGCCCCTCGTCGACGTCCACGACCTGGTGATGTTCGACCTCGACGGGGTCGTCTACGTCAGCGGACAGGGGATCGCAGGGGTTGCCGAACGCGTCGAACGGCTGCGTGGGACCGGTCTGCACGTCGCGTTCGTCACCAACAACGCATCACGGACACCAGCGCAGGTGGCCGCCACGATGGCGAAGGCCGGCGTCCCTGCGGACCCCTCGGAGGTCGTGACCTCCGCACAGGCTGCCGCGCGGGTGCTGAGGACCGACCACGCGGCGGGCGCCAAGATCCTCCTGCTCGGTGGGGCCGGCCTCGAGCAGGCCCTCGTCGAGGAGGGGCTCGTGCCGGTCACGGAGCCCGACGGGGCGGTCGCCCTGGTCAGCGGCTACGGACCGGACGTGCGGTGGAAGGACGTGATGCGGGCGGCCACCCTCGTGCGGGACGGACTGCCGTACGTCGCCAGCAACGCAGACCGCACGATCCCGACGTCCTACGGCCTCGCCCCCGGGCACGGGGTGCTGGTCGAGACCATCAGCCGGTTCGCGGGCGTCGTCCCGGTCGTGGCCGGGAAGCCGCAGCGACCCCTGATGGACGAGACCGTCCGGCGGGTGGGTGGTGAGCGCCCGCTGATGGTGGGCGACCGGCTCGACACCGACATCGAGGGAGCACGCGCGATCGGAGCACCGTCGCTGCTGGTCCTGACCGGGGTCACCTGGCTCGAGGAGCTGGTCAGCGCGGCGCCGGAGCTGCGTCCGTCGTACATCTCGCCGGACACGGAGGGGTTGTTCCAGCCGCACCCCGTCCCGGACGTCCGAGACGGCGTGGCAGTGCTGGGCGGCTGGACGGCGCGGGCCGCCGACGGGCGTCTCGACGTCCAGGGATCGGGCTCGGACGCCGACTGGTGGCGGGCTGTGGCGACCGCAGCCTGGGTCCACCTGGATGCCGCGGGGACCCCTCTGGACGTGTCTGCGACCCGGGTGCCCGGCCCGCGTCGACAGCTCGGCGCGGAGTAGGGTGCCCCGCATGGACGAGCAGCAGTCGGAGGCGTCCGGGAGCGTCGACGCCGCCCAGGAGGAGCGGACCGGGCTCGCCCCGGTCGACGAGGTGCTCGACCAGGTCGCCCGGCTGTCCGAGCGCCCGGTCTCCGAGCACGTCGCGGTGTTCGAGCGCGCGCACGAGCAGCTGCGGAGGGCGCTCGACGCCCGACCGGACAGCTGACCCGTCGTGCCGCCTCGTCGACTCCGGCTCGACGCCGAGCTCGTCCGCCGCGGGCTGGCCAGGTCCCGGGAGCACGCCAGCGAGCTGATCGCCGACGGCCGCGTCACGGTCGCAGGCGTCCGGGCGACGAAGCCGGCGACGGGGATCACCACCGACGCCGCGCTCGTCGTGCGCCAGGACCCGGAGCGCGAGGAGTACGTCTCCCGTGGCGGCCACAAGCTCGCCGGCGCCCTCGACGCGTTCGCGTCGCACGGTCTGGTCGTCTCGGGCAGGCGCTGCCTCGATGCCGGCGCGTCGACGGGCGGGTTCACCGACGTGCTGCTGCGCCGGGGAGCGCGGGAGGTGGTGGCTGTGGACGTGGGGTACGGCCAGCTCGCGTGGTCGCTGCGGAGCGACGACCGCGTCGTCGTGCACGACCGCACCAACATCCGCGAGCTGACGCCCGACGTCGTCGGTGAGCCGGTCGACCTGGTCGTCGGCGACCTGTCCTTCATCTCGCTGGCTCTCGTGCTCGACCCGCTCCTCTCGGTCACCGCACCCGACGGCGACCTGGCGCTGATGGTGAAGCCCCAGTTCGAGGTCGGCAAGGACCGCGTGGGCAAGGGCGGCGTCGTGCGCGACCTCGACCTCCGTGTGGAGGCCGTGACCGGCATCGCGACAGCGGCAGCAGCTCGAGGGTGGGGTGCGGTGGCGGTGACCGTGAGCCCGCTACCAGGTCCCTCGGGCAACGTGGAGTTCTTCCTGCTGCTGCGCCACGGCGACGCCGTCGTCGGTGAGGCCGAGATCCGCGACGAGGTCGAGCGTCACGCCTCGCTGGGGGTGGCGGGTGAGAGGGTGGAGCCGTGACCGCGACCGCCAGCAGCAGCCCCCGTCGCGTCCTGGTGCTGACCCACACCGGTCGGGCCGCGGCGCGTGACGTCGCCCGTGCCTGCATCAGGTCGCTGACGTCGCACGGGGTCGTCGTACGCCTCCTGGAGGACGAAGCGGCGGATCTCGACCTCGACGCTGCCGAGACCGGACATCCGCTCGTCGAGACCACGAGCCAGCACGACGCGCCTGCGGAGGGCTGCGAGCTCGTCCTGGTCATCGGCGGTGACGGGTCGATCCTGCGGGCGGCCGAGCTGGCCCACTCGACCGGCACGCCGCTGCTCGGCGTCAACCTCGGGCACGTCGGCTTCCTCGCCGAGGCGGAGCAGGACGACATCGAGTCGACGATCAGCGCCATCGTCGGCCGTCGCTACACCGCCGAGGACCGGCTCGCGCTCGACGTGCAGGTCATCCACGGCAAGGAGGTGCTCTTCCAGACGTTCGCCCTCAACGAGGCCAGCGTGGAGAAGGCCGCCCGCGAACGGATGCTGGAGGTCGTCGTCGAGGTGGACGGACGCCCCCTCTCGCGGTGGGGGTGCGACGGCGTGGTGTGCGCGACGCCGACCGGTTCCACGGCCTACAACTTCAGTGCCGGTGGCCCGGTGGTGTGGCCCGAGGTGGAGGCGCTGCTGATGGTGCCGTTGAGCGCGCACGCGCTCTTCGCCCGCCCGATGGTCGTCGCGCCCACTTCCGTCCTCGCGGTCGAGGTGCTGACCGACACCGAGGGCTCGGGCGTGCTGTGGTGCGACGGCCGGCGCACGGTCGACCTGCCGCCGGGAGCGCGCATCGAGGTCCGTCGAGGGGCCAGACCGGTCCGGCTGGTCCGTCTCCAGGCTGCCCCCTTCACGGACCGGCTCGTCGCCAAGTTCGACCTGCCGGTCGAGGGCTGGCGCGGCGCGGCGGAGCGGCGGCGGCGGGAGAACGGCGACAGCGATGCTTGAGGAGCTCCGGATCACCTCGCTGGGGGTCATCGACTCCTCCGCGCTCGAGCTGGGACCCGGGCTGACCGTCATCACCGGCGAGACGGGTGCCGGCAAGACGATGGTCGTCACCGCGCTGGGGCTGCTGCTGGGCGGGCGGGCCGACAGCGGCGCCGTACGGGCGGGCGCCACGCGGGCGCGCGTCGAGGGCGTGGTCGACGCGACGTCGCTGCCGGGCTTCCGGGACTCCGTCGAGGAGGCCGGTGGTGCCGTGGAGGACCACCGGGTGGTCCTCGCTCGCAACGTGGCCGCCGAGGGGCGCTCGCGCGCCTGGGTCGGTGGCGCGGCGGTGCCCGTCACCACCCTCGGCGAGGTCGCCGAGCCGCTGGTGGCCGTGCACGGCCAGTCGGACCAGCACCGGTTGCTGCGCCCGGGCGCCCAGCGCACCGCGCTCGACCGGTTCGCAGGCCGCGCACTGGCCGCGGTGGCCACGGAGTACGCCGCGGCCTGGGGCGAGCTCGTCGCCACGGAGCGCGACCTGGCCGAGGTCGTCGGGTCTGCGCGAGAACGCGCGCGGGAGGCCGACCAGCTGCGCTTCGGGCTCGAGGAGATCGAGACGGTGGACCCGCAGCCGGGGGAGGACGCCGAGCTGGCCGCCGAGGAGTCCCGGCTGGGCTTCGCCGACACCCTGCGCACGGCCGCGGAGCAGGCACGCGAGGCGCTGTCGAGCGAGGAGGGGGCGCCCGACGCCCTCGCCACCTCCAGCGCCGCCCGTCAGCACCTCGACGGCGTGCGTGAGCACGATCCCGAGGCGGGCAAGCTGGCGGACCGGATCGCGGAGATCGCCTACCTCCTCAACGACGTCGCAGCGGACGTGGCGTCGTACGCCGCTCGACTGGAGACGGACCCGGCGCGGCTCGCCGCGGTGAGCGAGCGCCGGGCCGCGCTCACGGCGCTGACCCGCAAGTACGGCGAGACCCTCGACGAGGTCCTGGCCTGGGCCGAGGACGGCGCTGGCCGTCTGCTCGACCTCGACGGCACCGACGAGCGGATCACCGAGCTGGAGGGCCGACGAGACGAGCTGCGCGGCCGGCTCGGCGACCTCGCCGGCCGGCTGACCGCCCTGCGCTCCGAGGCGGCCACGGCGCTCGGCACGGCGGTCACCGCCGAGCTGAAGGCCCTGGCCATGCCGCATGCCCGGGTGAGCGTCGCCGTGCGCCAGCAGGAGGTCGACGCTCCTCGGGCCCCGGCCGGGCCCGTGCTGGAGGTCGGTGGTCGCTGGCTCCGTGCGACGGGCGACGGGGTGGACGAGGTCGAGCTGCTGCTGGCTGCCAACACCGGGAGCGAGCCGAGGCCGCTCCACAAGGGAGCGTCGGGCGGCGAGCTCTCGCGGGTGATGCTCGCCCTGGAGGTGTCTCTCGCCGAGACCGACCCGGTCCCGACCTTCGTCTTCGACGAGGTCGACGCCGGCGTCGGTGGCAAGGCGGCGATCGAGGTCGGCCGTCGCCTCGCCCGGCTGGCGAGAGCGGCACAGGTGCTCGTGGTCACCCACCTGCCGCAGGTGGCGGCGTACGCCGACCGCCACGTCGTGGTCCACAAGGCCAGCGACGGCACGGTGACCACCTCCGGGCTCGTGGTGCTGGACGACGCCGCACGCGAGAAGGAGCTCTCCCGCATGCTGGCCGGCGTCGAGGACTCCGACAGTGCGCGCGCCCATGCCCGCGAGCTGCTCGAGACCGCCGCGCCCGACCGGGCGTGCCTCCCCGGAGGTCGGGTGCGCGGCTGAGAACATGAAGCGGTCATGAAGTTCGCCGTCCGCTCCCGTCAGGCCACCGCGCTCCCCGGCGTGCTCGGTCCCGCTCGTGTCGACCGCCGTACGGCGTCGCTCCTGCCGCGGCTGCGGCCCGGCGACGTCGCGGTCACCGACCACCTCGACATGGACCGCGCCACCGCCCAGGCCCTGGTCGACTCCGGTGTCGTGGCCGTCGTCAGCGCCGGTCCGCTCATCTCCGGTCGCTATCCCAACCTCGGACCGGAGGTGCTGGCCGAGGCTGGTGTGGCGGTCGTCGACCAGGCGGGGGAGCAGGTGCTCGCCCGGCTGCGGGACGGCGCGACCGTGCGCATCGACGGCGCGACGGTCCACCTCGGCGACGAGCTGCTGGCCACCGGCCGGGAGCTCGACCTGGAGCGGGTCCGTGCGGAGATGGACCGCGCCCGGCACGGACTGACCACGCAGCTCGAGAGCTTCACCCACAACACGACCGAGTTCCTCCGTCGGGAGCAGGACCTGCTGCTGCACGGTCACGGCGTCCCGCGCACGGCGACCGCCGTGGCCGGACGGCCCGTGGTCGTCGTGGTGCGCTCGCACGGCTGGGAGGACGAGCTGCAGGGGCTCAAGGCCTTCCTCAAGGAGCAGGACCCCGTCCTGGTCGCGGTCGATCACGGGGCTGCTGCACTCGCGTCGGTCGGCTTGCGCCCCGACGTCGTGGTGGTCTCGGCCGGCTCCGACGACCTCCCGTCCGCCGAGCTGCTGCGCAAGGCCCGCGACGTCGTGGTGCTGCTGGAGCGTGGCGCTCCGCGGTCCGCCACCGAGTCCCTCGAGCGGATGAGCATCCGGCCGTTGCGCTTCGAGACCGGTGCCACCACCGAGGACGCCGCGCTCCTCCTGGCGGCCGCGGGCGAGCCGTCGCTGATCGTCGGGGTGGGGATGCACGCGACGCTCTCGGAGTTCCTCGACCGTCGCCGGCCCGGCCTGGCGAGCACGTTCCTCACGCGGCTGCGGGTGGGACCCCTGCTCGTGGACGCGGCCGCCGTTCCCACGCTGTACGACGGAGCCGTCCGGCCGCGACACGTCCTCGGGGTCGTCCTCGCAGGCGCAGCGGCCGTCGCCGCGGCCGTCAGCACGACCCCGGTGGGCCACGAGTGGGCCACGGAGCTCGCGCCCGCCCTGACCTCCGCCTACGACAGCATCCGAGGACGCCTCACGTGATCAGCCTGCGCCACCACCTCCTCACCATCGTCGCGGTGTTCCTCGCCCTCGCGGCAGGGATCGTCCTGGGCGGGGGACCGCTCTCCGACGTCACCGAGCCCGCGTCCAGCAGGACGGGACCGGTCGCGAAGGCTCCTGGCAGCACGCCACAGGCGGTGTACGCCGAGGACTTCGCGGCCGCGGTCGCTCCCCAGGTCGTCGCCGGCCGGCTCGAGGCGCGCGAGGTGGTGGTGGTCTCGGTGCCAGGGGCAGACGAGCAGGTCGTGACCGCGCTGACCGACCAGGTCGCGGCCGCCGGCGGGACCGTGACGGCCCAGGTCCGCCTGAAGGAGGCGATGGTCGACCCGGCGCAGAAGTCGCTCGTCGACACCCTCGGCAGCCAGCTGATGACCCAGCAGGGCGACGCCGTCGACGCGGAGGCCTCGACGTACGACCGGATGGGTCAGCTCCTCGGGCTCGCGGTCGCCACGAGCGTGCCCGAGGGCGAGGACGTCACGGGCAGGTCGCGGTCGATCACGGCGGCTGCCTCCGGGGCCGACCTCGTGGGGCCCGTCGAGGACGTGAAGCGGCGCGCCCCGCTGGTGCTGATGGTCCTGGGCACCGACGCGGCGGACCCGGGCAGCGACGCCATCCTGGCCGGGCTGGCCTCGGGCCTGGGCCGGCAGGCGGCCGGGATCGTGGTCGCCGGCGTGACCGCGGACGGCGGCGACGGCCAGCTCGGCCGGCTCCGGGCCGACCCTGCGTCGGCCCAGGTGACGACGGTCGACGGCACCGACACGGCCGCGGGCCGAGCCGCCACCGTCCTGGCCCTGGCGCACGCCCTGGGGACCGACGGCGGGGCCTTCGGTGCGTCGGGTGCGGACGGACCGGTCCCTCTCGGATAGGATCGAACCCCGTGAAGAGCCCGACGCCGACCAAGCACGTCTTCGTGACCGGAGGCGTCGCCTCCTCCCTCGGCAAGGGGCTCACCGCCTCGAGCCTGGGGAACCTGTTGAAGGCCCGCGGCCTCCGGGTGACGATGCAGAAGCTGGACCCCTACCTCAACGTCGATCCGGGCACGATGAACCCGTTCCAGCACGGCGAGGTCTTCGTGACCGACGACGGGGCCGAGACCGACCTCGACATCGGCCACTACGAGCGGTTCCTCGACACCGACCTCGCTGCCATCGCGAACGTCACGACCGGCCAGGTCTACTCCACCGTGATCGCCAAGGAGCGTCGCGGGGACTACCTCGGCGACACGGTCCAGGTCATCCCGCACATCACCAACGAGATCAAGGACCGCATCCTCGCGATGGGCGGTCCGGACGTCGACGTCGTCATCACCGAGGTGGGCGGGACCGTCGGCGACATCGAGTCGCTGCCGTTCCTCGAGGCGGCTCGGCAGACCCGGCACGAGATCGGCCGGGAGCACTGCTTCTTCATCCACGTCTCCCTGGTGCCGTACATCGGTCCCTCGGGCGAGCTCAAGACGAAGCCGACGCAGCACTCCGTCGCCGCGCTCCGCTCCATCGGCATCCAGCCCGACGCCATCGTCTGCCGGGCCGACCGCGAGCTCCCCGACGGCATCAAGCGGAAGATCGCGCTGATGTGCGACGTCGACGACGACGCGGTCGTCACGGCAGCCGACGCGCCGTCGATCTACGACATCCCGAAGGTCCTGCACCGGGAGGGTCTCGACGCCTACGTCGTACGACGGCTCGACCTGCCGTTCCGCGACGTCGACTGGACCGACTGGGACGACCTGCTGCGCCGGGTGCACCACCCGAAGGAGGACGTGACGGTCGCGCTGGTCGGCAAGTACGTCGACCTCCCCGACGCCTACCTCTCGCCGGCCGAGGCGCTGCGGGCCGGCGGGTTCGCCCACGAGGCGAAGGTGCGGATCAGGTGGGTGGCCTCGGACGAGTGCCAGACCGAGGCAGGAGCTGCGAAGCACCTCTCCGACGTCGACGCGGTCCTGGTGCCCGGTGGCTTCGGGGTGCGGGGGATCGAGGGGAAGCTCGGCGCGCTGCGCTACACGCGCACCCACGGCATCCCCACGCTCGGGCTGTGCCTGGGCCTGCAGTGCATGGTCATCGAGTACGCGCGCAACGTCGCCGGCCTCGAGAAGGCCGGTTCCACCGAGTTCGACCCCGAGACCGTCGAGCCGGTCATCTCGACCATCGAGGAGCAGAAGAAGTTCGTCGACGGGGCCGGTGACCTCGGGGGCACGATGCGGCTCGGGCTGCAGCGGGCGGCGCTGACCGCTGGGAGCGTGGTGCGGGAGACCTACGGCGCCGCCACCATCGAGGAGCGCCACCGCCACCGCTACGAGTTCAACGACGCCTACCGCGAGACGCTCGAGAAGTCCGGGCTCGTCTTCTCGGGGGTCAACCCCGAGCTGGGCCTCGTCGAGTTCGTGGAGCTGCCGGCCTCGGTGCACCCCTACTACGTGGCCACCCAGGCGCACCCCGAGCTGCGGTCCCGCCCGACGCGACCGCACCCGCTCTTCGCCGGCCTCATCGGGGCGGCCATCGACCGCCAGAAGGAGCTGCGCTTCCCGCTGGACGTGGACGCGCTCCGCGTCGGCGCGGCCGAGGACGACTGAGCGCCCATCGCGTGGCCGGCTCTCCGGCGGTGGTCTCGTGACAGGCGCTGTGCGTCTTCCTCGACCACCGGGGGTCGGAGCCGGCGGGCCTGCCCCGACCGAGCGGGGTCAGAGCCGGCGGGCCGCGAGGATCGCGCGGAGCAGGAACGAGTTCGACTGGAGCTGGTTGCGCGCGTAGGCCTGCAGGTCCGGGTCCGCCGCAGCCTGCTCCGCCGCCGCGAGGAACTCGGCGTCTCCGGCCCCCAACGGGTACATGGCCCGGATCGTCAGACCCTGGTTCAGCAGCCCGCCCTTGAGGTTCGGGAGCTCTTCGAGGTAGCGGAGGGCGAACGGAGCCAGGAGCTCGGCCTGCTGGGGTCGCCAGAAGGTCGAGCCCAGGACCAGCGTCTCGCGGCTGGCGGGGATCGAGTAGTCGACGAAGAACGCCCGCCAGACCTCCTCCTTCGCGTCGAGGTCCGGGCGGGCCGCGACCACCGCGAGACGTCGCATCGCGGCGTCCGGGTCGGGGTCGGACTCCAGGAGGCGGCGTACGGCCTGCTCGTCGTAGTCACCGAGCTCCGCGCGGCGGACGGCCATCCGCCAGGCCAGGTCGAGGTCGGTCGCCTCGGCGGCCGCCCTCTCCAGCGTCTGCCAGTGCTCGTCGGTCGAGGCGCTGGCCGCCAGCGCGCGCAGCGCGGCCTGCCGGTGGTCGGGCTGCTGCACCAGCACGAGCATCGCGTCCGCGAGCCGCTCCTTGAGCCCGGGCGACTCCGAGCCCGGCGCCCAGCGATCGGCCGCGCCGAGGCCCTGCGCGATGAAGGGCTCGACCAGGGCGGCGCGCGTCTCCGAGACCAGGGCCGTGGCCATCGCCTCCACGACCTCGCGGGGGGCGAGCTCACCGAGGAGGAGCAGCTGTCCGGCGGTCGCGGCGACCAGTGCCCGGTCGAGCGGGTCGGTGAGGTCGGCGATCCGGTCCAGCATCAGCCGGAGCGACGCGGGGTCCGGGCGCACGGCGGCGAACGTCAGGTCGCCGGCGTTGAGCAGCCGGAGGTCGCCGTCGGCGAGCTCGACGCTCGTCGAGGTCCCCGTCAGCTCGACCGCGGTCCGGCCGGTCTCGCGCAGGTCCCCGCCGGAGGCGTCGTACACGGCGATGTCGAGGCGGTGTGGGCGCGGCTGCTGGCCCTCCGGCGCCACGACGCTGAGGGTGTCCCCCTCGAGCGTCATCACGTCGGTGCCGGTCTGGTCGAGCCACTGGCCGGTCCACTCGGAGAGGTCGCGCCCGGAGGCGCGGGAGTAGCAGTCCATGAGGTCGTCGAGCCGGGTGTTGCCGAAGGCGTAGCGCGAGAAGTAGTCGCGCAGCCCCTCCACGAACGCGTCCTCGCCGATGTAGGCGACGAGCTGGTGCAGGACGCTCTGGCCCTTGACGTAGGTGATGGCGTCGAAGTTGGCCATCGCGCCGGCGACGTCGTGGACGTCGCTGCGGATCGGGTGGGTGGCGGGGCTCATGTCCATCTCGTACGCCGTGCGCTTGAACGCGGCGAGGAAGGTGGCCCACTGGTCGGTGAACTCGGTCGCCCGCGCCATGCCCCAGTTGGCGGCCCAGGACGCGAACGCCTCGTTCAGCCAGAGGTCGTCCCACCACTGCATGGTGACGAGGTCGCCGAACCACATGTGGGCCATCTCGTGGAGGATGAACTCGGCCCGCGTGGATCGCTGCGAGTGGGTCGGGGGAGTGCGGAACAGCTGGCCGTCGCCGTAGGTCACGCAGCCCCAGTTCTCCATCGCGCCGCCGAGGTTGGGCACGAAGACCTGGTCGTAGCGCTCCTGGGGGAACGGGAGGCCGAACCGCTCGCCGAAGAACGCCAGCCCCTGGCGGGTGAGCGTCATCATCTCGTCCAGGTCGCGCTCCAGCGCGCCGACGAGGGACTGGCGGCAGTAGAAGCCCAGGTCGTAGCCGTCGTGCTGCTGCCGCACCTCGTGGAACGGACCGGCGTTGACCACGACGACGTACGTCGACAGCCGGGGGGTGTCCGGGAACGTCCACACCCGGGCGTCGTCGTCGGCGTCCACCACCGACTCGGGGGCCCCGTTGGAGGTGACGAGCCACGACGACGGAGCAGTCACCACGAAGCGGTGGGGGGCCTTGAGGTCCGGCTGGTCGAAGCACGCCCACAGCCGCCGGGCCTCGTCGGGCTCGAAGCTCGTCCAGACGTAGACCAGCTTGTCGGTCGGGTCGACGGTGCGGAGGATGCCCTCCCCGGTGCCGGTGTTGGTCGTGCTGGCGCTGACCACCAGCACGTTCTCGGCCGCCAGGGCCGGGAGGGGCAGCCGGCCGTCGGCAGCTGCGGAGACGTCGACGTCGACGCCGTTGAGGGTGGCCGATGCGATGTCCGCCGCGCAGTCGACGAAGGTGGTGGAGCCCGGCTCGGCGCAGCGGAACGTGATCGTGCTGACCGAGGAGAAGACCTCGCCCTCGAGGAGGCCGGTCAGGTCCACCTCGATGTCGTAGCGGTCGACCTCGAGGAGGGTGGAACGCTCGGCGGCTTCTTCGCGGGTCAGGCTCAGCAACGTCATGGGGGTGACGCTACTCACTCCCGGGGTCGCGCTACCGTCCGGGCATGACTGACGACCTCCTCGCCGATCGTCCCGCCCGGTGGCCCGTCGTCTCCTCGCGGGACCTGCACCGCGATGACTGGGTGATGGCGCTGCGCGAGGACGTCGTCACGCGGCCCGATCACCCGGACGAGCGCTTCACCCGGATCTCGCTGGAGCACCCCGGCGCGGTGATCGTCCTCGCCGTCGACGAGCACGAGAACGTGGTCTGCCTCCGCCAGTACCGGCACACCTCCGGGCACGAGTTCGTGGAGCTCGTCGCCGGGCTGCGCGACGCGGGCGACGAGCCGGCGGTGGAGACGGCGAAGCGGGAGCTGCAGGAGGAGGCGGAGCTGGCCGCCGGGTCCTGGCGCCTGCTTCTCAGCACGTTCCCCAGCGCCGGCATCACCGACGAGGTGCACGAGATCTTCCTCGCCCGCGACCTCTCCCCGGCACCGCGAGGGGACTTCGCGATGCGCCACGAGGAGGCCGAGATGGAGGTCTTCCGCGTGCCGATGGCCGACCTCCTCGACGCGGTCCTCGAGGGGCGGGTCCGGGAGGGCCCGCTGGCCCAGGCCGTGCTGGCGTACGACGTCCACAGGCGCCGCGGGACCCTGGACGCCGACTGACCCCGTCCGGGAGTAGTGTCGCCGGCTGTGAGGGGCGTCACGACGAGGTGCGCCCGGGACCACGAGGAGCACCCATGAAGGTCGGCGTACCCCAGGAAGTCAAGAACCGTGAGTACCGGGTGGCGTTGACGCCGATCGGGGTCCATGAGCTGGTCCAGCATGGTCACGAGGTGTTCGTGCAGGCCGGGGCGGGTGCGGGGTCGTTGATCCCGGACAGCGAGTACGCCGCGGCCGGGGCGACGATGCTGGAGGCCGCTGATGAGGTGTGGGGCACCGCGGAGCTGGTGCTCAAGGTCAAGGAGCCGATCGCGGAGGAGTACGCCCGGATGCGGGAGGGGCAGGTGCTGTTCACCTACCTCCACCTGGCCGCGGACAAGCCGCTGACGCAGGAGCTGATGGCCCGCAAGGTCACCGCGATCGCCTACGAGACGGTGCAGCTGCCCTCGGGCGGTCTGCCGTTGCTGTACCCGATGTCGGAGGTCGCGGGGTGCCTGGCGCCGCAGGTGGGTGCGCACTCGTTGATGAAGGCCAACGGTGGTCGGGGTGTGTTGATGGGTGGTGTCGGTGGGGTCGCGAACGCGAAGGTCGTGATCATCGGGGCGGGGGTGTCGGGGCAGAACGCGGCGAACATCGCGCTGGGGATGGGTGCGGACGTGACGTTGCTGGACACCGACCTGGACAAGCTGCGGATGTCGTTCTGGCGCTACAACAACCGGGTCCACGGCCTCGCGAGCTCGAAGCTGGCGATCGAGCAGCAGGTGATGGAGGCGGACATGGTGATCGGGGCGGTGCTGATCCCGGGTGCGGCGGCGCCGAAGCTGGTGAGCAACGAGCTGGTGTCGCGGATGAAGCCGGGCTCGGTGCTGGTCGACATCGCGATCGACCAGGGTGGGTGCTTCGAGGACTCCCACGCCACGACGCACGACGACCCGACGTACGAGGTGCACGACTCGGTGTTCTACTGCGTGGCGAACATGCCGGGTGCGGTGCCGAACACCTCGACGTATGCGTTGACGAACGCGACGCTGCCCTATGCGGTGGCGCTGGCGGACAAGGGGTGGGAGACCGCGCTGCGTGAGGACCCGTCGCTG
>CADCUM010000096.1:0-5906 GCA_902805885.1 uncultured Nocardioides sp. | reverse complement strand
TCGCGCTGGGGCTGAACACCCACGCCGGGGACCTGACCAACGCGCCCGTGGGTGAGGCCGTGGGCATCGAGTCCGTCGCCCTGGACAGCGTCCTGGCCTGAGCGTCGACCCACCCGCGCTGACAGCACCGCTGTCATGATCAGCCCATGCGCGAGATCAGGCTCGGGGAGGGCAGCGGGCCGCTGCGCGGCGTCAAGGTCGTCGAGATCGCCGGGATCGGGCCGGGGCCCCATGCCTGCATGATCCTGGCCGACCTCGGCGCGGACGTGGTCCGCGTCGAGCGGCCGGGCGGGCACTGGGCGGCCGGCGGTCCGCACGACCTGCTCAACCGCGGCCGGCCCAGCGTCGCCCTCGACCTCAAGCACCCCGAGGCGGTCCAGACCGTGCTGGCGCTGGTCGAGGACGCCGACGTGCTCGTCGAGGGGATGCGCCCCGGGGTCCTGGAGCGCCTCGGCCTCGGCCCCGACGTGCTGCACGCCCGCAACCCGCGGCTCGTCGTCGGGCGGATGACCGGGTGGGGCCAGACCGGGCCGTGGGCCGAGGTCGCCGGGCACGACCTCACGTACGTCGCCGTCTCCGGGGCGCTCCACGGCCTCGGCCAGGACCAGGCCCGGCCGCACTTCCCGGGCAACCTGCTCGGCGACTTCGGCGGCGGGTCGACCTACCTCGTCGTCGGCGTGCTCGCCGCGCTGCTCGAGGCGAAGACCAGCGGCCAGGGCCAGGTCGTGGACGCCGCCGTCGTCGACGGGACCGCCCACCTCAACGCCATCGGGGCGGCGTTCCTCGCGATGCCGGGTCACCGCGAGGAGCGGGCCGCGAACCTGCTCGACGGCGGGGCGCCGTTCTACGACGTCTACGAGACCGCGGACGGACGGCACATGGCGGTCGGGGCGCTCGAGCCGCAGTTCCACGACCTGTTCCTCGACCTGCTCGGGATCGCCGACACCGCGCCGGACCGCCTCGACCGCTCGCAGCACGACGAGCTGCGCCGGCAGGTCGGCGACGCGTTCCGCAGCCGCACCCAGGCCGAGTGGGCGAGCGTCTTCGACGGCACCGACGCCTGCGTCGCGCCGGTGCTGCCGCTCGCGGAGGCGGTCGAGCACCCCCACCTCAGGGCGCGCGAGGTGTTCGTCGAGCACGCCGGACAGGTGCAGCCCGCTCCCGCTCCACGCTTCTCCCGTACGACGACGGCGCTGGGGCTGCCGCCCGCGCCGACCGCCGGGTCCGACACCCGGGCCGCCCTCGAGGCCTGGGGGATCGCCGACGTGGACGGGCTCGTCGAGCGGGGCGTGGCCGTCCAGACCTGACCGGCGCCAATCCGGTTGCCGTCCGCCGCCGCACCCGCTCAGATGGGCGGGTGGAGATCCGGGACCTCGCGGTGCACGACGACGACCAGCTGCGCGAGTGGTGGGAGGTCGAGCAGGCCGCGCACCGTCACGACCGCGCCCACCCCGTGCTGCGCACGCTCGACTCCTTGGCGTTCTCACTGCGCAACCCCTCCCCGCACTCGCGGCGGGAGCCGCTGGCGGCGCTGGTGGACGGACGGATCGTCGGCGTCGCGGACCTGACGCTGCTGGTGGGCGACAACGAGCACGTCGCCGAGCTCGAGGTCTCCGTGCACCCCGGGCACCGCCGCCGCGGTGTCGGCCGCGCGCTGCTCGCCGAGGCGACCCGCCGGCGGCGTGAGCAGGGCCGGACGGGCGACTTCGGTGAGGTGTGCACGCCGGTCGACGGCCCCGTCTCCCCGGCCCTCGCCTTCGCCCGCGCCCTGGGGTACGACGACGCCCACGGCGAGCACCACCTCGTGCTCGAGCTGCCCGCCGACCCGGAGCGGGTCGCGGCGCTCGCCGCCGGAGCGCCGGACGGCTACGACGTCGTGACGTGGGGGAACCGGTGCCCCGACGACCTCCTGGACGACTACGTGACGATGCGCAACCGGATGAACGCCGACGTGCCGCTCGGCGACGTCGACTACGTCCCGCCCGTCATGGACCGCGAGCGTGTCCGCCTCTCGGAGGAGCGCCTCGCCCGCACGTACGACACCGTGGTCGCGGCCGCGCGCCGCCGGGAGGACGGGGTCCTCGGCGGCTACTCGCTCACCTACCTCGCCCACGGCAGCTCGGTGGCGTTCCAGGACGACACGCTCGTGATGCCGGGCCACCGGGGCCACCGGCTCGGCCTCGCTTTGAAGCTGGCCACGCTGGAGATCGTGCGGCGCGACCATCCGGACCGGACGGCGTACCACACCTGGACCGACCCCCAGAACCACGCGATGTACCGGACCAACGAGCGGTTCGGCTACCGCCCGGTCGAGGTCATGCGCGAGATGCAGGTGCGAGACCGAGCGCTGTAACTCACAGTTACAGCCGTCAGGACGATCGCCTACCCTCGTCTCGTGGACACCACCGCCGAGCGCCCCGTCGACAGCCCTCCCCAGAGCGGCGCTGAGAGGCCCGAGCACGTCGACGTGCTCGTCATCGGGGCCGGCCTCTCCGGCATCGGCGCCGCGGCCCACCTCGGTCGCGACCTGCCCGACCTCTCCTACCTCGTGCTCGAGCGCCGCGAGGTCAGCGGAGGCACCTGGGACCTGTTCCGCTACCCCGGCATCCGCTCCGACTCCGACATGTACACGCTGGGCTACCGCTTCAAGCCCTGGCTCGGCGACAAGGCGCTCGCCGACGGCGGCGCGATCCTCGACTACCTCCGCGAGACCGCCGAGGAGTACGGCGTGGAGCAGCGCACCCGCTACGGGCACGAGGTGGTCGCCGCCGACTGGGACTCGGCCGGCGACCTGTGGACCGTCACCGTGCGGACGCCCGAGGGCGAGCGCACCTTCACCTCGTCCTTCCTCTGGGCGTGCAGCGGCTACTACGACTACGACGAGGGCTACACGCCGTACTTCGAGGGCCGGGACCGCTTCCGCGGAGAGGTCATCCACCCGCAGCACTGGCCCGAGGACCTCGACCACACCGGCAAGCGCGTCGTCGTGATCGGCTCGGGTGCGACGGCCGTGACGCTCGTCCCCGCGCTCGCCGACTCGGGCGCCGAGCACGTCACGATGCTGCAGCGCTCCCCGACGTACATCCTCTCGCTGCCCGCCCGCGACCCGATCGCCAAGCTCAACCGCCGGCTGCTCGGCGACAAGGCGGGCTACCTCGCCACCCGCGCGAAGAACATCGGCATGGCCACGGGCTTCTACCAGCTCAGCCGCCGCAAGCCGGGCTTCGTGCGCGGGCTGGTGCGCCGCGAGAACGTCCGGCGGCTGCCCGAGGGCTTCGACGTCGACACCCACTTCAAGCCGACCTACGACCCGTGGGACCAGCGGCTGTGCTTCGTCCCCGACGGCGACCTCTTCGACGCGATCAAGGGCGGGCGCGCCTCGGTGGTGACCGACCGGATCCGCACGTTCACCGAGGAGGGCGTCGAGCTCGAGTCGGGGGAGGTGCTCGAGGCCGACGTCATCGTGACGGCCACCGGGCTCAACGTGAAGGTCTTCGGCGGCGCGACGCTGACCGTCGACGGCACCAAGACGGAGCCGCGCGACACCATGGCCTACCGCGCGATGATGCTCTCCGACGTCCCCAACTTCGCGTTCACGATCGGCTACACCAACGCCTCGTGGACCCTCAAGGCCGACCTGGTCTCCGAGTTCGTCGTCCGCCTCCTGCGGCACATGCGCGAGAGCGGAGCGACGCGGGTGGTGCCGCTGCGCGACGAGGCGATGGGGGAGGTGCCGCTCCTGGACTTCAAGGCGGGCTACGTCCAGCGCGTCGTCGACACGCTGCCGCGGCAGGGCACCGAGGAGCCGTGGGCGCTGCGTCAGAACTACCTCTACGACGTCCGCACCATGCGCAAGGCGCCGCTCGACGACGGGGTGCTCGACTTCGCCTGAAACGCCCGTCCGGACGGGGATTCGGCGGCGGAGGCAGCGGCCCGCTAGGGTTCTGTCACCGGTTCGTCCAGTCTTGCCTCGGACCGAGGATCGGGCCTCCGGGCCCGTTCGCCCGCCATGCGGGCCGAACGCGGCGGCCTCGAGCCGCCAGCCCCCGCCGATCGGCGGGCGTGCGTTGGCGAGACTGCCAACCGGAAGAACCCACATGACCTTCGCCGACCTCGGCGTGCCGTCCTCGCTCGTCTCCATCCTCGAGAAGCAGGGCATCACCACCCCCACCCCCATCCAGGCCGCGACGCTGCCCGACAGCCTCGCCGGCCGCGACGTACTGGGCCGCGGCCGCACCGGCTCCGGCAAGACGTACGCGTTCCTGCTGCCGCTGGTCGCGCGCCTCGACGCCGCCAAGCTGCCCGCGATGCCGCGCAAGCCGCGCGCGCTGATCCTCGCTCCGACCCGCGAGCTGGTCGGCCAGATCCACGCCGCGCTCAAGCCGCTCGCCGACGCGCGTGGCCTCTCCACCGTCGTGGTGTACGGCGGCGTGGGCCAGGGCCCGCAGACCACCGGCCTGAAGAAGGGCGTCGACATCGTCGTCGCCTGCCCCGGCCGTCTCGAGGACCTGATGGGCCAGGGCTACTGCGACCTGTCGGCCGTCGAGGTCACCATCCTCGACGAGGCCGACCACATGGCCGACCTCGGCTTCCTGCCCGGCGTGCGCCGGATCATGGGCAAGACGCCCAAGGGCGGCCAGCGGATGCTGTTCTCCGCGACCCTCGACAAGGCCATCGACACGCTGGTGAAGCAGTTCCTCACCAAGCCCGTCACCCACGAGGCCGACTCGGCGCAGTCGCCGGTGTCGACGATGTCCCACCACGTCCTCCACGTCTCCCGCGACCAGCGCGTGCCGGTCCTGGTGGACCTCACCAGCGCGCCCGGCCGCACGGTGGTCTTCACCCGCACCAAGCACGGCGCCAAGGCGCTGACCCGCCAGCTCAACAAGTCGGGCGTGCCGACGGTCGAGCTCCACGGCAACCTGTCGCAGGGCGCCCGCACCCGCAACATGGCGGCGTTCCACGCCGGTGAGGCGAGCACGCTCGTCGCCACCGACATCGCCGCCCGCGGCATCCACGTCGACGACGTCGCGCTCGTCGTCCACGCCGACCCGCCGGTCGAGCACAAGGCCTACCTGCACCGCTCGGGCCGTACGGCGCGCGCCGGCGCCGAGGGCACCGTCATCACGCTGATGACCGACGAGCAGGTCCGCGACGTCCGCGACCTCGCCCGGCTGGCCGGCATCAAGCCGACCACCACCAAGGTCAACGGTGCCGGGCACCCGATGCTCGCCCAGCTCGCCCCCGGCGAGCGGACGCTGGTCGCCGGCGGCCTCGTCGTCGAGGTCGCCGCCTCTGGTGGCGGCGGTCGCTCGACCGGCGCCAACGCGCAGCGCAAGCGGGCCCGCAGCAACGGCCAGACCAACGGCCAGTCGCGTCGCGGCAACCCGACCGGCGGCTCCTCGGCCGAGGGTCGCTCCGGCGGCCCGGGCGGCGGCGGCCAGCGCCGGCGCGCCGGTGGCGGCCAGGGCGGCTCGGGCGGCGGTCAGGGCGGCTCCGGCGGCCAGTCCCGTGGACGTTCCGGGGGCGGTCAGGGCGGCCAGCGTCGCGGCGGCTCCACCGGCGGCAGCGTCCGCGTGCACACCTCGGCGTCGTTCAGCGCCGGTCGCTGACCCACACACTGCTCCGACCGGAGCGGTGCGTGAGGCGGGCCTCCTCACGCAGGAACCCGGCTCACGCACCGCCCGTGCGGGGCGCTGCGACCTGAGTCGCTCAGCGACTCAAGCCCCAGGGGCGGTGCGCCAGCAACCGTTCGGACCGCTGAAAAGGTGCCTCAGCCACCGCCCGTGCCCGGGCGGTCCGTCCGGCGGTGCGCCAGCAACCTTTCGGACCGCTGAGAACGTGCCTCAGCCACCGCCCGTGCCCGGGTGGTCCGTCCGGCGGTGCGCCAGCAACCTTCCGGACCG
>CADCUM010000095.1 GCA_902805885.1 uncultured Nocardioides sp. | reverse complement strand
CGTGGCGACAGCCGGCGCCGCCGCAGCAGCGGCGCCGGCCGCCCCGGCGGCGGCCGGGAGGACCTGGGTCGTGGCGGGAGGGGTCGCGGCGGGAGCGGCAGCCGCCACGACCGTCGGCGCGTCGGCATCGCCGGACCGCAGGGCGTGGGCCAGGGCGCGGCCGTCGGTGTACCGGTCCTCGGGCGCCTTGCTGAGCGCCCGCCGTACGACCTGGGCCAGGTCCGCCGGCACCTGGTCGGGCAGGGGCGGGACCGGGTTGCGGAGGTGGGCGATGGCCGTCGCGACGGGGGTGTCGGCGGTGAACGGCTTCGCGCCCGTCAGGCACTCGAAGGCCACCACGCCGAGCGCGTAGACGTCGGACGCGGCGGTCGCCGAGCGGCCCTCGGCCTGCTCGGGCGAGATGTACGCCGGGGTGCCGAGCACCTGGCCGGTCTCGGTGAGCGCCATCCCCTCCGCGGCCCGCGCGATGCCGAAGTCGGTGATCTTCACGCGGCGGTCGGGCGTCACCATGAGGTTCGCCGGCTTCACGTCACGGTGCACGATGCCCCGCGCGTGCGCGACGCCGAGCGCGTCGGCGGCCTGGGCCAGCAGGTCGCGGGCGGCCTCGGGGTCGAGGGGGGCGCCGGGCCGGAGCAGCGCCGAGAGGGGCTGGCCGTCCACCAGCTCCATGACGAGGTAGGGCCGGGGCGTGCCGGAGCCGTCGACCGCGGAGGCCTGGCCGAAGTCGAAGACCGCCGCGACGCCCGGGTGGTGGAGCGACGCGGCGTGCCGCGCCTCGGTCTCGAAGCGGGTGCGGAACAGCGCGTCGTCGGCGTACTCCGGCTTCAGCACCTTCACCGCGACGGCCCGGTCGAGGACGGTGTCGCGGGCCCGCCAGACCTCGCCCATGCCGCCCGTGGCGATGCGCGACTCCAGGAGGTAGCGCCCCGCGTCGTCGGCGTGCGTGCCGGCCACCAGCCCGCTCACCGGTCGATCACCGCCTCCATGACCGCCTTGGCGATCGGCCCGCCGAGGGCGCCGCCACCGATCTCCTCCCTGGTCGTGTCGCTCCCCTCGACGAGGACCGCGACCGCGACCTGGGGGTCGTCGGCGGGGGCGAACGAGACGAACCAGGCGTACGGCGGCCGGTCGGCCGTGCTCTGGGCGGTCCCCGTCTTGCCGGCGACCTGCACGCCCGGGATCTGCGCGGGCGTGGCGGTGCCCTGGTCGACCGTGGAGACCATCATCGTGGTGAGCTCCTCGGCCGTGGTGGCCGAGATCGCGTTGCTGACGACCTGGGTGTCGGTGCGGTCGAGCACGGAGGCGTCCGGGGCACGGACCTCCTCCACGACGTAGGGACGCATCACCTCGCCGTCGTTGGCGATCGCTCCCGCCACCATCGCCATCTGCAGCGGCGTGGCGGTCACGCTCGACTGCCCGATGCCCGACAGCGCCGTCGAGGGCTGGTCCATGTCGCGGGGGTAGAGCGACTCGGCCTGCCCGCCGAGGTCCTCCAGCACGGTCGAGTTGAAGCCGAACGCCTCGGCCTGCTCGGCCATGGCCTCGTTGCCGAGCTCGTCGGCGAGGGAGAGGAACGTGACGTTGCACGAGACCTCGAGCGCCTGGGTCATCGTGATGCGGTTGCCGCCGCAGTTGCCGCCGTCGTGGTTGGGGATCTTCTCGCTCGACTGGGGCAGCGGGTAGGCGAACCCGCCCGGCACCAGCGAGTCGGCGTCGTACTGTCCCGACTCGATCGCGGCGGCCGCGGTGACCAGCTTGAACGTCGACCCGGGCGGCAGGGTGGTGCGGATGGCGCGGTTGACCAACGGGTCGTCCGGGTCGGCGTTGAGCTCCTCCGACAGCCCCGAGACGGCCGTGAAGTCGTGGCTGGCGAAGGCGTTCGGGTCGAAGCTGGGCGCCGACGCCATCGCCAGGACCCGGCCCGTGCTCGGCTCGAGGGCGACGACGGCGCCCTTCGCCTCTCCCGGCAGCGCCTCCAGGCCGGCGTACGCGGCGTCCTGCGCAGCCGCGTCGAGCGTGAGCTGGACGTTGCCGCCCGTGGGGTCGGCGTTGCTGAGCAGGTCGACCATCCGGGTGACGAAGAGCCGCGAGTCCTCCCCGGAGAGGACCTCGTCCTGCGACGACTCCACCCCGGTCAGGCTGAACCAGGAGAACCAGCCCGTGACGTGGGCGTACTTCAGCGGCTGCGGGTAGGTGCGCTGGAACCTGTACTTGTCGTCGGACGGCACGCTGCGCGCCACCGCCTCCTTGCCGACGAGGATCGCGCCGCGCTCGCGGGAGAAGCTCGCGTCGATGGTCCGGCGGTTGCGGGGGTCGTCGGCGAGGCTCCCGGCGCGGGCGTACATCAGGTACGTCGAGTTCAGCAGCAGCGCCACGAACAGCAGCAGGGAGAACACGGAGACCACGCGGATGGGCTTGTTCATCGGACCTTCACCACCTGCGTCGTCTCGCTGCCTGCGTCGTGGGTCGCGGGCTCCATCCGGGGCACCGGGCGTCGCGCCTGGTCGGAGATGCGGAGCAGCAGCGCGACGATCACCCAGTTGGCGACGAGCGAGGAACCGCCGTAGGAGAGGAACGGTGTCGTCAGGCCCGTCAGCGGGATCAGCCCGGTCACCCCCCCGATGACCACGAAGACCTGGAGCGCGACGATCGAGCCCAGTCCGACGGCCACGAGCTTGCCGAAGCCGTCACGGGAGATCAGCGCGATGCGGAAGGCGCGCTCCACGATCAGGCCGTAGCAGAGGATCACCGCCATCACGGCGGTGAGGCCCAGCTCCTCGCCGATCGAGGCGATGATGAAGTCGGACTCGGCGTAGGGGACCCGCTCCGGCGAGCCGCTGCCGAAGCCCTGGCCGATCAGGCCGCCGAACGCCATCCCGAAGAGGCCCTCGACGAGCTGCCCGGACCCCGGGCTCTGGTCGTAGTAGTCCATCGGGTGCAGCCAGAAGTT
Source organism: uncultured Nocardioides sp. (assembly GCA_902805885.1). GTDB lineage: Bacteria > Actinomycetota > Actinomycetes > Propionibacteriales > Nocardioidaceae > Nocardioides. Next base: position 1,874 of record CADCUM010000095.1, on the reverse strand, counting down.
GAACCGGTTCTTGACGTTGCCGACGAAGGTGTACGCCGCCACCGCGCCCAGCCCGAAGAGCAGGCCGCCGACGACCAGCCAGCCGGGGCGCTCCGTCGCGACGTAGAGCATCGCGAGGAAGAGGCCGAAGAACAGCAGCGAGGAGCCGAGGTCGTTCTGCAGGACCAGGATCATCATCGAGACGCCGAACATCGCGAGGATCGGGCCGAGGTCGCGACCCCGTGGGAGGTCGACGAAGAGCACCCGGCGGCCGGCGAGGGCGAGGGCGTCACGGTGGAGGACGAGGTAGCCGGCGAAGGCGATCACCAGCAGCACCTTGGCGACCTCACCGGGCTGGAAGCTGAAGCCCGCGACGTTGATCCAGATGCGGGCGCCGTTGATGTTCCTGCCGACGAGGGGCAGGAAGGGGAGGATCAGCAGGGCGATGCCGACGAGGCCCGAGGTGTAGGTGAACCGCTGGAGCACCCGGTGGTCGCGGAGCAGGCCGAGGGTGACGATGAAGAGCACCACGCCCAACGTCATCCAGATGAGCTGCTGGCGGGCGAAGACCGGCGTGTCCCTGCCGGCCGCGTCGTAGGCGAGGTCCAGGCGGTGGATCACCGCGAGCCCGAGCCCGTTGAGCGCCGCCACCAGGGGGAGCAGCACGGGATCGGCGTACGGCGCCACGAGGCGCACGGTCACGTGGGCGGCGACGATGAGGGCCGCCAGCCAGCCGCCGTACCCCACCAGGTCGGCCGGGACGTCGCCGTCGACGCCGAGGCCGACCGCGGCGTAGGCGCCGATGCCGACGGCCAGCGCGAGCACGAGCAGGAAGAGCTCGGCCCCCCGCCGGCGACGGTGCACGAAGCCCATCAGGGATCCGGTCTGGGTCATCGGGCGCCTGCCGCTCGGTCCGTCACGGTGCTGCTCACTCGGCCTCTTGGAGGGCCGCGAAGTTGTCGATCGTGGTCTGGGCGTCGTCGAGGCTGTCGGACTCGATGCCCTTGCGGACGTCCTCCGCGTTGACCTCGGGGAGCCGGTCGAGGGCGACGTCGCTGACCTCGTAGGGGTGGGAGATGCCCGGGATGTCGGCGTTGAGCCCGCGGAAGATCGCGAGCTGGCCGTCGTGCTCGGCGACGTAGAACTGCTGCTGGCTCCACGACCACGCCGCGGCCAGGACGATCCACGCGAGGCCGAGCAGGACGAGCGCGAGCATCAGCCGGCGCATCATGTCGTAGCGGCCGGGCGCCCGCGGCGCGTAGCGCGCCGTCTCCGGGTCGACCGAGGGGTCCAGCGGGTCGGTGGGGATGGCACCCGGGGGGATGTCCTCGTCGACGGGCTCCAGATCGCCGGTGTCGCCCGACTTGTGGCCCCGGAAGAGCCCGCCCACGGCACCGGAGAGGGGCGAACGGCGGGGGAGGTCGGCGGCCGCTCCCACGAGGAGCGGCTCGAGCGAGGCGTCGGGCGGGCTCTCCAGGACGTCCGCCACGACGCAGGTGACGTTGTCGGTGCTGCCGGCCTCCAGGCTGGCCCGGACCAGCTCGACGGCGGCGAAGTCGGGGGTGCCGGTGCCGAGGATGTCCGCCATCCGCTGGTCGCTGAGCACGCCCGAGGCGCCGTCGCTGCAGACCAGCATCCGGTCGCCGGGCTGGGCCGGGACCTCGAAGAGGTCGGGCGCCTCGTGGCGGACCCCGTCGAGGGCCTTGAGGATGAGGTTGCGGTGGGGGTGGGTCCGCGACTGCTCCTCGGTGATCCGGCCCTCGTCGATGAGCGTCTGCACGAAGGTGTGGTCGGACGTGAGCTGGCGCAGCTCGCCCTGACGCAGGAGGTAGGCGCGGCTGTCGCCGAGGTGGCCCATGCCGAACTTCTCGCCGTCGAACAGGGCGACGGTGACC
>CADCUM010000094.1 GCA_902805885.1 uncultured Nocardioides sp. | reverse complement strand
CGTCCACCCAGCCGGCAGCGTCCTTCGTCAGCGCCGGGGTGGCGTGGATCGTGGCCTCTGCGACGAGCCGGGCTCGCCACGCCGGCACCGAACCCGTCTGCACCCGGGACCACAACCGAGGGAGGCGGTGTCGCAGCTCCAACGCGTGACCCAGCAGCCGCTTCGCCGAGACCGTCGACATCCCCAGCACCGCACCCAGCTCCGCGACACAGAACTCCGCCACCGCCGGACACCCCTCACCGGCGATGGGCTCCTCGTGCTCCGACCCCGGGACGGTGAACACGGCAGCAGAATGGATCGACTCGGGCGGGTGCAGGTCAGCCCAGCGGGCCGCCAGATCGAGTTGCTCAGCGGCGGCTGCGTCCTCGGTTGCTCGGGCGATACGCAGCGCGGCAAGCACGTCAGCAGGGGACCGTTCGTCCCCCGCGACCCGCGCTTGCAATGCTTCGCTCATGTGTTCGATTATATCGCAGATCGATGACATCGACCGGCCGAGAGCCGACCTGTGAGCAAGGCCGCCACCTCCCCTTCCCACCACGATCCTTTGGGGAACGAGCACGAACGGCGGGTCGGGGTCGCCCGCAGGAGCACGGCACCCACCCACCGCGGAGTCAGCGCACCCCCGAGACGCAGGCGCATCGCGGGCCCACCCAGGACCGACCCGGGGAGGGCATGGCCCGCCGCCTTCGGTGTAGCCGTAGCGCAGCCCTGGTGCGCCCAGCTGCCGTCGACCTCTGAGCCGACGGACCCGGCTCAGCGCAGCGCGCCCTGGATCGCCCCGCCCGAGTGCGTCGAGTTGTGGAGGTTGACGTAGTAGGCCCGCGGGTTGGCGTTGATGGCCCTGATCGTCGCGGTGGGCGCGCCGACGCACGCCGAGCCGTCGGCCAGCGCGGTCGTGAGGGTGACCACGACCGCGCCGTCGGAGGCCCGGTGGATGTGGGCGGCGGACGGGCGCTGGATGCCGCTCCACGACATGTCGGCGCACACCAGGCCTCGTCGAGCGCGCATGACGAGCGAGGCCTGACCGGACCCGTCGGCGTCACCGGCGCTGGAGCCGGCGAGCGAGGCGGTCAGCAGCCTGGCGCGGGCCGACTCGGTGGCCGCGCCGGGGGACGCGAGCGCGACGCCGGAGCCAACGGTGAGCAAGCCGGCGAGTGCAGCGGCGATCGTACGTGAGAGACCTGTGGACATGCGTGAACCTCCGGTGTCGGGGCCCCCGCCCTGGAACATTTCGGGCCATCATTCCCAGCCAACAGCCCACCGCGTGGCCGAACTGGTTGATCAGTGAACTTGTCTAGGCCGCTCGTCCGCATCAATCCGGTGGTGCGCCGCACCGGCCGCTCACTACGGTGACCACGTGGACTACGACGTCGCCACCCTCGACCTGGACGACCCCTCCCCCGAGGCGACGGCCCGCCGGGCAGGCTGGGTGGGCGCGGTGCAGCGCGGCTTCCGCGAGGGTCGCCCGGAGGACGAGACCGTGCGTCGCTGGATCGAGCTCTACCGCAAGGACGCGGTGGTCTGCCGGGGGGCGTGGCTGCCCGACGGCGAGTTCGGAGCGGGGCCGCTGCCGGTGGCGACGTACGCCAGCTTCGACAAGACGCTGAACGCCGGGCTCGAGCTGCTGCCGCTGCGGATGGTCACCGACGTCACCACCAGCCCGGCGCACCGACGGCGCGGGCTCCTGCGCCGGCTGATCGAGGCCGACCTCGCGGACGCGGTGGCCGCCGGCGTGCCCGTGGCGGCCCTCACCGCGTCGGAGGCGACGATCTACGGTCGCTGGGGGTTCGGTCCCGCGACGTTCCGCCGGACGATGGAGGTGGACACCGGTCCGCGCTTCGCGCTGCGGGACTTCGCCGACCCCGGCCGCGTGGAGCTCGTCGAGCCCGCGGACGCCTGGCCCCACGTCCGGGCGGTCTTCGACCGGTTCCACGCCGGCCAGCGCGGATCGGTCGGGTGGCCGGCCCACTACGAGGTGCTCCACACCGGCACCTACGACTTCGACGAGGGCGGGCCCGACCGCAAGCTCCGCGGCGCCGTCCACCTCGGCGCGGACGGCGCCGTCGACGGGTTCGTGCTGTGGAAGCACGCGGAGAACCACGAGGTCCGCATCTCCGAGATGGTCGCGCTGGAGCCGGCGGCACAGCTCGCCCTCTGGGCCTTCCTGGGCGGCATGGACCGGATCGCCAAGGTGACCACCAAGCTCGCCCACCCCGCCGACCCGCTGCAGTGGGCCCTGACCGACCTCAACGCCGTCAAGCACACCGAGGTCGAGGAGTTCCTCTGGCTCCGGGTGCTCGACGTGGAGCGTGCCCTGGCCGCGCGTCCGTGGACCGCCGACGGCGGCCTGGTGCTCGAGGTCGAGGACCCGCAGGGCCATGCGGAGGGGCGGTACGCCGTGGAGGCCGCCGACGGGCGGGCCACCGTCACCCGCACGGACACCCCCGCCGACGTCACCCTCACCGCGGAGACGCTGGCCACGCTCCTCCTCGGCGCCGTCCAGGTGCGGACCCTGCACCGCGCGGGCCGGGTGGGGGGCACCGAGGACGCCGTCGCCCGGTTCGGCGCGATGGCGGACCTCGCGGAGCCGCCGTACTGCCTCACCGGCTTCTGAGGCTCAGACCTCGCCGGCCCGGTCCTCGCGCGCCTTGCGCTCCTCGAACGCCTGCGTCGCCCGGGACGCCCGCTCCTCGACCCGGCGGGCGAAGGCGTCCCGCTGGCGCGCCAGCAGGAAGTACGACGCGATGCCGGAGAGCAGGAACGCCGCGACGAGCGCCCCGAGAATGTTGACCCGGCCATCGGCCGCGAGGGCCCAGATGCCGACGACGAGGCCGAGCGACGCGACGAACAGCGCGATCCGCAGGCCGGTGTAGACGACGAACTCCTTCACCGTCCCAGCCTAGGACGAGGTGTCTACATTGGGAGAATGTTCAAGGTCGTGGTCGTGGTGGTCGTCCTCGCCCTGATCGTCTACGGCTTCGTGCGACTCATCCAGCAGCGCACCGGCGGTCCCACCCCTCGCGTCACGGGCCCCGACGACGACCCCGACTTCCTCCGCGGCCTGGGCCGACGCCCCGACGACGACTGAGCTGTCGGTCTCCGGCGCGGCGTACGAGTGCTGGCTGTTGGCGCCGAAGAAGAAGTTGATGCCGATGAAGTTGAACCACAGCGTCGCGAGGCCCGCCAGGGCGAGGTAGGCCGCCTTGCGTCCTCGCCATCCCGCGGTCGCCCGCGCGTGGAGGTAGGCGGCGTAGACGACGAAGGTGATGAACGCCCACACCTCCTTGGGGTCCCAGTTCCAGTAGGAGCCCCACGCCTGGTGGGCCCAGATCGGGCCGGTGATGAGCACGGCGAACGTCCACACCGGGAACGCGAAGGCGTGCATCCGGTAGGACAGCTGGTCGAGCCGGTCGGCCGACGGCACGCGGGCGAGGTAGCCGCGCTCGGCCGTGGAACGCGCCTTCACGAGGTGGAGGACCGACAGGATGCCGCCCACCGTGAAGGCGCCCGTGGCGATCACGGCCGAGACCACGTGGATGACCAGCCACACCGAGTTCAGCGCGTCGGGCAGGGGGAGCACGGCGTCGTCGAGCGCCAGGAAGGCAGCCATCAGCGCGGCCACCACCACGGTCACGACGACCGGCCCGAGCCACTGCGCCCCGAGCCGCGCGCTGCTGACGAGGAAGAGCACCGTCACCACGAACGTCCCGGCGATCGTGAACTCGTACATGTTGCCCCAGGGGACCCGGTTCGGGTCGGCAGCGAGCCCCCGCGCGACGAGCGCGGCGAGGTGCACCACGGCGGCGAACGTCGTCAGCACCAGCCCGAGGCGGCCGGCCACCGCCGTGCGCGGGCTCGTCACCTCCTCGTCGGCCCGCACGGTGCGCAGGCCCGCCACCTCCACGAAGTAGGCCAGCATGGCCAGGAAGTAGAGGAAGGCAGCGGCGAGGATGCCCTGATAGCTCAGGACCTCCCACTGGGCGTCGGTCACGAGCTCTCCTTCGTCAGGGCCGTCACGATCTCGGCCAGCTCTCGGTGGTCGTCGGGGTCACTGGCGCCGGAGCGGTCGAGCCGCGCCACCTCCACCAGCGTCGTGCCGTCGTCCTGGCGCCGCGCCCGCACCCACACCCGCCGAGGACGGACGTACAGCGAGCCGAGCAGGCCCAGCAGGGCCAGCACCACCCCGCCCAGCGCCAGGAGCTTGCCGGGGGTGCGGCTGACCTGGATCCGGTTCCAGCGCTCCAGCCCCTCGAACGTCACCGACCCCAGTCCGTCGGGCAGCTCGACCGTGTCGCCCGGCCTGAGGTCCAGCCGGAACGGCTGGCCGTCCTCCTTGGTCACCAGCTCGGCCTGGTCCTTGTCGAGCACGTAGACCGAGTCCCCGCCGCCGTCGCCGAGCCCCAGGTCGCCGGTGTAGACGAACAGGGAGAGGAGCGGGTTGTAGGCGTCGCCGAAGGTGGAGCGCGGCAGGCCCAGCTCCCCGTCCGGACCCTGCGGCAGGTCGAAGGTGGGGTAGAAGGTGCCCTCGAGCCCGATCTGGTCGGGCTCGGCCCCCGGCGCCTTCACCACGCCGAAGGACTCGAACGTCTGTGTCGTGGGGAGGAAGGGCGTCGCGCCGCGCTTGGCGACCTCGCCGTTGCCGTCGCGGATGGTGATCACCGGTGCGTAGCCGTGGCCGATGAGGAAGACGTCGGTGCCGCCGATGGCGAGCGGGTGGTTGACCCGCAGGTCGTACTCCTGCGGCTCGGCTCCCTCCTCCGCGGTGTACTCCAGGTGCGAGACGAACCCCCGGGCCTGGCCGGCGCTGGGCCCCTCCGTCAGCCACCGTGCCTCGAAGTCGGTGACCTCGAAGGAGAACTGCTCCATGACCGCGGGGTCGAACAGGCTGCCGGGGGCGAAGTCGTCGTAGAGGCTGACGTTGTTGCTGAAGCCCTTGCCGACGACGACGATGATCCCGCCCTTGTAGCCGTAGAGCCCGCCGATGGCGAAGCCGACCAGCACCACGAGCACGGCGATGTGGAACAGCAGGTTGCCGGCCTCGCGCACGCGGCCCCGCTCGGCCGCGACGGCGTCGCTGTCGCTCGCCACCCGGAAGCGCCGCTCCCCCAGCACCGAGGCGGCCCGCTCGAGCACTGCGTCCGGGCTCTCGGCAGCGACGTACGACGTGTGCTGCGGCAGCCGGCCGAGGTTGCGCGGCGCCTTCGGCGGGCGGGCCCGCAGCGCCCGCCAGTAGACGCCGGTGCGCGGGACGATGCAGCCGACGAGGGAGATCATCAGCAGGATGTAGATCGCGGAGAACCACACCGAGGTGTAGACCGAGAACAGGTCGAGCCGGTCCCAGATCGGGGCCAGCCGCGGGTGGTCCTCCCGCCACTGGGAGACCGCCAGCGAGTCGATGTCCTCCTGGGGCACCACGGACCCCGGCACCGCGGCGAGCGCGAGGAGCAGCAGGAGCACCAGCGCCGTGCGCATCGAGGTGAGCTGGCGCCACGACCAGCGCGCGAGCTCGCGGAGCCCGAGCTCGCCCGGCAGCGGCGTGGCCTGGCGGCCCTCGCTCATACGACGACCTCGACCTTGCCGACCAGCCGGAGCTGGAGCCACTGCACCGCGACGTCCCACCAGCCGGTGAGGACGAGCACGCCGACCACCACGAGCATCAGCCCACCCGCGCGCATCACCCAGTGCTGGTGGCGACGGATGACCGCGAAGGCCGCCAGGGCGCGGTCGTAGGTCAGCGCCGCGACGATGAACGGGATGCCGAGGCCCAGCGCGTAGACCCCCGAGAGCAGCGCACCGCGGGAGACGGTGGCCTCCTGGGTCGCCAGGAGCTGGATGGCCGCGAGGGTGGGCCCCATGCACGGCGTCCAGCCGAGGCCGAAGAGGAAGCCCACGAACGGCGCCGCAGCGAGCCCCACGGCCGGCACCCGGTGGACGCGCCAGTCGCGCTGGAGGAACGGGACGACGCCCATGAACGCGAGGCCGAGGACGATCGTCAGCGTCCCGAGGACCAGGCTCAGCTCGCGCTCGTGCAGCGCCAGCCACCAGCCGATCTGCCCCGACAGCGCACCGAAGGCGACGAAGACGGCGCCGAACCCCAGCACGAACAGCGTCGTGCCGAGCACCATCCGGCCGCGCCGGCCCTCGGCGAGCTCACCGCCGGAGATGCCGGTGGCGTACGACAGGTAGCCCGGCAGCAGCGGGATCACGCAGGGGCTGAAGAACGAGACCAGACCGGCCACGAGGGCCACCGGCAGGGCCAGGACGAGCGAGCCCGAGAGCGCCGTCTCCTGGAACCAGTCACTCATCCAGGACCCTCTCGAGCAGCGACACCAGGGTCTGCTCGGTCGGGATGGCGCCCGGGACGACCGCCGCGACCCTGCCCTCGGCGTCGAGCACCAAGGTGGCGGGGACCGACCTGGGCCCCAGCCCTGCGGAGAAGGCCAGGAGCGCGCGCCCGTCCTCGGAGTAGAAGGAGGGGTACGGCACGTCCTGGCTGCGGACGAAGGCCTGCGCGTCCTCGACGCTCGCGTCGCGGATGTTGACCCCGACGAAGGCGACCCGGTCCCCCATCTGCTCGGCCACGCGGTTGAGCTTGGGCTGCTCGACGATGCACGGATCGCAGGCGGACCACCAGACGTTGACGACCACGGGCTTCCCGCGCAGCGCCTCGAGCGAGAGCTCCTCGCCCTCGAGGTCCTCGCCGGTGAAGGCGATCTGCTCCTCCCGATCAGCGGGCTCGATCTCGGCGACGGCACCGTCGCCCATGACGTACCCCCGGCCGCTCGTCCCGGACAGCCCGGAGCAGCCCGCCAGGACCCCCACGAGGAGCAGGCAGGCGAGGAGGACGGTGGAGCGGGCTAGCCTCAGGGCCGGTCCTCCTGCGGCGCGCCGCCGGCCGAGAACGGGGCCGAGCGGTCGGCGACGGGAATGAGGTCGCCTGCCGGCTCGGAGTAGCGCAGCTGGGTGATGCGGTCGTCCTCGAAGACGATCGACGTCAGGGAGCACAGCGTGCACTGGCGGCTCTTGGGGTGGTGGACGTAGCTCCGCTTCTCCAGGAAGAGCCGGGTGGTCCAGATCGGCAGCTGGTGGGACACGATCACCGCCTCGTGGCCGCGCGCGGCGTCGCGGGCGTCGTGGACGGCCGCCACCATGCGGCCGGCGATCTCGGCGTACGGCTCGCCCCACGACGGGCGGAACGGGTTGTAGAGGTGGCGCCACAGCCGGGGCCGCTTGGCGATCGTCATCGCGCCCTCGCGGAAGCTCAGGCCCTCGAAGACGTTGCCCGACTCGATGATGCGCGAGTCGATCTCGGGCGTCAGCCCCAGCCGCTTCGCGAGCGGGGCACCGGTCTCCTGGGCGCGCTCGAGCGGGGAGCTGCGCATGTGCACGATGTCGCGGTCACCCACGACGTCGGCGACCCGCTGCGCCATCTGCAGGCCCAGCTCGGAGAGGTGGTAGCCGTCACGGCGGCCGTAGAGGACCCCCGTCGGGTTGAAGACCTCTCCGTGGCGGAGCAGGTGGACGATGGTCTGGGTGCTCACGAGGCCTCCAAGGTGGTCAGTGCGGCGACGGCGGCGGCGGGCAGCGCCTCGACGACCTGGGAGATCGCCCGGTCGTCGTGGGCGGCGGAGACGAACCACGACTCGAACGCCGACGGGGGGAGGTAGACGCCCCGGGCGAGCATGGCACGGAAGAAGGCGGCGTACACCTCGGTGTTCTGGTCCTGCGCGGTCTCGAAGTCGCGGACGCCGCCCTCGCGGAAGAACACCGAGAACATGGTCCCGGCGGTCTGGATGACGTGGGGGACGCCGACGACGTCGAGCGTGTCGGTGACCTCCGTCCGCAGCTGGGCGGAGACCTCGTCGAGCCGGGCGTAGACGTCGTCGGTGGCCAGCCGGAGCGTCGCGAGGCCGGCCGTCGTCGCGACGGGGTTCCCCGAGAGCGTGCCGGCCTGGTAGATGCCGCCGTCGGGCGCGAGCTGGCTCATCACGTCGGCCCGGCCACCGAAGGCCGCGGCGGGAAAGCCCCCGCCCATGACCTTGCCGAAGGTCATCAGGTCGGGGACCCAGCCCTCGACCGCCCCGTCGAGCCCCCAGCCGCCCTGGGCGGTGGCGCGGAAGCCGGTCATCACCTCGTCGCTGATGAAGAGCGCGCCGTGCTGGCGGCAGGTCGTCTGGAGGAAGGAGTTGAAGCCCGGCGCAGGCGGGACGACGCCCATGTTGCCCGGCACTGCCTCGGTGATCAGGCACGCGATGCGGGAGCCGTGCATGCGGAACGCGTCGGCGACGGCGGTGCGGTCGTTGTAGGGCAGCACGATCGTCTGGGAGGCGGACGCCTCCGGCACGCCGGGAGTCCCCGGGACGGACAACGTGGCCAGTCCGGACCCGGACGAGGCGAGGAGCGAGTCGACGTGCCCGTGGTAGCAACCGGCGAACTTCACGACGAGGTCGCGGCCGGTGAACCCGCGCGCCAGCCGGATCGCGGACATCGTGGCCTCGGTCCCCGACGACACGAAGCGGACCATGTCGACGGGCGTGCGCGCCACGATCTCCTCGGCGAGCTCCACCTCGGGCTCCGTGGGGGTGCCGTACGACGTCCCGCGGACGATCGCGCCGGCGATGGCGGCCTGCACGTCCGGGTGGGCGTGGCCCATCAGCATCGGGCCCCAGGAGCAGATGAGGTCGACGTACTCGTTGCCGTCGACGTCGGTCAGCCACGCGCCCTGGGCGGACCGGATGAACCGGGGCGTGCCGCCGACGGCCTTGAACGCGCGCACCGGGGAGTTCACCCCACCGGGCGTCACCGCCCGGGCCCGCTCGAAGAGCGCGGCGCTGGCATCCGTGGTCTCGGTGGGCACACTTCATTGTCGCGTAGCCCGGCAAGCCGATCGAATCGGGGCCACCACCCGGCCGCCACCGGGCCGCCACGGGGCCACCACGGGGGCACCAGGGGTGCACCGGGGGGTCCACCAAGGGGTATGTCGCCGTTTCGTACCGTGGCGTAACTTGGAGTCACAGTTCCTCGTTGAAGTCAGAGTCGCGGGCCGAGGGAGCCTGCGGAGCGCGACCAGCACACCAGGGAGAGAAGTCGATGCCAGCTTTCGGGCGCATGCACAGGGTGACCGCCGTCGTGCCGCTGGCGGCGCTGTCCGCCGCCTGGACCGCCAGCATGGTCGGCGTCGGCACCCAGAGCGCCAGCGCTGACAGCGACGACACCGGCGTGCTGCCCGACGGCACCACGATCCCCGCGCAGGCCGTCGAGGCCCCCGCGAGCGTGGGCAAGCCGGTCACCCGGATCTCCTCGGTCGCCGACGTGTCGGCCAGCGGCATCCCCGAGGCGGCCCTCGCCGCCTACCAGCGCGCCGAGGCCGTGATCAACAAGGCCGACGCCGGCTGCAACATCACCTGGCAGCTCATCGCCGCCATCGGGCGCGTCGAGTCCGACCACGGCCGCTACGGCGGCAACGCGCTGACCTCCGACGGCGTGGCGCGTCCCGGCATCTACGGCATCGCGCTCGACGGGTCCGACAACACCCAGCGCATCACCGACACCGACGGCGGGCAGTACGACAAGGACACCCGGTTCGACCGGGCCGTCGGTCCGATGCAGTTCATCCCCTCGACCTGGTCGGTCGTCGGCGTGGACGGCGACAACGACGGCACCCGCAACCCGCAGGACATCGACGACGCCGCCCTCGCGACCGCCGTCTACCTCTGCTCCGGCGACGACGACCTGTCCACCGAGGCGGGCCAGCGCTCCTCGGTGTTCCGCTACAACCACTCCAACGACTACGTCGACCTCGTCCTCGAGATCATGCAGGCCTACCTCGACGGCGACTTCTCCGAGGTGCCCAACGGCTTCTCGACCTCCGGCAACCTCGTGCCCGACACGTCGCCGAACAACGGCGGCGGCAAGGGCAACGGCGGCCGCGACGGCGCCGGCGGCGGGAAGGACGGCGGTGGCCGCGACGGCGGCAGCAACGGTGGTGACAGCAACGGCAACGGCGGCGGCAACGGTGGCAGCGGCGGCGGGAACACGCCCACGCCGACCCCGACCTCGACGCCCACCCCGACGCCGACGCCGACGCAGGCCCCCAACACGCCGAGCGCGCCGGTCCCGACGAACGAGCCGACGCAGGTGCCCACCCAGACGCCCACGCTGCCGGTGCCCACCCAGACGCCGACCGCGACCCTGCCGCCCGCGCCGGTCCCGACGGTCCCCGCGCCGCTCACGCCGCTCCAGGCGCAGACGCAGTGCACCGCGGCAGGCGTGCTCGACAACCCCCTGACGCCCAACAACGAGCTCGACGAGTGCGCCCAGCGCGTCCTCCAGGGCGGGACGCCCTGACACACCTCAGCGGCGCAGCAGCCGACTGACCTCAGAGGCCGCACACCTCAGCGGCGCAGCAGCCGACTGACCTCGGATGCCCAGTACGTCAGCACCACGTCGGCGCCGGCGCGGCGGATGGAGGTCAGCGTCTCCAGGATGGCCGCCTCACGGTCGATCCAGCCGCGGGCCGCGGCGGCCTCGACCATGGCGTACTCCCCCGAGACGTTGTAGGCGGCGACCGGCACGTCGACGGCGTCCCGGACGCGTCGTACGACGTCGAGGTAGCCCAGCGCCGGCTTGACCATGACGATGTCGGCGCCCTCCGCCACGTCGAGCAGCGCCTCGCGGACGCCCTCGACGCCGTTGGCGGGGTCCTGCTGGTAGGTGCGCCGGTCGCCCTCGAGGGAGGAGTCCACGGCCGCCCGGAAGGGGCCGAAGAACGCCGAGGCGTACTTCGCGGAGTAGGCCAGGACCGACACCCCGCTGAACTCGGCGGCGTCGAGCGCCTGCCGCACCACGGCGACCTGACCGTCCATCATGCCGCTCGGGCCGACCATGTCGACGCCCGCCTCGGCCTGCGCGAGCGCCATCGCGGCGTAGGCGGCGAGCGTCTTGTCGTTGTCGACCTCGCCGTCGGGGGTGAGCAGCCCGCAGTGGCCGTGGTCGGTGAACTCGTCGAGGCAGAGGTCGGACATCACCGTCAGCTGGTCGCCCACCTCGGCCACGATGTCGGTGATGGCGAGGTTGAGCACGCCGGCGGGGTCGGTCGCGCCCGACCCGACCGCGTCCTTGGTCTCCGGGACGCCGAAGAGCATGACGCCGCCGAGGCCCAGCTCGGCCGCCTCCGCGGCCGCGGCCTTGAGCGAGTCACGCGTGTGCTGGACGACGCCGGGCATCGTGCTGACCGGGCGCGGCTCGTCGAGCCCCTCCCGCACGAAGAGCGGCAGGACCAGCTGACGCGCCTCCAGGGACGTCTCGGCGACCATCCGCCGCAGGGCGGGCGTGCGCCGCAGCCGCCGCGGGCGGACGAGCGGTCCCCGCGGCCCTGTGTCGTCCTGGGTCACGTGGCGCGGACCTTGCGGCGGCCCGACGCGGTGCGCTCGCTCGGCTTGGTCACGGGCTCCCCGGCCTCGAGCATGGAGAGCCGGCGCGCGGACCCGAAGTCGGCCAGGGCGTCGGCCAGCACCTCCACGTCGGGACGCGGCGCCATGACGTCGACCCGCAGGCCGTGCTCCTCCGCCGTCTTGGCGGTGGCCGGGCCGATCACCGCGATGATCGTGGTGGGGTGCGGCTTGCCGGCGATCCCGACGAGGTTGCGGACGGTCGAGGACGAGGTGAAGACGACCGCGTCGAACTTCCCGGTCTTGATCGCGTCGCGGGTGGGCGCCGGCGGCGGGGTGGCGCGCACGGTGCGGTAGGCCGTCACGTCGTCGCACTCCCAGCCCAGGTCGACCAGGCCGGCGACGAGGTTCTCGGTGGCGATGTCGGCCCGCGGGAGGAAGACCCGGTTGATCGGGTCGAGGACCTCGTCGTACGGCGGCCAGACCTCGAGCAGGCCGGCGGCGGACTGCTCGTCGGTGGGGACGAGGTCGGCGCGCAGGCCCCACGCGGCGATCGCCTCGGCGGTCTTGTCGCCGACCGCGGCGATCTTGAGGCCGGAGAAGGCGCGGGCGTCGAGGCCGTACTCCTCGAACTTCTCCCGCACGGCCTTGACGGCGTTGACGGAGGTGAAGGCGATCCACTCGTAGCGGCCCTCGACCAGGCCACGGACGGCCTTGTCCATCTGGAGCGGGTTGCGCGGCGGCTCGACCGAGATGGTGGGCACCTCCTCCGGCACGGCGCCGTACTCGCGCAGGCTCCGCGAGAGCGAGCCCGCCTGCTCCTTGGTGCGGGGCACCAGCACGCGCCAGCCGAAGAGCGGCTTGGTCTCGAACCACGACAGCGTCTTGCGCAGGTCGACGACGTCGCCGATGACGGTGATCGCCGGCGGCTGGATGCGGGCGGCGCGGGCGTCGGCCGCGATCGTGGCGAGGGTCGAGATCAGCGTCTGCTGCTCGGTGGTGGTGCCGACCCGGGTCATGGCGACGGGGGTCTCCGGCGAACGGCCGGCCTCGACGAGCGCTGCCGCGGTCTCGGCGATGCTGCCGACGCCGGAGAGCAGGACGAGGGTGCGGTCGTCGCCGTAGTGGCTCCAGTCGACCTTCTCCCCGCAGGTGACCACGGCGACCTCGCGGTGGGCCTTCGTGGTGAGGGGGATGCCGGCGTACGCCGGGACCGCGGCCACCGACGAGACGCCCGGGACGATCTCGAAGCCGACCCCCGCCTTGACGCAGGCCTGCGCCTCCTCGGGGCCCGAGGCGTAGAGGAACGGGTCGCCGGTCATCAGGCGCACGACGCGCTGCTTCTTGCCGTGGCGCACCACGACCTTGGCCCGCGCCGCGTGCGTGAGCGGCTGCCCGTCGTCACCGAAGCCGCCGTCGACGACCTCGGGGCCGCCCTCGCTGCCGACCGGGAGGCCGAGCACCGTGTGGACGAGGTCGACGTGCTCGGGGCACTCGGTCACCACCACGTCGGCGGACTTGATCAGCTCGACGGCACGCACCGTCAGCAGTCCCGGGTCGCCGGGGCCGCTGCCCACGAACGACACCCACCCGGAGGGGCTCGAAGGGGAGGGGCTGGAAGGGGTGCTGGCCAGCTTGTCGGGCGTTCCCTGTGCTCGCGTCATGCCTGCTGCTTCCTCGTCGCTGGTGCTTCGATCAGTTCTGCTGCTCCCTCGTCGAGCATGTCGCTCGCGAGGCGGTGTCCGATGGCCCCGGCCTGGTCGACCGGGCCGGTGGTGCTCATCCGCACGGTGAGGACGCCGTCTTCCGACAGCGCCACGGCGCGCAGCCACAGCTCCTCGCCGTCCTCGCCCTCGACGACCTCGGCGAGAGCGCCGACGGGCGCCGCGCAGCCGGCCTCCAGGGTCGCGAGCACGGCGCGCTCGGCCGTCACGGCAGCGCGGGAGGGGGCGTCGTCGAGGCGGGCGAGCAGGTCGACGAGGTCGCTGTCGTCGGAGCGGCACTCGACCGCCAGCGCGCCCTGGCCCGGGGCCGGCAGCATCTGGAGCGGGTCGAGGGCCTCGGTGACCTCGTCCACCCGGCCGAGCCGGGCGAGCCCCGCTCGCGCGAGGAGGACGGCGTCGTACTCCCCGTCGCGGACCTTGCGGACGCGGGTGTCGACGTTGCCGCGGATGTCGACGATCTCCAGACCCAGACCCAGGGCTGCCAGCTGAGCGGCACGACGGGGCGAGCCGGTGCCGACCCGGCTGCCGGCGGGCAGCTCGCCGAGGGTGAGGCCGTCGCGGGCGACCACGACGTCGCGGGGGTCCTCGCGGCCTGGTACGGCGGCCAGCGTGATGCCGTCGGCCGGGCCGGTCGGCAGGTCCTTGAGCGAGTGGACGGCGATGTCGACCCGGCCGGCCAGCAGCGCGTCCCGCAGGGCGCTGACGAACACGCCGGTGCCGCCGAGGGTCGCGAGCGGCGCGCCGTTGACGTCGCCCTCGGTGGTGACCTCGACGAGCTCGACCTCGCGGCCGAGGCGCTCGCGCACCATGTCGGCGACCATCCCCGACTGGGTCGTCGCCAGGGCGGAGGCGCGGGTGCCCAGGCGCAGCGGCGTCGTGGCGGAGGCGGGGGAGGTCACTGCGGTCCCTCCGCGCGGGTGACGGCGTCGACCGCGTCGGGGTCGAGGCGGAAGAGCTCGGCGATGGCGGCGGAGTAGGACACGGCCGGCTCCTCGCCGGCGAGCTCCTTGAGCCGCACGGTGGGCTCGTGGAGCAGCTTCTCGGCCACGCGACGCACGGTGTGCAGGACCTCGGCGCGGGTCGCGTCGTCCAGGCCGGGGAGGCGCCCGGACAGCCGCTGCATCTCGGCGTCCACGACGGCGGTGGCCATGGACCGCAGCGCGACGACCGTCGGGGTGACGCTGGCCTGCCGGCGGACGGCGAGGAAGGCCGCGATCTCCTGGGCCACGATGCTGCGGACGTCCTCGACGTCGGCGGCGGTCTCGGTGTCGCGCAGCTCCTCGGCCAGCGTGGCCAGCCCGACCAGGGTGACGCCGGGGAGCTCGGCGACGGCGGGGTCGACGTCGTGCGGGAGCGCCAGGTCGATGACCGCGAGCGGGCGCGCGGCGCCGATCCGCGACTGCTCGAGGAGCTCGCGGCTGACCAGGACGGACACGGCGCCGGTGCAGGAGACCACGACGTCGGCCTCGGCGAGGCGCTCGGCGAGGGAGGACAGCGGGTACGACGTCGCGCCGTACTCACGGGCGAGACGGTCAGCGTTGCGGGCCGTCCGGTTGACGACGCTCACCTCGGCGGCGCCGGAGCGCGCCACGGTCGCGACGGCGAGGGACGCCATGGCGCCGGCGCCGATCACGAGCACCCGGCTCCCGGCGACGGGGACCTCGCTGCGCTCCAGGGACGCGGTCACCAGCGACGGGGCCGCCCGGTCGATGCCGGTCTCGGCCCGCGAGCGCTTGCCGACCCGCAGCGCCTGCTGGAACAGCGCGTTGAGGGCGGGACCGACCGTGCCGAGCTCCTGGCCGAGGCGCAGGGCGTCGCGGGCCTGGCCGAGGATCTGGCCCTCCCCGACGACCATCGAGTCCAGGCCGGCAGCGACGTTGAAGAGGTGGGCGACCGCGCCGTCGTCGTAGTGGACGTAGAGGTGAGGGAGCAGCAGGTCGACCGAGGCGCCCGAGCGCTCGACCAGCAGCCGCGAGAGGTCCTCGACGCTGCCGTGGAAGCGGTCCACCTCGGCGTACACCTCGAGCCGGTTGCACGTGGCGATGGCGGTGGCCTCGGTGACGTGCTCACCGGTGACGACGTCGCCGACGAGCTTGGCGACCCCGTCGTCGTCGAGGGCGAGCCGCTCCAGCAGCTCGACCGGTGCCGACTTGTGGGAGATGCCCACGACCAGGACGCTCACGACGCGTCCTCCGCTCGTGCGGTCACAGCCTTGCGCTGCTCGTGGTAGGCGAGGATCTGCAGCTCGATCGACAGGTCGACCTTCCGCACGTCCACGCCCTCGGGCACCGAGAGCACGATCGGCGCGAAGTTGAGGACGCTGGTGATCCCCGCGGCGACCATCCGGTCGGCCACGTCCTGTGCCGCGACGGCCGGGGTCGCGATGACGCCGATGGACACGTCGTGCTCCTCGACGATGCCCTCGAGGTCGTCGAAGGAGCGAACGTCGAGGCCGGCGACCACCTCCTCGTGGCGAGCGGGGTCGGCGTCGAGGAGCGCGACCACGCGGAACCCACGGCTGCGGAACCCGGAGTAGTTGGCGAGCGCGTGGCCCAGGTTGCCGATCCCGACGATGACGACGGGCCAGTCCTGGGTCACGCCGATCTCGCGGGCGATCTGGTAGCGGAGGTACTCGACGTCGTAGCCCACGCCGCGGGTGCCGTAGCTGCCGAGGTAGGACAGGTCCTTGCGGAGCTTCGCGCTGTTGACGCCGGCCGCGGCGGCGAGCTCCTCGCTCGAGCAGGTGGCCGTCCCGGCGTCCGCGAGGACGATCAGGGCCCGTAGGTAGACGGGCAGCCGCGCGACAGTGGCCTCGGGGATGTCCCGGGCGGTGTCGGGGGTCCGTGCGCTCACTGCAGCTTCTCTCCAGCCACGCGAGGGGCGCGTGACATCGCCACTGTAGGAGTTTGTGAACGCGAGAACAAAACGAGCGCAACGCCCGCTAGCACATGTGAGATGACCCACCCCGACCCGGGTCGTACGGCGCCCCGGCGACGCGCGGGGCGCCCGGCGCAGCGGCGGCCTCAGGCCGGCCGCGGGACCCAGTGACCCCCGGTCCCGAGGACCTCTCGGAGGAACGCCAGGACGGCCTCACGTCCGGGCTCGGAGCACGGGGAGGCGGGCTCCGTCACGGGCGCGCGGGTCCCGGCGACAAGGGTGCCTCGGCGAGCAGCCCCAGCACCTCCTCGGTGGACCGGACGTCGCCGTACGACCGGTAGACGATGTGCAGCGTGGCGTTGTGGTCGCGGTCCCGCCCGGCCGCGCACGCGTCGGCCACGAGCACCACTCGCAACCCGGTCGTGCTCGCGTCACGCACGGTCGCCTCCACGCAGACGTTGGTGACGGTGCCCGCCACCACCACGGTGTCCACACCGCGTTCGGCCAGCAGGCGCGGCAGCTCGCTGCTCCCGGGGAACCAGGCGCTCCTGGCGAGCTTCTCGACGACGATGTCGCCGGCCACGACCTCGAGAGCGGGGTCCAGCCGGTCGACCGGCTCTCCCTCGCCCCCGCTGCGGGCGTACGCCTCGGCCACCGCGTCCCCGAAGAACTCGCGGTCCTTGGGCGTCGGCTCGCTGTAGCCCGGCACCACCCACGCGACGACGCCCCCGGCCCTGCGGACTCCCTCGGCGAGCGCGTTGACGTTCGGGACGATGCCGCGGACGTACGGCGACTCCCGCGCGAAGAACGGCACGACGTCGACCACGACCACCGCGGTCCGGGCCGGGTCCAGGCGCTCGTACGCATGGCGCCGTCCTCGTCGGGACTCGTGCCGGAGGTACTCGCGCTCCTCCACGAACCACTCGTGGTGCGCCACATCGGTCGGGGTCGGGCCGGTCACCTCTGGACGCTATCGCGGCGCGAGAGGGTCTGGCCGGAGCGCGCC
Source organism: uncultured Nocardioides sp. (assembly GCA_902805885.1). Classification (GTDB taxonomy): domain Bacteria; phylum Actinomycetota; class Actinomycetes; order Propionibacteriales; family Nocardioidaceae; genus Nocardioides. Next base: position 64,921 of record CADCUM010000094.1, on the reverse strand, counting down.
TGTGGCCCCGCGGGCCCGCCACCCCCGACTGTGGAGGATCCGTCCGTACCTACGGGTCCGATCCTCCGTCGTCGCACGGTCACCGTGTCCCGCTCGCGGTACAGCTCAGCGCGCCAGCGCGGCCCGCAGCCGGGCCTCGTCCACGCGCCAGAAGTCGTGCTGCCGGCCGTCGACGAAGGTCACCGGGACCTCGTCGGTGAAGCGGTCCTGGAGCTCCGGGTCGGTGTCGACGTCGACCTCGTCGAAGGCCTCCCCCAGCTCGGCGCACACCCGGGCGACGACCAGCCGCGCCTCCTCGCAGAGGTGGCAGCCCTGCCGGGTGTAGAGGGTCACGCGTGCGGCGCTCACTCGAGCAGCCCCAGGGCGCGACGCCGTTCCATGCCGCGCAGGCGGCCCTTCTGCACCTTGCCGGTCACGGTGAGCGGCAGCTCCTGCACGGGTACGACGCGCGAGGGCTGCTTGAAGCGGGCCAGCCGCACGCCCGCGTGCTCCCGCGCAGCGGCCACCACGGCCTCCGGGTCGGCGCCGTCGACCACGACGTACGCCACCACCGCCTCGCCGCTCCTGTCGTCCGGGACACCGATCACCGCCGCGTCGACGACACCCTCGACCTCGCGCAGGACGTCCTCGACCTCGGTGGGGTAGACGCTGAAGCCGCTGACGACCACCAGCTCCTTGACGCGGTCGACGAGGAACAGGTCACCGTCGGGGTCGAGGAACCCCACGTCGCCGGTCGACCACCAGCCGTCGGTGTCCGGACCGTCCGAGCCATCGGGCCAGTAGCCGCTGAAGAGGTTGTCGCCGCGCACCTGGATCCGTCCCGGGTCCTCGCCGTCGACCGTGTTCCCCGCCTCGTCGACCAGCCGCAGGTCGATGCCGGGCAGCGCCGGGCCCACGGAGCCGACCCGGGCCTCGCGCGCGCCCAACGTGCTGGTCACGACCGGCGCGGCCTCGGTCAGGCCGTACCCCTGGTGGACCGGCAGGCCCGTCTGGGCGGTGAACCTCTCGATGACCTCGCGCCCGAGCGGGGCCGAGCCCGAGAGGACCAGGCGCACCGGGCCGAGCCGCTCACGGAGGTTCTCGTCGGGCAGCCAGTGGGCGAAGGCCGGGGGTGCGACCGGCACCACGCTGCAGGCCTCGTCCTCGATGAGGTCGAGCACCGCGTCGGGCTCCCAGGTCTCGACCAGCAGCAGCCGCGCCCGGTGGCGCAGCACCCCGCCGAGGACCGCGTTGAGGCCGTAGACGTGGAAGAGCGGCAGCACGCCCAGGACGACGTCGTCGCCGTGCATCATCGGCGGCTCGACGGCGGCGACCTGCTCGAGGTTCGCCAGCAGCGCGCGGTGGCTGAGCATGGCCGCGCGGGGGCGCCCGGAGGTCCCGCTCGTGTAGAGCAGCACCGCCAGCCGCTCGGGGTCGGGCAGGGACGGCACCGGCCGGACGACCTCGGCGCGGAGGTCGTCGTACGCCGTCTCCCCCTCCCGCGGCTCGGCACCGACGACGACCAGCCGAGGGCGCGCGGAGCCGAGCCCGGCGAGCGCCTCGCGCACCGCGTCGACGGTGCTCGCGTCCGCCACCACCACCCGGGAGCCCGAGTCGGCGACGATCTGCTGCAGCTCGGACGGCGTCGAGCGCGGGTTGACCGGTACGGCGACCAGCTGGGCCCGGAGGACGGCGAGGTAGGTCGTCACGAACTCGATGCGGTTGCCGACCGCGACCAGGACGCGGTGGCCGGCCCGCACGCCGAGGGTGCCGAGACCGGTCGCGACGCGTCCGACCTCGTCCTCGAGCTCCGCCCAGGTGAGCGCGCGCCCGTCGCTCTCGACGAGGGCACGACGGTCGGGCACCTCCTGAGCGGCCTCGGCGACGAGCACGGAGATGTCGGTGCGCTCCATGCCGGGGATCCTCGCACAGGCCGCGGCGCCGTATCCGGGCATCCGACCGGGCCGCAGCACTACCCTGACGCGGGTGAGCCCGACCGAGCGCCAGCGCCGACTCGACCTCCAGCAGCGATCCGCCCTCGCGGGCGAGGCCGCGGCAGCGGCGGCCGAGGTCGAGAGCGCGCTCGTCGCGCCCAGCGACGAGACGTCCGCGGCGTTCTTCGACGTGGACAACACGATCATGCAGGGCGCCAGCATCTTCCACCTCGCCCGCGGCCTCCACCGGCGCGAGTTCTTCACCACCCGCGAGCTGCTCGGCGCAGCCTGGAAGCAGGCGTACTTCCGCGTCGTCGGGGTGGAGGACCCCGAGCACGTCGCCGAGGCCCGGAGCTCCGCGCTGTCGTTCATCGCGGGCCACACCGTCGCCGAGCTCGAGGAGCTCGTCGAGGAGATCTTCGACGAGGGCATGGCCCACCGCATCTGGCCCGGCACGCGCGCGCTGGCCCAGCTGCACCTCGACCGGGGACAGCGGGTCTGGCTGGTCACCGCTGCTCCGATCGAGATCGCCACCATCATCGCGCGTCGCCTGGGCCTCACCGGCGCGATGGGCACCGTCGCCGAGCACGTCGACGGCGTCTACACCGGCCGCCTCGTGGGCGACCTGCTGCACGGACCGGCCAAGGCGGAGGCGATCAAGGCGCTGGCGGCCCGGGAGGGGCTCGACCTCGCGCGGTGCTCGGCGTACTCCGACTCCTCCAACGACCTGCCCATGCTCTCGCTCGTCGGCGACCCGATCGCCATCAACCCCGACTCCCGGCTGCGCGCCCACGCGAAGGCCCAGGGGTGGCGCATCCGGGACTACCGGACCGGGCGCAAGGCCGCACGGGCCGGGCTGATGGCGGCAGCGGCCGCGGGTGCCGCGTCCGGCGCCGTGGCCGCGGGGGTCAGCGTGCGCCGCCGGTCGAGGTAGCCGACCCGGGCATGGTGCAGCGTTCGACCTTCTGGGAGGACGTTTGGCGTACATCCGTTCACATATGCGGTGATCCCGCTTACATTGGGTCCATCGTCTTGGGGAGGGCGCCACCATGGAGCGTGCGGAGACAGTGCAGGGCCTCGTCGCGCTGCGCCGCGCCCTCGCGCTGGCCCTGTCCCCCACGGCAGCCCTCGCCGGTCCCCAGATCCTGCTCATGGCCGACAAGGCCGAGATGGCCGTCCCGCGCACCGAGCCGCCCGTCGTCGGCGGCGACAGCACCGGCCCCGGTGGGTACGGCGACGCCGACCAGGCCACGTCCTCGGAGACCCACGAGGCCGACCGCGAGCGGCTGATCGCGCTGGTGGAGCTCGCCCGAGGTGGCGACAAGGAGGCCTTCGGGCTCCTCTACGACCACTACCACGTCTCGGTCTACCGCTTCCTCTACTACCGCACGCGCTCGCAGACCCTGGCCGAGGACCTCACCTCGGAGACCTTCTTCCGCGCGCTGCGGAGCATGAACAACTTCCGCTGGCAGGGCCGGGACTTCGGTGCCTGGCTGATGACGATCGCCCGCAACCTCACCACCGACCACTACAAGGCCGGCCGCACGCGCCTCGAGCTCACCACCGAGGACATGACGCCGCACGACGACGCCACCGACGGGCCCGAGGAGGCCGTGCTCGCCTCCCTGACCAACGAGGCGCTGCTCGCCGCCCTGTCCGAGCTGCCCACCGAGCAGCGCGAGTGCCTGATCATGCGGTTCCTCCAGGGCATGAGCATCGCCGAGACCGCACAGGCGCTCAACCGCAGCGACGGTGCCGTGAAGCAGCTGCAGCTGCGCGGCGTACGCAACCTCGCCAAGCTGCTTCCGGCAGGGATGAGGGACTCATGACCGAGCCCGTAACCCCGGGTGGAGTCCCGTCGTTGCTGCTGGTGGGGAGACACCACCAGCAGCAGACAGGACGACCGCGATGACACCCGTGTTCTCGGCGCGACGCCGTGCCGACGAGTTCGAGGCACTCGTCTCCCGCCGCCTCGACGGTCCTCCAGACGAGCGCGCCGCAGACCGCTACGGCGACCTGCTGACCCTCGTCGGCGAGCTGCGCTCGGTGCCCGGCCCCACGCCCCGCGCCGACTTCGCCGCCGACCTCCGTGAGCGACTCATGCTGGAGGCCGACACGGTCCTCCTGCGCGTCCCCGCCTCCACCGCCCACGAGAAGCTGGCCCTGCCCGTCCGGTCCCGCAGCGACCGACGGTTCGCCGCCGTCCTGGGCAGTGCGGCCATGGTGGGGGCGACGGCCACAGTCGCGGTCGCGGCCCAGACCGCCCTCCCCGGGGAGTCGCTCTACCCCGTCAAGCAGGCGATGGAGGCGGCCGAGCACCGGCTCGCCTCGGACGACGCCGGCCGCGGCCGGGCCCTGCTGGCCAGCGCCGAGCACCGCCTGACCGAGCTCGAGGCGCTGGCGGCCGAGGACCGCACCGGGGCCGACAGCCTCATCCCCGACACCCTCGACCAGTTCAGCGACCAGTCCGAGGACGCGGCGACCGCCCTCCTCGACGCGTACGACGCGACCGGCGACCCGGCGGTCGTCGACGAGCTGCGCGCGTTCGCGGCGGACAGCATGGACCGGCTGGCAGCGATGGAGTCGTCCTTCCCGTCCAGTGCGCGTGACGAGCTGCTCGCGGCGGGCCGCCGGCTCGCCGACCTGGACGCCTCCGCGGCCGCGGCCTGCCCGGTCTGCGACGGCGGGATCGGCGAGGTGCCGAGCTTCCTGCTGACGCCGGTCGCCTCGCGCAACCTCCTCGTCGGCCTCGACCGTGACCGCGTCCAGCTCGACCCGTCCCCCGTCTCCGGCCAGGACGTCGAGGGCATCGTCGTCCCTCCGGCCCTCCAGGTGCCGGCTGAGCCCGACAACGGGCAGGACGCCGGCGGTTCCGGCGCGTCCGGCGGCTCCGGCGACTCCGGTGGCTCGACCGCCGGGAGCGGCGGCAGCGGGGGCACTGGCGGCGGTGACGGCGTGAAGGGGACGGTCGACGGCACCGTCAAGGACCCCACCGGCACGGTGAAGGGGACCGTCGAGGACCCCACGGGCACCGTGGAGGAGACGGTCGACACCGTCACCGGAGCGGCCGGCGAGACCACCGGCGGGGCCGTGGGCGGCCTGACCGAGGGAGTGGACGACGCGACCGGAGGCCTCATCGGCGACGTCACCGGGACGATCGGCGAGGCGCCGACCACGGGCGTCCCCCTGCCGTAGTCAGCCGCCCGTCAGCGGAAGACGCCCTCCCGGCGTCGCAGCAGGTCGAACAGCGTCTGCTGGATGGTCTCGCGCACCTGGTCGGTGACGTTGAAGACCAGCATCGGGTCCTCCGCCTCGCTGGCGTCGTAGGCGTCGGTGCGGATCGGCTCGCCGAACTCCATCAGCCACTTGGACGGGAGCGGCACCAGGCCCAACGGCCCGAGCAGCGGGAAGAACGGCGTGATGGGGATGTAGGGCACCCCGAGCAGCCGCGCCAGCGACGGCAGGTTGCCCACGAGGGGGTAGATCTCCTCGGCGCCGACCACCGAGAGCGGCACGATCGGCACCCCGGTGCGCAGCGCGGCGGAGACGAAGCCGCCACGTCCGAACCGCTGCAGCTTGTAGCGCTCGCTGAACGGCTTGCCGATGCCCTTGAATCCCTCGGGCCACACCCCGACGAGCTCGCCGCCGCTCAGCATCCTCTCGGCGTCCTCGGTGCACGCGAGCGTCGCGCCGGAGCGCCGCGCCATGGTGCTGACGACGGGGAGCCGGAAGACCAGGTCGGCGCCGAGGGGGCGCAGGAAGCGGCCCGTGCGGTCGTGGACGGTCAGCATCGTCATCACGCTGTCGATCGGGACCGTGCCGGAGTGGTTCGACACGATCAGGGCTCCGCCGTCGGCGGGGATGTTGTCGATGCCGCGGACCTCGATCCGGAACCACTTCTCCGCGATCGGTCGCAGCGCGGTCATGAAGAACCGCTCCGTGAGCTCCTGGTCGAAGCCGTACTCGTCGACCGTGTAGTCGCCCTCCAGCCGCCGTCGCCAGAAGGCGAGCTGCTCGGCGAGCCGACGCTCCCAGTCGGCGCCGAAGACCTCGAGCGCCGCCGCCTGGAGGGCGACCAGCCACTCGCCGACGGGGACGCCGGTGGCGGGGTCGAGCTCCTCGGTGCGCACCGGGGGTCGGGCAGCCGCCGCGGGCGCGGGCTGTCCTCCCTCGGCACTCGGACCAGCGGTGCTCGGGCCGGCCTCGCCGGGACCGGGCTTGCCGGCACCGGTCTTCCGCGCCGCGAGGTTGCGCGACGACGCCGAGGGCCGAGCACGGCCGGTCCCGCGGCCCGGGCGCCCGCCCGTGCCGATCGGGATGACGGTCGCTCCGTCGACGGCGCCGTCAGCCATGCCCCGCCTCCACCAGGTCGCGCTCGGCGCCGGACCGGGCCAGGGCGCGGCAGAAGTCCTCGAACGCCTCGGCCGTGGTGTACGCGGGCTCGAACCCGAGCTGGGCACGCATGCGGGTGGTGTCCACCCCTCGACCGTAGGTGAGGAAGCCCAGCTGCTCCGGCGAGAAGTCGGAGACGCGGGCCTGTCGCAGCGTGGCTCCGAGCCGGCCGACCGCCAAGGCGGGCATCGCGACGCTGGGCTTGCCGAGGCGACGGATGGCCTGGCTCAGCACGAGGACGCCGTCGCCGGCGACGTTGAAGGTGCCGGGCGGGCCGCTGACCGCGGCATGCCTGAGCACCGCCATCAGGTCGTCCTCGTGGAGGAACTGCAGGCGCGGGTCGTACCCGAGCACGCGCGGCACGACGGGGAGGCGGAAGTAGCCCGTGATGGGGCTGACGACGTGGGGGCCGATGACGTTGGCCGCGCGCAGCATCGTCACGGCCACGTCGGGGCGGCGTCGGGCGAAGCCGCGGACGTAGCCCTCGACCTCGTAGACGTCCTTGGCGTATCCCGAGGACGGCAGCCGCTTGGGCCCCATGTCCTCGGTGAACATCGCGGGGTCGCGCGGACCCGCGCCGTAGACGGTGGTCGTCGACTTCACGACCAGGCGCTCGACGGTCGGCGACTTCTGGCACGCAGCGAGCAGCTGCATGGTGCCGATGACGTTGAGCTCCTTCATCGTGCCGCGTCCACCCGCCGAGCCCGGCGTCGCGATCACGCTCATGTGGACGACGGTGTCGACGTCCTCCTTGGCGAGGACCTTGCCGATGACGGGGTTGCGGATGTCGGCGCGGACGAAGGAGACGTCGCCGATGTCACCGTGCGGCGGCACGACGTCGACGCCGATCACCCGGTCGATGGACGGGTCGGTCGCTGCCGCCCGCGCGAAGCGGCGGCCGATGTCCCGGGAGACCCCGGTGACCAGCACGACCCGTCCCATGCCGGGAGGTTACTTCCCGAGCTTGCGGCGCTGGACGCGCGTCTTCTTGAGCAGCTTGCGGTGCTTCTTCTTCGCCATGCGCTTGCGCCGCTTCTTGATGACAGAACCCACGTGGAGACCCTTCCTCTCGGCCGACAGGCGTCGGCACGACCCCGTCAGCCTACTTGTGCTCGGTCCGGGGGACGGAATCGCGTCGGGTCAGTGGGACCGCGGGAAGGACGGGGCGCTCAGCCGACGTCGTAGAAGCTCTTCCGGAGGTACTCGTTGACGTCGTCCTCGGTGACACGGAAGGACCGCCCCACGCGGAGGGCGGGGAGCTCGCCGCTGTGGACGAGCCGGTAGACGGTCATCTTGGAGACGCGCATCTTGGCCGCGACCTCAGCGATGGTCAGGAACGTGACCTCGGACATGTCTCCGGGAGGGTTCGCAGCCATGGTTGCACCGATCCTTCTGTCAGCACGGCGCCGGCTTCCCCGCCGGCGACACAGGGCGTGCCGCTGCGCCGAGAATAGGGCCACAGTGACGGGTGGGGAAGGGGAAACAGGAGAAACTCATGGGACGTGCGGCGTGTCGGGTTGAATCTTTACGCCTGACACCCCTCGGGGCGATGGTGGTGCCGCGTCGGGGCCTGCCTCAGTAGAGGGGGTCCAGGCCGTGGTAGGGGAAGACCTCGGTCCTGGTCGCCTGGACGGCGCGGTCCAGCCACGCCTCGGGGTCGTACCCCTCCGCCCAGTCGCGATGAGCGGGTGACCTGCCGTCGGTCATCCGGTGCGGCGCCTCCCGGCCGAGGACCTGGCGGACATGCTCGCGCCAGGCCAGCGGTGTCGGCGTGGCGGGGTCCAGGGGCGTGCCGGAGGCGATCGCGAGGAGGTGGGCCCAGGCCCGCGGGACGACGTCGACGATCGAGTACCCCCCGCCCCCGGTGACCACCCAGCGTCCGCCGGCGACCTCGTGCGCCAGCTCGTGGAGCGCGAGGTACGCCGCCCGCTGGCCGTCGACGCTCAGCATCAGGTGGGCGAGCGGGTCGTCCATGTGGGAGTCGCAGCCGTGCTGGGTCACCAGGACCTCTGGAGCGAACTCCCGCACGAGCGGGGGCACGACGGCGTGGAACGCGCGGAGCCATCCGCCGTCGCCCGTGCCGGGCGGCAGCGCGACGTTGACGGCACTGCCCTCGGCCCCGCTGCCCCCGCTGTCGCCCGGGAAGCCGGTGCCGGGGAAGAGCATCTGCCCGGTCTCGTGGAGGGAGATCGTCAACACCCGCGGGTCGTCGTAGAAGATGCGCTCGACGCCGTCGCCGTGGTGGACGTCGACGTCGACGTAGGCGACGCGCTCGGCGCCGGCGTCGAGCAGCTGCTGGATGCCGACGGCGACGTCGTTGTAGATGCAGAACCCGCTGGCCCGGTCCGGCATCGCGTGGTGGAGCCCGCCCGCGATGTTGACGGCGTGCAGCGACTCCCCGCTCCACACCTGCCGGAACGCCTCGACGCTGGCCCCGACGACGTGGGCGGCCGCGAGGTGCATGTCCGGGAACACCGGGTCGTCCTCGGTGCCGAGCCCGCGGGCCTCGTCGGTCCAGCCAGGCGTCGTACCCGCCTTGGTGACCGCCGCGATCAGCTCCTCGTCGTGGACGCTGGCGAGCTGCTCGTGCGTGGCCATCGGTGCCGGGACGACCCGCAGCCGCTCCAGGACCCCGAGCTCCTGGGCCAGGCGCATCGTGAGGTCGACCCGCAGCGGTGACATCGGGTGGCTCGGTCCGAAGTCGTACTCCGTGAGGGTCGGGTCGAAGACGACCGTGGCCGGCCCGGAGCACTCCACGGGGTTCAGGAACCCTCGGCCAGCTGGCGCGAGCGGTCGCGGGCGGCCTCCATCGCGGCGAGGAACGCGGCTCGGACGCGGTGGATCTCGAGCTCGCGCAGCGCCGAGGCGGTGGTGCCGCCGGGCGAGGTCACCTGCTCGCGGAGGACCACGGGGTGGTCGCCGGTCTCGCGCAGCATCTTGGCCGAGCCGACGAGGGTCTGGACGACGAGCTCGGTCGCCGAGGCGCGCGGCAGCCCGAGGTGCACGCCGGCCTCGATCATCGACTCCACGACGAAGAAGATGTACGCCGGACCCGACCCGCTGATCGCCGTGACCGCGTCCATCTGCTTCTCGGGGATCCGCAGCACCCGGCCGGTGGAGCCCATCAGCGACTCGGCCTCGGAGAGGTGGGCCTCGTCGCAGTGGGAGCCCGGCGAGATGGCGGCCATGCCCTCGTCGACGAGGGCCGGCGTGTTGGGCATGACCCGGACGACCGCCACGCCCTCGGGGACCCGCGACTCGATGAAGGCGGTGGTGATGCCCGCGGCGAGCGACACGACGAGCTGGCCGGGACGCAGGTGCCCGGTGATCTCGTCGAGCACGTCGGCCATGTCCTGCGGCTTGACCACCAGGGCGACCGTGTCGGCCTTGGTGGCGGCCTCGCGGTTGGAGACGACCGTGACGCCGTACCGCTCCTCGAGCTCCTTCGCGCGCTCGGGCCGCTTCTCGCCGACCATCAGCTGGTCGACCCGACGGCCGGCCCGGACCAGGCCGGAGAGCAGGGTCTCGCCCATCACGCCGGCGCCGATGATGGCGGTCGTCACGAGGACCTACTTCTTCGAGACGAGGGAGCGCAGGAAGAACGCGAGGTTGCCGGGCTTCTCGGCCAGGCGCCGCATGAGGTAGCCGTACCACTCCGTGCCGTAGGGCACGTAGACCCGGACCGTCTCGCCGGCCGTCGCGAGCCGGCGCTGCTCGTCGGGGCGGATGCCGTAGAGCATCTGGAACTCGTAGGTGCCCGGACGGCGGCCGAAGCGGCTCGCCAGCGACGACGCGATCTGCACCATCCGCGGGTCGTGGCTGGCGATCATCGGGTATCCCTGGCCGGCCAGCAGGATCTTGAGGCAGCGGACGTAGGCCTTGTCGATGTCGAGCCTGTCCTGGAACGCGACCTCCTCGGGCTCCATGTAGGCGCCCTTGCACAGCCGCACCCGCGAGCCCTCGTGGGCCAGCGCCCGGCAGTCGGCCTCGGTGCGGTGGAGCATCGCCTGGAGGACGGCGCCGGTCTCGGGGAAGTCCTTGCGCAGCTCCCCCAGGATCGTCAGCGTCGAGTCGGTGGTGGTGTGGTCCTCCATGTCGAGGGTGACCGTCGTGCCGGCGTTGCGGGCGGCGCGGCAGATCTCACGGGCGTTCTCGAGCGCGACCTTGTGGCCGTTGTCGGGGAGGAACTGCCCGATCGCGCTCAGCTTGACCGAGACCTCGGAGCGGCCCGACAGGTTGCGGGACGCGAGCTCGGCGAGGAGGTCCTTGTAGGCGGCCACCGTCGCCTCGGCCTGGGCCGCGTCGGTGGTGTCCTCGCCGAGGTAGTCGAGGGTGACGTGCAGGCCGTCGTCGACGAGGCCCTGGGCGGCCTCGACGGCCGTCGCGGTGGTCTCACCGGGGACGTAGCCCGTGACGATCCCGGAGGAGACGGGCATGGTCGAGACGAGCTGCTTGACCCGCTCGCTGCGGGAGAGCATGAGGATGGGCTGACGGAGCAACGACATGCCGCACAGGCTACGCCGGTCCTCATCGAACCTTCACAGGTCCTCCACCCCTCCGGACCTGGCGTGCTCCTAGCGTGGCAGCCATGACCACCGTGCCGACCGCCGCTCCCGACCGCGCCCGTCGCAGCTACGCCCTCGGCGCAGCACTCGCCCTGCTCACCGTCGTGTTCCTGCTCCTGGGCATGGGTGCCCTCGGCATCGTCGGGGACGGCGATCGCGACGCGCCGTTCCTCGCCGTGCCCGTCGTCCTGGTCGTCGGGGCGCTGCTCGCCCGCTTCCGCGCGCACGGGATGGCGTGGGCGCTCGCCGCCGCCGCCGCGACCACCCTCCTCGCGTGCCTGGTCGCCGTGGTGCAGGTCGTCCGCGCCGACGAGGCGGCGTCCCTGGTGGACGCGGTCGGCATCAGCACGACGTACGCCGGCATGTTCGCCGCGTCGGGCTGGCTGTTCCGGCGCAGCGACCTGCTCGCCTGACGGCGCTCAGGCGGTACGGCGCCGCAGCGTCCCGGCGCCCAGGGCCAGCGCACCCACGGCGAACGCCAGCACGACGGCCACGTCCCGGCCCACCGCTGCGGTGTCCGAGCTCGCGACGAGGTGCTGCATCGCGTCGACGGCGTACGACAGCGGCAGCGCGTCGCTGACCGTCTCCAGGACGCCGGGCAGCGCCGCGCGGGGGACGAACAGCCCGCACAGCAGGACCTGCGGCAGCACGAGGAGCGGCATGAACTGCACGGCCTGGAACTCGGTGGCCGCGAACGCGCTGACGAGCAGGCCGAGCGCGGTGCCCAGCACGGCGTCCACCACCGCGACCAGCCCGAGCAGCCAGACCGGCCCCTCCACGTCCAGGCCCAGGAGGCCCACGCTGACCGCCACGGCCAGCGCCGACTGCACGGCCGCCAGCAGGCCGAAGGCGAGGGCGTAGCCCAGGAGCAGGTCGAGCTTGCCCATCGGCATGGTCAGCAGGCGCTCGAGGGTGCCGGAGGAGCGTTCCCGCAGCGTGGTCACGCTGGTGACGAGGAACATCACGATGAACGGGAACATCGCCAGCAAGCCGGGGCCGAACCGGTCGAACATGCCGCCCGGGACGTCCTCGAACATCCACCACAGCAGGCTGATCAGCGCGCACGGCACCACCAGCAGCATCACCAGCGTGCGATGGTCGCGGCGCACCTGCGTCAGCACCCGGCCGGCGACGGCGAGCGTGGTGCGCGGGTTCATGCCGCCACCTCCACGAGGCGCAGGAACGCCTCCTCCACGTCGGCAGCGCCCGTGCGGTCGCGGATGTCGTACGGCGTGCCGTCGGCGATGATCCGCCCCTCGCGCATCAGCAGCAGCCGGTCGCAGCGCTCGGCCTCGTCCATGACGTGGCTGGACACCAGCACCGCGGAGCCGGCCGCCGCGAGGCGGTGGAACAGCCCCCAGAGGTCGCGCCGCAGCACCGGGTCGAGCCCGACCGTGGGCTCGTCGAGGACGAGCAGGTCCGGCGTGCCGAGCAGTGCCACCGCGAGGCTGACCCGGTTGCGCTGCCCACCGGACAGCCGCGCCACCACCCGGTCGCGGTGGTCGCCGAGCGCCACCGCGTCGATCGCGTCGTCGACGGCGCCGGGGGCCACCCCGAGCACCCGCGCGAAGAACCCGAGGTTCTCGGCGACGGTCAGGTCGCCGTAGACGCTGGCCGCCTGGGTGACGTAGCCGACCCGGTCGCGCAGGCCCGGCGAGCCGGCCGGCTCCCCCAGCACCGTCACGGTCCCGGCCCGGACGCGCTGGGCGCCGACCAGCGTCCTCAGCAGCGTCGACTTGCCGCAGCCGCTCGGCCCGAGCAGGCCGGTCACGCCCGCCTCGATGTCGAGGGAGATCCCGGGCAGCACCTCGTGCTCACCCCGCACCACCCGGAGGTCCCGGACCTCCACCACGTTTTTCATCATGCGTTGAATTGTGCTCCTCGATCCGGGCTGACGTCAATCCCGCGGGCGCGGTGAGTGAGGCAGGTTCCGGGCCCTCGAGACCTGCACCGCGCACCGCCGTACGGCGTCGCCCGGGGGAAGCGGTGAGTGAGGCAGGTTCTGAGCGCGGAGAACCTGCGCCACGCACCGCTCCCCGGGCGCGGAGCAGTACGACGGCTACGGCAGGTCGCCGGTGAGGTAGTGCTGGAGCACCGGCCCCACCCGGGCCACGAGGTCCTCGGCGGGGAGCTCGGCCACGGCAGGTACGGCGATGACGTACCGCGCGACGATCAGCCCGATCACCTGGGTGGCCACCAGCGGGACGCGCTCCTCGGGCCGGTCCCGCGTCAGCGCGGCCAGGACGGGCCCGATCACCACGGGGAGGAAGCCCTCCTTGAGCAGCCGCCCGCCGTCCTCGCTGAGGATCGACCGGGCGACCGCGAGGAGCTGGGGCTGGACCGCCGGGTCGTCCCACACCGACAGCGCGGTCCGCAGCAGCCGCTCCCCCGCACCGTCGGGCCCCTGCGCGACGACCGGAGCGAAGAGCTGTCGCGGGTCCATCGGCAGCTCGAGGGCGGCGACGAAGAGGTCGTCCTTGGTGCGGAAGTAGTGGTGCACCAGCGCCGGGTCGACACCGGCCGCCGCGGCGACGGCGCGGATCGTCGTGCCGCGGAAGCCCTTCTCGGCGAACGACGCGCGCGCCGCCGCCAGGACGTCGGCGCGGGTGTCGGGTGCGCCGGGCCGGCGTCCGCGGGACGGCCGGACGCTCACGACGCGGTCACGGGGGCGGCCCTCACGAGGGGGCCGCCACGAGGTGCGTGCGGGCGAACTCGAGGGACTCCTGCAGGTCCTTCTCGCGTTCCGCGCGGGTGGTGCACCGCCGGGTGTTGATCTCGAGCACCACGTGGCCGGCGAAGCCGGTGCTGCCGAGGTGGCCCAGGAACCGCTCGGCGTCCATGACGCCCCGGCCCGGCACGAGGTGCTCGTCCTTGGCCGACCCGGTGCCGTCGGTGAGGTGGACGTGGCGCAGCCGGTCGCCCATCCGCTCCGCCATCTCGACCGCGTCGCTGCCGGCGATCGCGGCGTGGGACAGGTCGATGACCATGTGGGCGTAGTCCTCGGTGGAGGGGTCCCAGTGCGGGAGGTACATCTCCATGCCGCGCCGCGAGGAGGCGCGCCAGGGGTACATGTTCTCCACGGCGAAGGCGATCCCGGTCGAGGACTCGAGCGCCGCGATCCCGTCGACGAAGCCCGCGGCGTACTCCTTCTGCCAGCGGAAGGGCGGGTGCACGACGACGACGTCGGCGCCCACCTCCGCCGCCATCTCGGCCGACCGCTCGAGCTTGCCCCACGGGTCGGTGCCCCACACCCGCTGCGTGAAGAGCAGCGTCGGCGCGTGGACCGCGCAGACCGGCATGTCGTGGTGGTCGCTGAGCTGCTTGACCGCCGAGACCTGCTGGCTCAGCGCGTCGATGCCGACCATCACCTCGACCGCGTCGTACCCCAGGCTCGCCGCCCAGCCGAAGGCGTGCGCGGTCGACTCGGGATAGACCGAGGCGGTGGAGAGCGCGATCAGCGGGGGCACCTCAGCCGAGCCCGCCAGACCCGGGGCCCACGATCGACATCCGGTCGAGCCGCTCCAGGATCACGCCCTCGCGCAGCGCCCAGGGGCAGATCTCCAGCGCGGGCAGGTCGAAGATGTCCATGCACGCCTCGGCGACGAGCGCCCCCGGCACGATCTGGTGGGTGCGGCTCGGGGAGACCCCCGGGAGCGCGGCCAGCTCGTCGGGCGACAGCGACATCAGCTTGGGGATCCAGCCCGACAGCGTCTCGAGCTCGAGGACGCGCGGCACGAGCTGTCCGCTCCCGCTGGGGGCGGCGCCGCAGATGCGCGCGAGCGAACGGAACGTCTTCGACGTCGCCGCCGCCCGGTCGGGCACGCCGTGGCGCAGCAGGTGTCCGGCGTCCCGGGCGATGTCGGCGCGGATCTCGCGGCGCAGACGTCGTACGGCGGCCTCGTCGGGCCGCTCGCCGCCGAACCACAGGCGGGCCATCCGCGCGGCGCCGAGCGGCAGCGACCACGCGACGTCGGGCGCCTCGTCGGTGCCGGCGGCGATCTCGAGCGACCCGCCGCCGATGTCGAACACGGCGAGCCGGCCCGCCGACCAGCCGAACCAGCGCCGCACCGCGAGGAAGGTCAGCCGGGCCTCGTCCTCGCCCGAGAGCACCCCGAGGGAGACCCCCGCCTCGCGCTCCACGTGCGCCAGCACCTCGTCGGAGTTGACGGCGTCCCGCACGGCGGAGGTGGCGAAGCCGAGCATCTCCTCGCAGCCCTTGTCCTCGGCCACGCGGGTGGCCTCGGCGCAGAAGTCGGTCAGGGCGGCCACCCCGGCAGGGGTCACCGCCCCGTCGTCGTCGAGGTGCTCGGCCAGGCGCAGCGGCTGCTTGAAGGAGTACGCCGGCAGCGGGGCCGCGCCACCGTGGGCATCGACCACCAGGAGGTGGCCGGTGTTGGAGCCGATGTCCAGGACGCCCAGGCGCATGGGGCCACGCTACTAGGCTGACCGGGTGCCCGAAGTCGACCTGGTCTTCCCCCGCGCCTGGGTCGAGTTCGCCGACCCGTCCGACGCGGAGCAGGTGTTCCGCTGCGACCTCACCTGGCTGACCTCGTCGTACACCTGCATCTTCGGCCGCGGCTGCCAGGGCATCTACGCCGACGCCCCCGACGTGGGCTGCTGCACCCTCGGCGCCCACTTCGCCGACGCCGACGACGAGCAGCGGGTGGCGTCGTACGTCGCCCAGCTGACACCGGAGGACTGGCAGTTCCATCCCGAGCGCGACCCGATCGGCCGCGACTGGGTCGACACCGACGACGACGGGGAGCGCAAGACCCTCGCCATCGAGTACGACGGCCAGTCGGCGTGCGTGTTCCAGAACCGTCCCGACTTCGCGGCCGGCGCGGGCTGCGCGCTGCACGGGCTGGCGCTGCGGCAGGGCCGCAACCCGCTGGAGACCAAGCCCGACGTCTGCTGGCAGCTGCCGATCCGCCGCACGTTCCGAGACGTCGAGCGGCAGGACGGGACGTCGTACACCGAGGTCTCGATCGGCGAGTACGACCGCCGCGGCTGGGGACCCGGCGGCCACGACCTCGACTGGTACTGCTCGGGCAACACCGAGGCGCACGTCGCGGTCGAGCCGGTCTTCGTGACCCACGCGCCGGAGCTCACCGAGCTGATGGGAGCCGCCGGCTACGCCGAGCTGGTCCGGCACTGCGAGGCGCACGTCCGGTCCCGCTCGGCCCTGGCGCTGCACCCCGCCGACCCGCGGTGAGGAACCCTCGATGTCGAGAAACCCGACCCCCGGTGTCGGGGCTCGGAGCGCAAAGGACCAGAATCTGGACATGCGCCTGGACCACGTCAGCTTCGCAGCAGGGCCGGATGGACTCGCCAGCACCGCCCAGCGCATCGGGAGCATGCTGGGCACCGAGTTCGTCGAGGGTGGCATCCACCCGCGCTTCGGCACCCGCAACATGATCCTCCCGCTCGCGGACGACACCTACTTCGAGATCGTCGAGGTGCTCGACCACCCCGCCAGCGACAAGGCCCCCTTCGGCCAGGCCGTCCGCGCGCGCTCGGCGCTGGGCGGCGGCTGGCTCGGCTGGGTCGTCGCGGTCGACGACATGGGCGAGGTCGAGCAGCGCCTCGGCCGCGAGGCGGTCAAGGGCAACCGCTACCGCCCCGACGGCACCGAGCTCCTGTGGCGCCAGGTCGGCGTCAACGGCCTCCTGTCCGACCCGCAGCTGCCGTTCTTCATCGAGTGGGTCTCCTCCCCCGACCTCCACCCCGCGGCCGGGGCCGCGGGCGACTTCTCGCTGCACCGACTGGAGATCGCCGGCGACCCCCAGCGCGTCAGCGAGTGGCTCGGCCACTCCGTCGAGGCCCCGCTGGAGGACGTCAAGGTCGAGTGGGTCGCCCCCAACGGCACCCCCGGCATCGTCGCCATCCAGATCCAGACGCCGTCGGGCCTCGTCCGGGTCTGAGGTGCGCCGGGCGACACCTCGGCCGAGCCCCAACATCTGGAACCACCCCGAGCTCTACGAGCTCGAGAACCGGGCCGCCGACCCCGACGGGCGGATCCTCGCGGCGATGAGGGCCGTGGCCGACTGGTCCGGGAGGGACCTGCTCGACGTCGGGTGCGGCACCGGCTACCACCTCCCGCTCTGGGCCGAGACCGCCGCGACCGTGACCGGTGTCGAGCCGCACAAGCCGCTCGTCCGCCTCGCGCGCCGCCGTACCCGCCGGCTCGCGAACGTGCGCGTGCTCGAGGGGCTCGCGGAGGCGCTCCCGCTGCCGGCCGCCTCGGTCGACGTCGTGCACGCACGCTGGGCCTACTTCTTCGGACCGGGCTGCGAGCCGGGCCTGGCAGAGCTCGACCGCGTCGTGCGCCGCGGCGGCACGGCGTTCGTGATCGACAACGACCCCACCCGCTCCACGTTCGGCGGCTGGTTCCGGCAGGGATATCCCGAGGTCGACCCGGCCGCGGTGGAGCGGTT
The DNA here is from genome assembly GCA_902805885.1 of uncultured Nocardioides sp. Classification (GTDB taxonomy): domain Bacteria; phylum Actinomycetota; class Actinomycetes; order Propionibacteriales; family Nocardioidaceae; genus Nocardioides. Next base: position 47,617 of record CADCUM010000094.1, on the reverse strand, counting down.
CTGGTCGCAGCACGGCTGGACCCGGGTCCCGGTCGACATGGGCTGGTCCTTCCGGTCCCGCGCGGAGCTGGAGGCCGTCGTCCGGATCGAGCTGCCCCCGGGGGCGGCCGAGGCCGCCCTGGCCGCCCACAGCGGCACGACCGTGGACTACGCCGTGAACGTCTGGCACCGGTCGTGGTGAGGACGCTGCTCGTGCTGGGCGCCACCGGGTGGGTGGGGTCGCACGTCGTCCACCGCGCCCGCGACGAGGGCTGGCAGGTGGCCGCGTGCTCGCGGAGCGGACGGGCCGGGAGCACCCTGGACGTGCGCGACCCGGTCGCCCTCCGGCAGGTGCTGGACGAGGTGCGCCCCGCTGCCGTCGTCAACGCCAGCCTGGCGATGTCCGCCGACGTCGAGCGGGAGGCCGCGGTCGACGTCGCCCGCGCGGCGGCGGACCGGGGCCTGCGGCTGGTGCACGTGTCGAGCGACGTCGTCCACGGCGGCCGCGAGGCGCCGTACCTCGACCGCGACCTGCCCACGCCGTGCGCCTGGTCCTACGCGACGGACAAGGCGGCGGCCGAGGACGCGATCCTGGCGCTCGGTTCGGACGCCGTGCTCCCCCGGGCCTCGCTGGTCGTGGGCGACGGCGAGGTGGGGCCGCACGACCACCACGATCGCGCCTACTTCACGGACATGGTGCGACAGCCCGTGGTCGTCACCGACCTCGCCGCGCTCCTCGTCGAGCTCGCCGACCACGAGCTCCGCGGCACCCTGCACGCCGCCGGCCCGCAGGCGGTGTCGAGGTACGACTACGCCAGGGCGCTGGCCCGCCGCGCCGGCGCCTCGGTGGACGAGGTCCGGGCGGCGCGGTTCGCCGACCTCGACCTGCCGCGGCCGGGCGTCGTACGTCTGGACACGTCGGTCGCCGGCGGGCTGCGCACGACGCTGCGGCCGGTCGGCGCCGTCGTCCCGCTCGGCGACTGAGGCGCCCCAGGGCGGCGAGAAGGGCTGAGCCGGCACGCTCAGGTCGCGGTCCGCTCAGCGGGATCCGCCACCCCCGAGGACTCGCGCACCACGAGGGTCGGGGTCAGCAGGACGCCGCGCTCCTGGACCGGCTGGTGGTTGAGCAGCGACCCCAGCACGCGCACGATCTCGACCGCGACGTCCTCCAGCGGCTGGCGCACGGAGGTCAGTCCCACCGGGAAGACCTGCGCGACCTGGGAGTCGTCGAAGCCGACGACGGCGATGTCGGTGCCGGGGGCGAGCTGGCGGATCCACAGCGTGTGCAGCACGCCCATGGCGAGCGTGTCGGAGGCGCAGACGAAGGCGGTCGGCTCCGACTCGTCGAGCAGCACGGCCGCCGCCTCGGCGCCGCTGTTGATGGTGTCCTCGACGCGCGAGGCGAGTCCGGTCGTGGACAGGCCCTGGTCGTGCATGGCGTTGAACCAGCCGGAGCGGCGGTCCTCGCCGATCGGGTTGTCCTTGCGCCACCCGATCCAGGCGATGCGGGTGTGGCCCTGGGCCAGGAGGTGCTCGGTGGCGAGCCGCGTGCCGGCGGCGCCGTCGACGTCCACCCAGGGGTGGCGCGCGGTGTGGTCGTGCCAGGGCCGGCCGAAGGCGACGAACGGCGCTCGCTGCCGCGTCAGCCAGGCCGCCTGGGGGTTGCCGAGGTAGGTGTCGGTGATGACGAAGGCGTCCACGGCCGTCGAGCGCAGCAGGTTGTCGTAGCCGGTCACGGCCTCGTCGTCGTCATCGCCGGGGAACAGCAGGACGTGGTAGCCGGCGAGCTCGCTCGCCTCGACGAGCGAGTGGACGAAGCGGTCCATGGTGGCGTTGGCGGTCCCCTCCTGCGCCGGCCCGAACCGCAGCCCGATCAGCGAGGAGGTGCGGGTGCGGAGGTTGCGGGCCGCGCGGTTGGGCGAGTACCCCATCTCCGCGATCGCCTGGCGCACCCGGGCCAGGGTGTCGGCGCGCAGCAGGTCGGGGTTGTTCAGCGCGTTCGAGACCGTCTGCCGGGAGACACCGGCGCGCTCCGCCACGTCGGCGAGGGTCGGCGGCAGGGCAGGCAGGGGCACCCCCGACACGTGGCCGGCACCGCGGGCCTCGCTCGACATCCACCCCCCTGTTGATCGTTCCAAGTGTCGCCAGCATAAGCCTTGCCGTACGGCGTCCGGCCGGGTGTCGGTCCCCTCGCCTACCGTGGCGCGCATGTCCACCAAGCCGAAGGTCCGCTCGAGCTACCGCTGCACCGAGTGCGGCTGGGAGACCGGCAAGTGGGTGGGCCGCTGCGGGGAGTGCCAGGCGTGGGGCTCGGTCGCCGAGGCGGGGGCCCCCACCCTGCGTGCCGCCGCGGCGCCGGTGACCACGCCGGCCGTCCCGATCGGGCAGGTCTCGGTGAGCGAGTCGGTGGCCCGCACGTCCGGCGTCCCGGAGCTCGACCGCGTGCTCGGTGGCGGCCTGGTGCCCGGGGCGGCCATCCTGCTCGCCGGCGAGCCCGGCGTCGGCAAGAGCACCCTGCTCCTCGAGGTGGCCGCCCAGACAGCGCGTCTGCGCTCGCGGACGCTCTACGTCACCGGTGAGGAGTCGGCGAGCCAGGTGCGGCTGCGCGCCGACCGCACCGGCGGCGTCCACGACGAGCTGTTCCTGGCGGCCGAGACCGACCTCGGCGCCGTGCTGACGCACATCGAGGAGGTGCGTCCCACGTTGCTGGTCGTCGACTCGATCCAGACCATCGGCGCCTCCGGGATCGACGGCGTGCCCGGCGGCGTCACCCAGGTCAAGGAGGTGGCTGCGGCGCTGATCCGGGTCGCCAAGACCCGCAACATCACCACGGTGATCGTCGGCCACGTCACCAAGGACGGCTCGATCGCCGGCCCCCGGGTGCTCGAGCACCTCGTCGACGTCGTGCTCCACTTCGAGGGCGACCGCAACTCCCGCTTCCGGATGGTCCGGGCGATGAAGAACCGGTTCGGGCCGGTGGACGAGGTGGGCTGCTTCGACCTGTCGTCGGAGGGCATCAGCGCCGTGACCGACCCCACCGGGCTCTTCGTCGAGCACCACGCCCGGGAGGTCACCGGCACCTGCGTGGCGGTGACGATGGAGGGGCGCCGACCCCTCCTCGCCGAGGTGCAGGCGCTCGTCGCACCGTCCCCGCTCGAGCGGCCCCGCCGCACGACCAACGGCGTGGAGGCCTCCCGGGTCGACATGGTGCTGGCCGTGCTGTCGCGGCACTGCCGGCTCAAGCTCTACGGCTGCGACGTGTTCGCGGCCACCGTGGGGGGCGCCCGCCTCCAGGACCCCGCCGCGGACCTCGCGATCGCGGTCGCCATCGCCAGCTCCCACCTCGGCGTCGCTCCGCCGCGTGGGGTGGTGGCGATCGGGGAGATCGGGCTCGCCGGGGAGCTCCGCCGGGTGCGCGACCTGCCCCAGCGCCTCGCCGAGGCTGCACGCCTCGGCTTCCAGGTCGCGGTGGTGCCGCGCGACCGCGCGGGGAGCCCGGCGAGCAGCCGCGTGGTCGAGGGCATGGAGGTCATCGAGGTCGACGACGTCGCCGGCGCGCTGCTGACGTTGCGGCTGGACCGCGCCCACTGACGTCCGGGCCCTAGACTCAGCCCCGGCGCCGTGGTGGCGCCCGCACCGACAGGGGGACGACGCGTGGCCGAGCGCACCGAAGACCAGCTCCGCCTGCGGGCGACCCTGGCCTCGATCGCCCCGGGCACCGCCCTCCGCGACGGCCTGGAGCGCATCCTCCGGGGCCGCACCGGCGCCCTGATCGTGCTCGGTCAGGACAAGGTCGTGGAGTCGATCTCCACCGGCGGCTTCGCGCTCGACGTCCCGTTCACCGCGACGGGGCTGCGCGAGCTGGCCAAGATGGACGGCGGGATCATCGTCGACAAGGACCTCACCCGCATCCTGCGCGCGGCGGTCCACCTGATGCCCGACCACACCATCCCCTCCGAGGAGACCGGCACCCGCCACCGCACCGCCGACCGGGTGGCGAAGCAGACCGGCCACCCGGTGATCTCGGTGTCGCAGTCGATGCAGATCATCGCGGCGTACGTCGGGGACATCCGCCACGTCCTCGAGGACGCCGGCCAGATCCTCTCCCGCGCCAACCAGGCGCTCGCGACGCTGGAGCGCTACAAGCTCCGTCTCGACGAGGTGTCGGCCACCCTCTCCGCCCTCGAGATCGAGGACCTCGTCACCGTCCGCGACGTCGCCGTGGTGGCCCAGCGTCTCGAGATGGTCACCCGGATCGCGCGCGAGATCGAGGACTACGTCCTCGAGCTCGGCACCGACGGCCGCCTCCTCTCGCTCCAGCTGGAGGAGCTCGTCACCGGCGTGGACACCGAGCGCGAGCTCGTGGTCCGTGACTACCTCCCCACCGGCAAGCGACGCCAGGAGAAGCCGGCGGCCCTGCTGGCAGACCTCGAGGCGCTCTCCCCGACCGAGCTGGTCGACCCCGTGGCGGTGGCCCGCGCCATCGGCCTCGGCTCCGGCGAGCACCTCGACGGCGCCGTCGCACCGCGCGGCTACCGGCTGCTGGCCAAGGTGCCGCGGCTGCCCGGCTCGGTCGTGGACCGGCTCGTCGAGCACTTCGGCGGCCTCCAGCAGCTGCTGTCGGCAGGCATCGACGACCTCCAGGCCGTCGAGGGCGTCGGCGAGCTCCGAGCTCGCAGCGTCCGCGAGGGCCTGTCCCGGCTCGCCGAGTCGAGCATCACCGAGCGCTACATCTGAGCCTGACTCAGTGGCCGAGCTGATCCTTCCGACCGCCCGCCTCCACGCCCCCTTCCTCGACTGCCTCCGGGACTGGGGGCCCGGGCCCCACGAGGACGGCTTCGGCCTCGACGACGCCGACGACGTCAGCACCCCCGGGCGGTTCGCGGCGTGGGTGGACGAGCGGCTCCGTCGTACGCATCCCGCCGGCACCCCGTGCCCGGAGGAGCGCCACGGCTCGCCGCGCTGGATCGTGGAGGACGGGCAGGTGCTCGGCGGCATCGTGCTGCGGCACCGGCTCGACGACGCCGTCGGCCACCTCGGCTACGGCATCCGACCCTCAGCCCGACGCCGGGGCCTGGCCGCCTGGGCACTCGCGGAGATGCTGGTCGAGGCGCGTGCCGCGCTCGGCGTCGACCGGGTCCTCGCCGTGTGCCTGGCGGAGAACGTCGCCTCGGCTCGCACGATCGAGCGCTCTGGCGGCGTCCTCGAGGGTGTGCGGGACACCGACCGCGGCCCGGTACGGCACTACTGGATCCCGGTTCGTCCGTAGGACGAGGCCCGATCGCCGGACCCCGGCCGGAGGCCGCCTCCACGAATTGGCGCCTCCCGCACCGGTGTCCACAAGCGCTCCACGGACGCGAGGACGACTGTCAGTGGGTCCTGCTTGAGTAGATCCATGGCCACCACCGCAGACACCAGGGAGCCGCAGGTCGACAACCTCGCGGACCTGGTCGAGGGTGCACTGCTGGCGGAGGCGGCCGAGACCGAGGCGGTGCTGCGCGAGGCGGCGGTCCACCAGCTTCGCGTCGCCTATCAGTGGGCGGTCAGCCACCCCGCGCTCGACGCGGCGGAGACACCGGACGGGCCGTCACTGCCGGGTGTGCTGACCGAGCCCGAGACGCTTGGCGGCGACGGCACGCCCGCGGTGGCCGCCTTCACGACGGAGCCCTTGGCGGTCGCGACGGGCATCTCCCCGGCCGCGGCCGGGTCGTTGATCGCGGACGCCCTCGACCTCCACCACCGCCTGCCGTTGCTCTGGGACCAGGTCCAGGCCCAGCTGGTGCCGGTGTGGAAGGCCCGACGCGTCGCCAGCCGCACGCGCGACCTGTCAGCGCCGGCGGCCGCCTGGGTCGACCGGCAGGTCGCCGGTCGAGTCTCGTCGCTCGGCGCCGCAGCGCTTGATCGCCTGGTCGCCGAGGCCGCCGCCCGCTGTGACGGCGACGCGCAGGTCGAGAGGGAACGGGCCTCGCAGGCGAGCTGGGACGTGTGGCTCGCGCACCCCGACCCGCGCCTCTACTCGGGCACGTCCGAGCTGCGCGCGGTCGGCGACACCCTCGACCTGACCCGCTTCCACGACGTCGTCTGCGCCGAGGCGGAAGCACTGGGCGCCCTGGGGGACACCGACGAGCTCGGCGTGCGCAAGGCCAAGGCACTGGGGGTCATCGCGGACGCGCAGGCCCGCCTCGACCTCGCGAGCGTGCCGGCGCAGGGGCCGGAGGAGACATCGATCGATGACGCCGCCACGCACGACGCGGCCCGCCGGGTCGCGCTGCGCCGACGTGATGCGAAGGTACGGCTCTACCTCCATGCCTCCCTCGCCGACGTCGTCGCCGCGACCGCGGCCACCACCGGCGGAGCGGCCAGGACCGGCACGGTCGAGGGGCTGGGGCCGCTGACGCTCGAGACGATCCGCGAGTGGGCCGGCCGGTCGCGAGTCACGGTCCAGCCGGTGATCCACGTCGCCGCCGACGACCGCTGGTCGGTGCAGCGCCACGACCCGCCGCCCCAGATGGCCGACGAGGTGCGTCTGCGCGACGGGTGCTGCGTGTTCCCCTGGTGCTCGCGCCCAGCACGGCAGTGCGACCTCGACCACCGCCAGCCGTTCGACCACGCGAGCGAGCTCGGCCAGCGATCGCGCAACGGCACGCGACGGACCCAGGAGCCGTCAGGCGGCGGGCCACCCGGCGGTCCGCCCGACGGCGGCGAGCCACCGGGCGACGCCACCACCGGCACCACGCCGGCCAACCTCGCTCCGCTGTGTCGCCGGCACCATCGCGCCAAGACGGCCGGCGTCTGGCGCTACGAGCGCATCGACCCCGGCACCTACCTGTGGACCGGGACGGCCGGGCTGTCCGCTCTGGTCACCTCGCGCGGGACGATCCGCCTGCCCGGCTGAGCTCGGGCCTGCCACGACTCAGCGCGCAGGCGTCCTACCCCGCGGAGTTGCCGCTGCCGTCCTCGCCGGGCTGGTGCGTGGTGTCCTGCTGGCCCTGGTTCTTCTGGCCCTGGTTCTTCTGGCCCTGCTTGCCCTTCTTCTCCGCCGGCTCGGGCTCGACCGTCTTCGTGACGACGGCGGGCGAGGGAGCGACGAGCTCGAACTGCACGTCCGCCTCGTTGCCGCCGAGAGCGGCCGCCTGCACGTGGTACCAGCCCGGCAGCGCCCAGTCGGCGTACTCGGAGCACGTCTCGTCGGACCTGCGGGCGTCGCCCCAGGTGACGACGATCGGGGTGTCGGCGGCCTGCCGGACCACGACGTCCTGGACGGCGATCGAGGCCGGGCACTCGCGGCTGCTCCAGATGTGGTCGTCGCCGGAGGTGATGGTGACGGTGAGCGTCTCGGGGGAGACCTGCCACGTGCACGCCTCGGAGAGGAGCGTGCGCAGGTTGAGCGTGACCGGGACGTCGGAGTTGCCGACGGCCTGGGTCAGCGTCGGAGTGACGACGATGTCGGCGGGGTCGCACGGCCCGGTCGGCTCGGCCAGGACCGGCTCCGGGGGCGGCTGCGCGGCCTGGCGCGCCTTCCGGCGCGCCTTGCGGGCCTCCGCGGGGTCCGGAGCCGGGGGGCCCGCGAGAGGACCGGCGGACTCCGAGGGCTTCGTGCGAGCACTGGCCTGCGTGGCTCGGTCCTCGTCGCTCCCGTCGGTGGAGCCACCCAGGACGCGAGCCAGCACCACCACGAGGAGGAGCGGCACGCCCAGCACGATGATCCGCCGCGTCCAGTAGACCCGGCGCGGCAACGGTCCGCGGGGTCGGACGGTGGCAGCCATGCTTCGCACCCTAGGCAGACCCCGGCCCGACCGGGCGGAGGCGCACCGACTGACCTACGATCACGCGGGTGAGCGAGCTCCACGAGCCGGTGCTGGCGTGGTACGACGCCCACGCGAGGGAGCTCCCCTGGCGCGGCCCCAGCGCGTCGCCGTGGTCGGTGATGGTCTCCGAGCTGATGCTCCAGCAGACGCCGGTGGCCCGCGTCCTCCCCGTCCACGAGGCCTGGCTCGAGAGATGGCCCACGCCGGCTGCGCTGGCCGCCGAGCCGAGCGGCGAGGCCGTGCGCATGTGGGGTCGTCTGGGATACCCCCGCCGCGCGCTCCGCCTGCACGCCGCCGCCACCGCCATCGTCGCGCGGCATGACGGCGAGGTCCCCGAGGAGTACGACGACCTGCTGGCGCTCCCGGGGGTCGGGGACTACACCGCGGCCGCCATCGCGAGCTTCGCCCACGGCCGCCGGCACGTGGTGCTCGACACCAACGTCCGGCGCGTGCTGGCCCGGGCGGTCGGCGGTGCGGAGCTGCCACCGCCGGCGGTGACACGCGCCGAGCGCGACCGGGCCACGGTGCTGCTGCCCGAGGACCCCGCGACCGCGGCCACGTGGGCGGTCGCGACGATGGAGCTGGGCGCGCTCGTCTGCACCGCCCGCGCGCCCCGTTGCGTCGACTGCCCCATCGCGACGTCCTGCGCGTGGCACCGCGCGGGCCACCCGCCGTACGACGGCCCGCCCCGCCGCGGGCAGGCCTGGGCAGGCACCGACCGCCAGTGCCGCGGGCGGATCATGGCGCTGGTGCGCGAGGACCACGCGCCGGTCACCGCCCGGCGGCTCGAGGCCGCGTGGGGCGTCGCCGAGCAGCGCGAGCGGTGCCTTGCCGGGCTGGTCGCCGACGGGCTGCTCGTCAGGGTCGAGCCGGCGTCGTACGCCCTCCCGGACTGAACCGGGCGGAAACTGCCGAGGTCGGGTATCAGGCCTCGGGAGCCTTCGGGACGTCCGCCGGCCCCTCGGAGTCGTCCGGGCCCTCGCCCGTCGGACCCTCCACGATCGCCGCGAGCGGCGGCACGTCCGGCACCGTCGAGTTCTTCTGGCCCTGGAAGGTGAACTTCGCCTCCGGGCCCTCGCCCTCGACGCCCACCAGCACGATCTGGCCCGGGCCGATCTCGCCGAAGAGCATCTTCTCCGCGAGCACGTCCTCGATCTCGCGCTGGACGGTGCGGCGCAGCGGCCGTGCGCCGAGCACCGGGTCGAAGCCCCGCTCCGCGAGCAGCGCCTTGGCTCCCTGGGTCAGCTCCAGCGACATGTCGCGGTCCTTGAGGCGCAGCTCCACCGCGGCGACCATGTTGTCGACCATCGCGACGATCTGCTCCTGCGACAGGGGCGGGAAGACCACGATCTCGTCGACACGGTTGAGGAACTCGGGACGGAAGTGCTGCTTGAGCTCCTCCGACACCTTGCTCTTCATCCGCTCGTAGGAGCCGGCAGCGCCACCACCCGTGCTCTGGAAGCCGAGGTTGACGCTCTTCGCGATGTCGCGGCTGCCGAGGTTGGTGGTCATGATGATGACGGTGTTCTTGAAGTCGACCACCCGTCCCTGCGAGTCGGTCAGGCGACCCTCCTCGAGGATCTGCAGCAGGCTGTTGAAGATGTCGGGGTGGGCCTTCTCGATCTCGTCGAAGAGGACCACCGAGAACGGCTTGCGCCGCACCTTCTCCGTGAGCTGGCCGCCCTCGTCGTAGCCGACGTAGCCGGGGGGCGAGCCGAAGAGCCGGGACACGGTGTGCTTCTCGCCGAACTCGCTCATGTCGAGCTGGATGAGGGAGTCCTCGTCGCCGAAGAGGAAGTCCGCGAGCGTCTTGGACAGCCACGTCTTCCCGACGCCGGAGGGGCCGGCGAAGATGAACGAGCCACCGGGACGCTTGGGGTCCTTCAGCCCGGCCCGCGTACGGCGGATCGCCCGCGAGAGGGCCTTGACCGCCTCCTCCTGGCCGATGACGCGCTTGTGGAGCTCGTCCTCCATCTTGAGCAGCCGGGTCGACTCGGCCTCGGAGAGCTTGACGATCGGGATGCCGGTCGCGACGGCGAGCACCTCGGCCACCAGCTCCTCGTCGACCTCGGCGATCTCGTCGAGGTCGCCGGCGCGCCACTGCTTCTCGCGCTCGGCCTTGCGGGCGATCAGCTGCTTCTCCTCGTCGCGCAGGCGGGCCGCGGCCTCGAAGTCCTGCCCGTCGATCGCCCCCTCCTTGCGCTGGCGCACGTCGGCGATCTTCTCGTCGTACTCGCGCAGGTCCGGCGGAGCCGTCATCCGGCGGATGCGCAGTCGCGAGCCCGCCTCGTCGATGAGGTCGATCGCCTTGTCCGGGAGGAAGCGGTCGGAGATGTAGCGGTCGGCGAGCGTCGCCGCCGACACGAGGGCCTCGTCGGTGATCGTCACGCGGTGGTGGGCCTCGTAGCGGTCGCGGAGCCCCTTGAGCATCTCGATGGTGTGGGCGATCGAGGGCTCCTGCACCTGGATCGGCTGGAACCGCCGCTCGAGGGCGGCGTCCTTCTCGAGGTACTTGCGGTACTCGTCGAGCGTGGTCGCGCCGATGGTCTGGAGCTCGCCCCGCGCCAGCATCGGCTTGAGGATGCTGGCTGCGTCGATCGCGCCCTCGGCCGCGCCGGCACCGACGAGGGTGTGGATCTCGTCGATGAACAGCACGATGTCGCCGCGGGTGCGGATCTCCTTGAGCACCTTCTTCAGGCGCTCCTCGAAGTCACCGCGGTAGCGCGACCCGGCGACCAGGGCGCCGAGGTCGAGCGTGTAGATCTGCTTGTCCTTGAGCGTCTCGGGGACGTTGCCCTTGACGATGTCCTGAGCGAGGCCGGCCACGATCGTCGTCTTGCCGACCCCGGGCTCGCCGATGAGGACGGGGTTGTTCTTCGTGCGGCGCGAGAGGATCTGCATGACCCGCTCGATCTCCGGCTCGCGCCCGATCACCGGGTCGAGCTTGCCCTCGCGGGCGGCCTGGGTGAGGTTCTGGCCGAACTGGTCGAGCACCAGGGAGCTGGACGGCGCCTCACCGCTGGAACCCGTCGTCGCTCCAGCGGCCTGGGTCGACTCCTTGCCCTGGAACCCGCTCAGCAGCTGGATGACCTGCTGACGGACCCGGTTGAGGTCGGCCCCGAGCTTCTGCAGCACCTGGGCCGCCACGCCCTCGCCCTCCCGGATCAGCCCGAGCAGGATGTGCTCGGTGCCGATGTAGGAGTGGCCGAGCTGGAGCGCCTCGCGGAGCGACAGCTCCAGCACCTTCTTGGCGCGCGGCGTGAACGGGATGTGACCGGACGGAGCCTGCTGGCCCTGCCCGATGATCTCCTCGACCTGGGCGCGCACCGCCTCCAGCGAGATGTCCAGCGACTCGAGCGCCTTGGCCGCGACTCCCTCGCCCTCGTGGATCAGGCCGAGCAGGATGTGCTCGGTCCCGATGTAGTTGTGGGAGAGCATGCGGGCCTCTTCCTGGGCCAGCACGACAACTCGCCTTGCTCGGTCGGTGAACCGCTCGAACATCTGCCACTCCTCTACGTCTACGGGTCCGACCCCCCGGTGCCGCTCGTAGGACTCAGCACCGGTGCCGGACAATGGGACCAACGCCCACTTCCACCCTACGTGTTCCCGGTAGGCCGAGGTCCGGGTCCGCCCACAGCGAACACGCCCCATATGCTCGACCGCGTGACGGGACCCTCGGAAACGGCCGCGATCATCTTCGCCGGCGGGCAGGGCGAGCGGCTGTGGCCGTTGAGCCGCGACCGCCGCCCGAAGCAGTTCCAGCCCGTCACCGGCGACGACCCGCTGCTGACCGTGACGGTCAACCGTCTCGCCCAGCACATCCCCGTCGAGAACATCTTCGTCTCGACGCTCCACCGGTTCCGCGACACCGCGATCGAGTGCGGCAACGGCGTGCCCGAGGAGAACTTCATCTTCGAGCGACAGGGCAAGGGGCCGGCGACGGCGTACGCCCTCGCGCTCGCCGAGGTCCACCGCAAGCGCGGCAACGTGCCGGTGTTCACCTGTCCATCGGACCACATGGTCGACGACGAGCGCGCGTTCCTCGCCGCGGTGGAGCAGATGCTCGACGACCTGGCCGCCGAGCCGGGCACCGCCGTGGTGATGGCGGCCGAGCCGACCTCCCCGGACAAGGGGCTCGGCTACTTCTCGACCGTCGCCGACGAGGCGACCGGAGCCACCCGGGCCACCACGTTCATCGAGAAGCCCGACGAGGACCGTGCCCGCGAGCTGATCGCGGGCGGCGACGTGCTGTGGAACCTCGCCTGCTACGCCGTCCACCCCGAGCTGGTGCTCGACGCCTACCGAGCGGTGCGCCCCTACGTCATGTCCTCGGTGAACCGTCACATCCGGTCCGGCGTCGGCACCGGGTACGACGGCCCCGCCGCCGGCGGTCACGAGCTGCACCCCCTGTTCGAGGTCGGTGTCCGGCCCCGGGTCGTCAAGGGCGAGTTCGGCTGGAACGACGTCGGCACCTGGCCGCGTCTCGAGGGACTGCTCACCAGCCAGGGTGTCGACTCGATCGGGTCGTCGGTGACGTGCGACTCCGACAACGTGCTCTCGGTCAGCCTGGACGGGCGGCCGGTGGTGACCCTCGGCGTGCAGGACCTGATCATCGTGACCCACGAGGACGCGGTGTACGTGCTCGACAAGGAGAGCGCAGCCGACCGCCCCGCGCTCGACCGCGTCCGCTCGACACTCGCCGCCCGCCGCAGAGAGGACCTGTTGTGAACCTTCACGCATCATCCGCCGGACGCGAGCGGGTCCATGTGGTCCTGGTCGGGACGAAGCCGGACATCATCAAGCAGGCACCGATCTACCACGAGCTGGTGTCCCGGGGGCATCGGGCGCTGGTCTGCCACACGGGCCAGCACTTCGACCACAGCCTGTCCGGCGCCATGCTCAGCGAGTTCGGCATCGAGGACGTCGAGGACCTCCGCGCGACCGGGTCGGCGACCGACCTCGTCTCCCGCATCACCGACCGCCTGGGTCGCTACCTCGGCGAGCTCACCGAGGAGATCGGGCAGCCGATCCTCTACGTCCACGGCGACACCACCACCGCGATGGCGGGCTCCCTGGCCGGGTTCACCAAGGGGCTGCCCGTGGTCCACGTCGAGGCCGGGCTCCGCACCCTCTCCCCGTCCCGCGCGGTGCTCCACGACTGGCTGGAGCAGTTCCACAGCGACGAGATCGACTGGGACGCCTACCGCAAGCAGCTGCTCACGCGATCGACGTACGAGCGGGGCAGCCGCGAGCCCTCGCCCGAGCAGTTCAACACCCGCACGGCCGATGCCGCCGCCAACCTGCACGCGGCGCCGGTCGAGCTCAACCGCGAGTACCTGCTGGAGGAGGGCTTCTTCCCCGGCACCATCGCGGTCGTCGGCAACTCGGTCGTCGACGCCCTGGAGCGGCCCGAGTCGGCGACCGAGGCCGACATCGCGAACGTCCTGGAGATCTACCCCCAGATGGCGTCTCGGGAGTTCATCCGCATCTGCGTCCACCGCAAGGAGAACACTGACGACCGCCACCGCTTCACGGCCCTCATGGAGGCCATGGAGCAGCTCCTGGAGGAGGGGCACAGCATCCTCTTCATCCGCCTCAACGGGACCGAGAGCGCGATCGACCGCTTCGGCTACCGCGAGTGGCTCGAGGGCCTCGTCTCGCGCCACGGCGAGCGTCTCGTGACCAGCCCGGTCTGGGACAGCTATGCCAACGTGCTCGCCGCGATGCGACTCTGCTCGGTGGTGGCGACCGACTCCGGCAGCATCCAGGAGGAGGTCAACGTGATGGGCGTGCCGTGCGTGACGCTGCGCTTCGGCTCCGACCGCGGCGAGTCGCTGCTCGCCGGCGGCAACTTCCTGGCGCCGCCCACGACCGGGGCCGCGGTCGCGAACGTGGTCAAGGGCGTCCACGCGCTCAGTCGCGAGCTCAGCTGGGACCCGATCTACCCCTCGGGGGCGTCCGCGATGCTGGTGGACGCGGTGGAGGAGCGCCTGGGGACCGCCGCCGGTCTGGTGGTGTCCGAGGAGTGGCGCTACGGGCTCGAGCGCTCGTAGCGCCCCCTCGGTCGCGTCGCGACTCGGCTCAGTGGGCCGCGTCGTAGGCCTGCTGGACGTCGGCCGAGATGCGGCCGCGCTCAGAGACCTCGTACCCGTTCTCCCGGGCCCACTCGCGCACGGCGCGGGTGTTGGACGACGCGTTGCTGGTCGAGCCGCCGCCGGAACGGCGTGAGCCCGAGCGGCGCGAGCCGCCCGACGAGACCTTGCGGGCGTGGCCCACGTAGCCGGACAGCGCCTCGCGGAGTGCGGCGGCGTTGGCGTCGTTGAGGTCGATCTCGTACGACGTGCCGTCGAGGCCGAAGGAGACGCTCTCGCTCGCTTCCGATCCGTCGAGATCGTCGACGAGGACGATGTTCACTTTCTGTGCCATGAATACCTCTTTCACCTGCGGGGGATCGCGCGGAACGTTTCAGGGGATGCGCGGATTCCTATTGTTGCGCAATTGATGCGTTTGTCCCAATCATCCGCGAATTCGTCGAATTGCTTTACCGAACGATTGATGCAGGAAACGCGTCAGGAGTTCCGCTCGAACACCATCCGGAGCCCTTGGAGGGTGAGCCACGGGGCGTGGACCGTGAAGCAGTGGCAGTCGTCGAGGAGCAGCGGCGCGAGGTGGCCGGTGGCGATGACCGCGACGTCTCCCGGGTCCTCCCCCAGCTCGGCGACCATCCGAGCGACCAGCCCCTCGACCTGGGCGGCGACGCCGAAGATCATTCCCGACTGGAGCGCCTCGACGGTGTTGCGGGCGATCACCGACCGCGGACGCACGAGCTCGACCTTGCGCAGCTGCGCGCCGCGACGGCCCAGGGCGTCGAGGGAGATCTCGATGCCGGCGCAGATGGCGCCGCCGACGTACTGACCGCGGGCGTTGACCACGTCGAACGTCGTGGCCGTGCCGAAGTCGACGACGATCGCCGGACCGCCGTGGAGCGTGGCCGCGGCCAGCGAGTTGACGATGCGGTCGGCGCCCACCTCGCGCGGGTGGTCGGTGAGGACCGGGATCCCGGTGCGCACCCCCGGCTCGACGACGACGGCCCGGACGTCGCCGAAGTGGCGCGCGAGCATGTCGCGCCACTCGTGGAGGACCGCCGGCACCGTGGCGCAGACGGCCACCCCGTCGACGTCGGCGTCCCGGTCGCCGAGGAGCCCGCGCACCAGGACCGCCCACTCGTCGGCGGTCCGGCGCTCGTCGGTCGCGACCCGCCAGTCGTCCGTGACCTCGTCGCCGTCCAGCAGGCCCAGGGAGGTGTGGCTGTTGCCGATGTCGGCGGCGAGCAGCGTCACGGCTCCACCAGGTCCATCCCGATGTCGAAGACCGTGACGGAATGGGTCAGTGCCCCCACGGAGACGAAGTCGACGCCGGTGGCCCCGATGCGGGGCGCCCGGTCGAGGGTGATCCCGCCGCTGGCCTCGAGCGGCACGCGTCCCGCCGTACGGCGGACCGCCTCGGCCATCAGCTCGTCGCTCATGTTGTCGAGCAGCACGCGGTCCGGGGGCTCGGGCAGCGCGAGGAGCTCGTCGAGCTGGTCGAGCGTGGTCACCTCGACCTCGACCGGCAGTCCGGGGAAGTCCCGGCGGAGCGCGGTCAGCGCGGGGAGCACGCCGCCGGCGGCGATGACGTGGTTGTCCTTGACCATCGCCATGTCGTGGAGGCCGAGGCGGTGGTTGACCCCACCACCGCACCGCACGGCGTACTTCTGGAGGGCGCGGAGTCCCGGGAGCGTCTTGCGGGTGTCGAGCACCCGCGTCGGCGTGCCGTCGAGGGCCTCGACCCAGCGTGCCGTCGCGGTCGCGACGCCGGAGAGGTGGCAGGCCAGGTTGAGTGCCGTGCGCTCAGCGACCAGGAGGCCGCGCGTGCGCCCGGCGACGCGCATCACGACGTCACCGCGGTCCACCGTGGTCCCGTCGGGCACCCGGTCGGTGACCTCGACCTCCGGCACGACGGTGTGGAAGACCAGCGCCGCGATCCCCAGCCCCGCGACGACCCCGGGCTCCCGAGCGGCGAGGACCGCCTCACCGCGGGCGTCCTCGGCGATCGTCGCCCAGCTGGTGGGGTCCGGCGCGCCGTCGGGCAGGTCCTCGCCCAGCGCCGTCCCGATGACCGACCGGACGTGCTCGGGATCCAGGCCGGCGTCGCGGAGCTCGTCGAGGAGGGCGCCGGGGACGGCGGAGAGGGACGTCATGCGGAGACCTCCTGGACGGACGGATCGGTGGCGGGCGCCGGCTGCCACACCGAGCGGACGAGGCCGGTCCCGAGCTCCAGCCACGAGTCGACGTGGCCCGGGCGGGCGTCGTCGCGGTCGGGGAAGTCCTCGCGCCAGTGGGACCCGCGGGTCTCGGTGCGCATCCGGGCGGCGGCCGCGAGGGCGACGCACAGCGTGTGGAGGTTGGTGGTCTCCCACGCCGGCGTGCCGGGCTCGGCGGGTCCCCGGTCGACGGCGCGGAGCTCGTCCTGCGCCTGTGCGAGCCCGGCCTCGTGCCGCAGGACGCCGACGCGGGCGGTCATCGTCTCCTGCAGCGTCCGCCGCAGGCCGCCCGACAGCAGCCCGGGTGGGCGGTGGTCCGGCGCCGGGTCGGCCCACGGGCGCAGCTCCCCGGGGAGCACCGCAGCGATCCGCCGGG
This sequence comes from uncultured Nocardioides sp., assembly GCA_902805885.1. Lineage (GTDB taxonomy): Bacteria > Actinomycetota > Actinomycetes > Propionibacteriales > Nocardioidaceae > Nocardioides. Next base: position 31,152 of record CADCUM010000094.1, on the reverse strand, counting down.
AGAACACGAGGCCCTCGAGCAGCGAGTTGGAGGCGAGCCGGTTGGCGCCGTGCACGCCGGAGCAGGCGACCTCGCCCGTGGCGTACAGGCCCGGGACGCTGGAGCGGCCCCACAGGTCGGTGGCGACGCCGCCCGAGGCGTAGTGCTGGGCGGGCGCCACCGGGATCAGCTCCGTCACGGGGTCGACGCCGTGCTGGCGGCAGACCGCCAGGATGGTCGGGAACCGCCGCTCCCAGAACTCCTCGCCGAGGTGGCGGGCGTCGAGCCACATGTGAGGGCGGCCGGTCTCGATCATCCGACGTGTGATCGCCTTGGCCACGACGTCGCGCGGTGCGAGGTCGGCGAGCTCGTGCTGGCCCTGCATGAACCGGGTGCCCTCGAAGTCGACGAGGAACGCGCCCTCGCCGCGCACCGCCTCGGAGATCAGCGGCTGCTGCCCCTGGGACTCGGGGCCCAGCCACATCACCGTGGGGTGGAACTGGACGAACTCGAGGTCGCGGACCACCGCCCCGGCCCGGAGGGCGAGCGCCATCCCGTCGCCGGTGGCGACGCTGGGGTTGGTGGACTGGGAGAAGACCTGGCCCAGCCCGCCGGACGCCAGCACCACCGCGCGGCAGTGGACGGCCCCGACCCCGTCGTGCTGACCCTCGCCGAGGACGTGGAGGGTGACCCCGGCGACCCCGCCGCCGGCGGCGAGGAGCAGGTCGACGGCCAGGGCGTGCTGGACCACCTCGATCTCCGGCGCCCGCTCCACCGCGGCGATGAGGGCGCGCTGGATCTCCGCGCCCGTGGCGTCGCCGCCGGCGTGCGCGATCCGGTCGCGGAGGTGCCCGCCCTCCCGGGTGAGCGACAGCTCGCCGTCGGGGTGCAGGTCGAACTCGGTGCCGAGCGCGATCAGCTCGCGCACGGCGTCGGGGCCCTCGCCGACGAGGACCCTGACCGCGTCGACGTCACAGGCTCCCGCACCGGCGACGAGGGTGTCGTGCTCGTGCTGCTCCGGGGTGTCGCCGGGGCCGAGTGCGGCCGCGATGCCGCCCTGCGCCCACTGCGTGGACCCGGCTGCCAGCACGTCCTTGGTGACGACGAGCAGGTGCAGCGACGGGTCCTCCGCGTGGATGCGCAGCGCGGCGGTGAGCCCCGCGATCCCCGAGCCGACGACCACGACGTCCGCGCGTGTCACCCAGCCGGGAGCAGGCGCTGTGAGCCGGGCAGGCACCTCGGCGGGGCCGGCGTCGTCCGCGGCGGTCTGGGGCATCCGGGCAGGCTACCGAGTGAGGACGTCGCCGCGGGTCAGCGAGGAGTCGCCGTACGTCTCGGCGGGGTCGAAGCCCGTGCCCATGACCTTGTTCTCGGCGTCGACGAAGACGACGTGCGGCTTCAGCTCCTTCGCCTCGGCGGTCTCCATCTGGGCGTAGCCGATGAGGATGACGACGTCGCCGGGGTGCACGAGCCGCGCCGCGGCGCCGTTGATGCCGATGACGCCGGAGCCCCGCTCGCCGGCGATCGTGTACGTCTCCAGGCGCGCGCCGTTGGTCACGTCGACGATGTGCACCAGCTCGCCGGGCAGGAGGTCGGCGGCGTCGAGCAGGTCCTCGTCGACGGTCACCGAGCCGACGTAGTGGAGGTCCGCCTGCGTGACGGTCGCCCGGTGGATCTTGGACTTCATCATCGTGCGCAGCATCAGCTGCTCCTCTCCGTGGTGGTCGGGCCCCCGGTAGGGGTGTCCGCCGTGCTGAGGGTCAAGGGCATGTTGTCGATGAGCCGGGTGCTGCCGACGCGGGCCGCCACGAGCACCCGCCCCTCGCCGGTCTCCGGCGGCTCGCCGAGGTCGGGACCGGTGAGCGCGAGGTAGTCGAGGTCCAGCCCGGGCTCGCCCTTGAGGACGCTCATCGCGGCCCACCGCGCCGCCGGGACGCCGTACGACGCCCGCTCCTGCGCCGCCCGCAGCGCGCGGCTCAACGTGCCCGCGACCCGGCGGCCGTCGTCGTCGAGGTAGCGGTTGCGGCTGGAGAGCGCGAGACCGTCGGCCTCCCGCACGGTCTCGCCGGCCACGACCTCGATGCCGAGGCACAGGTCGGCCACCATCCGGCGGATCAGCACGAGCTGCTGGTAGTCCTTCTCGCCGAAGACCGCCAGGTCCGGCCGGACGAGGCCGAAGAGCTTGGCGACGACGGTCAGCACGCCGGCGAAGTGGCCCGGCCTGCTCTCCCCCTCCAGGACCGTGCCGAGCCGTCCCGGGTCGACGGTGACGCCCGCCGGGCCGTCGTGGGAGAAGCCGCCGGGATAGACCTCGTCGACGGCCGGCGCGAACACCACGTCGACGCCCTCGTCGGCGCAGACCCCCCGGTCGGCGTCGAGGGTCCGGGGGTAGCGGTCGAGGTCCTCGGTCGGGGAGAACTGCATGGGGTTGACGAAGACGCTGACCACGACCGGCCCCGCCGTGGCGGCCCGGGCGGTCCGCATCAGGCTGGCGTGCCCCTCGTGGAGCGCACCCATGGTCGGGACGAGCGCGACGCGCTCGCCGGCACGACGGCCGTCCGCGAGCAGCGCGGCCAGCTCCTCGCGGGTGCTCGCGAGGCGGGGGGCCTGGTTCACCGAGAACGGTCCAGTCGAGTGCGCGGCCCCGCGGGCGGTGCGACGGGCTGCGCACCCGACTCGGCGGCGTCGAGGGCCGCGGCGATGCTGGCGGCACGGATCGGCAGCAGCCGGCCGTCGGTGACGACCCGGTCGAGCGTCGCGCGCGCCATCGCGACGTACGACGGCAGCGTGTGCGGCGCGGTCAGCCGGATGTCGGCGAGGTGGGCACGCACGGTCTCGACGTCGCCGCGGACGATGGGCCCGGTCAGCGCGGCGTCGCCGTCGGCGAGGGCGTTGTCGAGAGCGGCGGTGAGCAGCGGCCGCAGGGTGGCGGCCGGGTCCTCGGCGCCGGTGGCCGACAGCAGCTCCATCGCCTGCGTGACCAGCGTGACGAGGTGGTTGGCGCCGTGGGCGAGCCCGGCGTGGTAGAGCGTGCGCAGCTCCTCGGCCACCCACGTCGTACGGCCGCCGAGGTCGGCGACCAGCGACTCGGTGAGCGCGCGCTCGGCCGGAGGGGCGGTCACGCCGAAGACGCAGCCGACGAGCCGCGGGAGGTCGACCTCGGTGCCGGTGAAGGTCATGGCCGGGTGGAGGGCGATCGTCCGGGCCCCGACCGCGGCGGCCGGGGCGAGCACCGCGAGGCCGTGGCGGCCGGACGTGTGCACGACGACCTGCCCGGCCCGGATCGCGCCGCTGGCGCTGAGCATCGCCACCACGTTGCCGAGCATGTCGTCGGGGACGGTCAGCAGCAGCAGGTCGCTGCGCCGGGCGGCGTCGCTGGGCTTGGTGACCGGGACGCCGGGCAGCAGCTCGGTGATCCGGCGGCGGCTGGCGTCGGACTCACCGGCGGCGGCGACGACGTCGTGGCCCGCGGAGCGGAGCGTGGCGGCGAGGACGGCGCCGACGCGACCAGCGCCGACGACACCCACCGTGAGGGGCTGCGTCATGGTGACCCTTCGTTTCAGTCCCGATCCACTCGGGTACCGATCTACTCGATCACCGCCGAGCGTACGCCGCACGCTCCGGCGCGGGAACGGAACGGCCGCGTGACGCACGCCACTCCGGCCGCCGCCTGGGCGGGTCAGGCGCGGAGGTGGATCTTCGCGTGGTCGGGGTCGTCGACCACGAACGGTCGCGGCGCCCGGGGCAGCCAGTCGTGGGTGACGTGGTCGACCACGTGCACGCCGTCCGGGGCCTCGATCGCCACGACGCCCTCGGGGACCTGGCCCTCCTGGAGGGCGTTCCAGACCAGCCACTCGCGGCGCTTGCGGCGGTTGCGGATCGACGTGGCGAACGACGCCGGGTCGGTCCAGTGGGCGAACTCGTCGCCGTCGAGCCACTTCAGCTCCACGCACAGTCCCTGCGGGAGGGCGAACTGCTCGATCCGGTCGGGGGTCGTGCGGATCTCCCACTCCGGCGCCTTGGCGTAGACGAAGTCGGGGCCCATCGGGAAGCCCCACTCCTCGATGTTGCGGAGGCCGAGGTCGAGGTAGGCCCTGCGCTCGGACTCGATGTAGAGGCCGTGACGGGGGAACCGGATGACCGCGTCGGCGGACCCCACCTGCCACGACAGGTCGTGCATGGACACCTCCCCCTCGGTGGTGAGGACCATGTCGCCGTCCCACTTCCACGAGTAGCGGGTGGTCACGTGGGAGAAGCACCAGTTGTAGAAGTAGGCCAGGGAGTGCACGGAGCGCTCGTTGACCGACAGGTGCTCCGCACCCGCTCGCGCGACGGAGAAGGGGTACTCGCGCAGCGTGAACCTCTCCCCCAGCCCGGCGGCTGCTGCGACCCGGAGCGCCTCGTCGGCCGTGCCGTCGTCGGAGCCGTTGTCGACCAGGAGCACGTGGTCGCACGCGCGCAGGAGCGGCGGCAGCACGAAGCGCAGCCCCGGCGCCTCGTTCTTCACCCGCAGCACGGCCGTCGCGCCGCGGCGCAGCCCGCCGGGGCGGTGCCAGGGCCAGGTGATGTCGAAGTCGGTGTGCCCCTCGATGTTGGTGATGCCGGGGCCGGCTCCGACGGGGACCGTCACTGGCCGTCCCGCGCCGAGGACCCGCCGCGGCCGCGCTCCAGCGCCTTGCGCACGCCGCGGCGCACGGTCGGCGGGATCGCGGCGCGCACCTCGTGGGGGACGCGGTCGGCGATCGACCGGGGGGCGGGCGCGGCTGCTTCGGCGAGCGCCTGGCGGCGGCCCTGGAGGCGCGCGTGCACGCCGCTCGACCGGCTGATCGCCTCGGACTCCTCGTAGAGGTCGGTGTAGGCCTGGCGCAGCTGGTCGAAGGTCGCGCGCACCTCGAGCGTGTCCCCACCCTCGTCCGCGAGGCGGTCGAGCTGCGCCCACGTCTCGCCCGTGAGCTCGTGGAGCCGTCGCGGGAGCCCGAGGTCGTCGAGGGTCGCGGTCACGCGGCGCAGGGTCGGGTCGATGAACCGGTGCACCTCGCGGATCTGGTCGCTCCGCGTGTGCACGATGGTCTCGAGGTCGAGGGCCTGGCCCAGCGCCATCGTCGTACGGACCCAGTCGGTGAGCAGGTCCTCGTAGCGGACGAAGACCCGGCCGGTGCCGCCGTCGCCGTTGCCCTCGGCGGGACGGGTGGCGCGCTCGGTGTGGAGGAGCATGTTGACCCAGCTCGCGGCGAGGTGGGCGGAGCCGAGCTTGTTGGCGTAGTACTTCTGCTTGGAGCCGACCACCTCGGCCGGAGGGCGCAGCATCGTCGCGAAGACGGGCGTGGCGCCGGTGCGGATCGCCGCCACCCGCCAGAGGCCGAGGAACCAGCTCAGCCGGGGGTCCTTGACGACCAGCTCGGGATGCACGTCGAAGTGCGGCTCGAGCCACTCGCTCACCCGGATGCGCGCAGGCTCCCGGCTGGCGATGCGGCCGGTGTCGAACCACGCGCTCGGGCGGGCGTCGCTGACCTGCACGAGCGACTCGGCGAGCCACTCGTCGTGGACGTCGACGACCCACTGCGGCTCGCTGAAGCCGCGAGGGTTGGACTCGTCCGGCGGCACCTCCGGCAGCGGGACGTGCATCCCGAGGCGGGAGACGATCCCCGCGAGGGTGCTCGTGCCGCTGCGACCGGCGCCGGCGACGAGGAGGACCTTGCGGGCGACGCCCTCGGGATTCAACTCGTCGATGGCCCGGGGGGTCGGCGTGCTGCCCTGCTCACTCACAAGCGGGGAGCCTACTTGTCCTAGAGTCCCCGCTCATGAAGCGGTGGTTCGGGCGGTCCCCCCTCGTCGGGGTGGTGGTCCCGGCGTACGGCGTGGAGCGCTGGATCGACGAGTGCCTCGCGTCCCTGGTGGCCCAGCAGCACGCGCGCTGGGAGGCGGTGGTCGTCGACGACGGCTCGGTCGACCGCTCCGGGGAGATCGCCGAGGTGTGGGCGCGCCGCGACCGGCGGATCCGCGTCGTGCACACCGCCAACGCCGGACTCGGCGCCGCGCGCAACACCGGGGTGCAGCACGTGCGGGGCGACCACCTCGCGTTCCTCGACTCCGACGACGTGCTGCCGGCGACGGCACTCGCCTCGCTCGTCGGGGCGCTGGAGGAGTCGGGCTCGGACTTCGCGACGGCGTCGGTCGCGTCCTGGCCCAGCCGGGACGACAGCGGCAGCGACGGCCCCCTGGAGGAGCTGCGCTGGATGCGGAGGCTGCACCGACCGCCCCTGCGGGGTGCGCGCGTCGAGGAGCGCCCGGAGATCCTCGGGGACGTCTTCGCCTGGAACAAGCTCTACCGCCGCTCCTGGTGGGACGCCTCGGGCCTCACCTGGCCCGAGGGGACCCGCTACGAGGACCAGCCCACCACCACGCGCGCCTTCCTGTCGGGGACGTTCGACGTGCTCTCGGAGACGACGTACCACTGGCGCATCCGCGAGGGGTCGATCACGCAGACGCGAGCCACGACCGAGGACCTGCGCGACCGCTGGGCGACCAAGCGCGCCTCCCTGGGCGCCGTCCGCGACCACGGGTCCGCGCAGGTGGAGCGCGTCTTCGTCGACCGGGTCCTCGCCGGCGACCTGTGGCGCTACTTCCTGCTCGTGCCCGGCTGCACCGACGAGTGGTGGGAGCTGCTGCGCACGGGGGTGCAGGAGCTCTGGAACGGGCGCTCGCTGGTCCACAGCGGGCTGCCGCCCGTGCACCGGCTCGCCGGCTGGCTGGTGGAGCAGGACCGGCGGGCCGACGCGACGCGGCTGATGCAGTGGGTCGCCGGCCTCGACGGAGCGCCCGCTCCGCGCGTCCGGGACGACGCCGCCGGGGCGTGGCGCATCGAGGTCCCGCGCGAGGTGCTGGACGGGGCGACCGTCGACCCGGTCGCCCTCGCCCTGCACCCGCACGAGGTCAGCGGCTGAGCCGGCCGCTCAGAGCAGGCCCTCGGACTCGAGGAACTCCTTCGCCACGTCCTCGGGCTTCGCCCGGTCGACGGAGACCTGGCCGTTGAGGTCGGTGAGCTTCTCGGTCGTGAGGGCGCCCATCAGCTCGTTGAGGATGTCCTCGACGTCCTCGTTGTCGGCGAGCCACTCGGTGGAGACGGCCGGGACGAGGTTCTGGGCCGGCTGGATCTGCTTGTCGTCCTCGAGCAGCACCATGCCCTGCGACTCCAGGGTGCCGTCGGTGGTCGACGTGAGACCCAGCTGGGACTCACCGTCCGCGACCGACTTGAAGACGTCGGCCGAGGCGAAGCCCAGCGGCAGGAACTCGGTCACGTCGATGCCGTAGTCCTCCGTCAGCCCCTTGCCGCAGTCGGTGCGGTCGGCGCAGTCCTCCGCCGCAGCGACCACGACGGACTTGCCCTCGAGGTCGGAGAGCTTGGTCACGCCCTCGGACTCGGAGTACTCCTGGGTGACGAAGAAGGCGTTGGTGTCGATCGCGGCGGAGGGGTCGAGGAGGGTGATGCCCTTGGCCTCCAGCAGGTCCTCGGCAGCACTGATCGACTCGTCGGCGTCGGGCGTGGTGAGCGGCTCCGCCTCCGGGCCGTTCTCGGTGGTGTTGAGGAAGTCGACGATGCCGCCGACGTACTCGGGCACGAGCTGGATCGACTCGGGGAACTGGCCGTCGGCCATGTAGACGTCGCGGGTGCCGACGAGCTGCACCGAGGCGTCGTACCCCTCGGCGTCGAGGAGCTGCTCGTACATCGACGCGACGACCTGGACCTCCCCGAAGTCCTGGCCGGAGATCTTGACGGCGCCCTTCTCCTCCCCCGCGCCGGAGCCCGGGTCCGCGCCCTCGTCGGCGAGGTCGTCACCCGCGCAGGCCGCGCCGAGCAGGACCGTGCTGATGGCCAGCGCACTGGCGGCGATTCGTCGTAGCTGCATCTCGTTCACCTTCTGTGTCCCGCGGCCGGGTGGCCACGCGTGTCCGGTCACTGCTCACGTGGTCGTGGGCAGCGCATCTCTGAGCGGTACGTCATCCGTGCGTGGGTCGGCGGCCCGGGGCACCGGGTCGACGGCGCGCTGCGCGAGCGCGGCGAGGACCTCGAGCACCATGGCCACGACCGCGACAACAACGGCCCCTGCGATTCCCTTCCCGTAGTTGCTGTTGGCGAAGCCGTCGGTGATGATCCGGCCGAGCCCCGGGCCCGCGACCAGGGCCGCGATCGTGGCCGTCGCCCACACCTGGACCAGCGCGAGGCGCACGCCGCCGGCGACGAGCGGGAGCGCCAGCGGCAGCTCGACACGGCGGAACTGCTGCCACCCCGTCATGCCCATCCCGCGGGCCGCCTCCTTCACCTCGCCCGCCACCTCGCGGACCGCGACGTAGCTGTTGGTGATGATCGGCGGCAGGGCGAACAGGGTGAGGGCGATCAGGGTGGCGATCCCGGCCCGCCCGAAGGGGCCGAAGGTGGCGACCCCCGGCCAGTCGGCCGTCACGAGCAGCGCCAGCAGGGCGAAGGTGGGGATCGCCCGACCCACGTTCGAGATGTTGATCGCCAGGAAGCCCCCGCGGCCGACGTGGCCCAGCCACAGCGCGAGCGGGAGTCCGACGAGGACCGCCAGGAGCAGCGCCGTGCCGGTCAGGAGCAGCTGCTGGACGAGGTAGTCGAGGATCCCGCCGCGGCCGGACCAGTTGGCTCCCGTGGAGAGGAAGTCCCAGACGTCGCCGAAGATCCTCACCGGCTCACCTGCGTCCGGGTCCACGGCGTCACCAGCCGCTGCGCCGCGACGAGGAGGACGTCGAGCAGCAGTGCGATGAGCACGCACAGCACGCAGGCGGCCAGCAGCTCCGCCTTGAAGTTGGTGAGCACGCCCTCGGCGATGAGGTTGCCGAGTCCGCCGTTCGCGACGAGGGCGCCGACCGTGGTCAGCGCGACCGTCGAGACCGTGGCCACCCGGAGCCCGGCCATGAAGACGGGGAGCGCGAGCGGGAGCTCGATGCGCAGGAGCTGGGAGGACCGGCTGTAGCCCAGGCCGCGCGCGGACTCGCGCACCTCCTCGGGGACCGACCGCAGCCCGTCCAGGATGCTGCGGACGAGGATCGTGAGGGCGTACAGCGCGAGCCCGATCACGACCGTGGTGGCGGAGATGCCGGTGAAGGGCACGAGCAGCGGGAACAGGGCCAGGGACGGGACGGTGTAGAGCCCGGTGGAGAAACCCACGATCCCGGTCTCCAGCCTGGGACGGCGGCGAGCCATCAGCGCCAGCGGGAACGCCAGCGCGAGGCCCAGGCCGATCGCACTGACGGTGATGAGCAGGTGCTGGACGGTCGCGTCCACCAGCTCGGTGCGGTAGTCGCGCAGGTAGGCCCCGCACCACCAGTCGTTGACCGTGCGGCTGTAGCAGCTCGGCTGCTCCACCGCCGCCGCGAGTAGGGTCACCGCATGGACGCTACCGCCTCCGGGACCGGACCGACCTCACCCCTTGTCGCGTCGCAGGGGGCGGACGAGGGCACGGCCACCGACGCGATGATCCGGCTGGAGGGCGTGGGCAAGACCTACCCCGACGGCACGGTCGCCGTCCACGAGCTCGATCTCGACGTGCGGCGCGGCGAGATGGTCTGCCTCGTCGGCCCCTCCGGCTGCGGCAAGTCGACGACGCTCAAGATGATCAACCGGCTGATCGAGCCCACCACCGGCCGGATCTGGCTCGACGGCCAGGACGTCACCGACGCCGACCCCGTGGCGCTGCGCCGCGACATCGGCTACGTCATCCAGCAGGTCGGGCTCTTCCCCCACCAGCGCATCGAGCAGAACGTGATGACCGTGCCGCTGCTCCACGGCGAGTCCAAGGCGACCGCCCGCGAGCGTGCCCACGAGCTGCTCGCCACCGTCGGGCTCGCCCCGGAGCAGTACGCCCGTCGCTACCCCCACGAGCTCTCCGGCGGACAGCGCCAGCGCGTCGGCGTGGCGCGCGCCCTCGCTGCGAACCCGCCGGTGCTGCTGATGGACGAGCCCTTCGGCGCGGTCGACCCCGTCGTGCGCGGCCGGCTCCAGGACGAGTTCCGGCGGCTCCAGGCCGAGCTCGGCAAGACGGTCGTGCTGGTGACCCACGACATCGACGAGGCGATCCGGATGGGGGACCGCGTCGCCGTCTTCGAGACCGGCGGGCGGCTCGCGCAGTACGCCACCCCGGCCGAGCTGCTCGCACGGCCCGCCGACGAGACGGTGGCCGACTTCGTCGGCTCGGGCGGCCTACGGCGGCTGACGGTGACCCGGTTGCGCGAGGAGGACCTCGAGCCCCTCGACGGCGTCTCCACCGGCGACCTCGGCGCGGCGGTCGACCTGGACTCCTCGCTCGAGGAGGCCCTGGCGACGATGCTGCGCGACGACAAGCCGATGGTCGGCGTACGCCGCGGGGCGCAGTTCGTCGGCGTGCTCACCCCCGCGGGGGTCCACCGGGCACTGCGAGCCTCGCTGCGCTGATCAGCCGACCGGGACGTCGCGGTGCCAGGACTCGGTGACGTACTTCGTCCCCCAGCCCATCGCGACGTAGAGGCCCTCCGCCCCCGTCGGCGAGTCGGCGTCCACCTCGAGGCCCACGCGGTCGCGACCGCGTGCCGCCGCGTCCGCGATGATCGTGTGCAGCAGCCCCTTGGCGACGCCGCGTCCCCGCGCGGACTCGAGGACGCCGAGGTAGGAGACGTAGGACCAGTCCGGACCGGAGCTCGACTCGCTCACGGACCCGACCAGCGCCCCCACCGCGACCGGCTCGGCGCCGTCCGTGACCTCCGCGAGCCACCAGTGGTCCCACCGGTGCCCGGGGTCCTCCCGCAGCCGGTGGATGAACTCCTGGAAGGTCTCCTCGGTCGAGTTGAAGTGGCCGGTGAACGCGCCCTCCAGCACGTCGTGCACCGCCCGGAGGTCGCCCTCGTCGGGCATCCCGTCGTCCCCCCGCTCCACCACGCGGAAGACCACGCCGCCGCGCTCCCACCGCGCCTGGTCGGGGACGAGCTCGGCCTCCTCGGCCTCCACCGAGCGGCTCATCTGCCACCACGTGCGGACCTTGGCGAAGCCGGCCTGCGCGAGCCAGGCGTGCTGGCGCACGTCCTCGGCGAAGGCACCGGTGTCGATCTGCTGGACCGGCAGTCCACGGGCGGCACCCACGGCCCTGGCCTGCCCCTCGGCCCACGCGAGGAGCACGTCGGAGCACCGCCGGGCGTCGTCCTCGTCGAGATCGCGGCCCACGACGTGCACCAGCAGCATGCGGCCACCGGCACGGTCGTGCACGCTGCCCCACGCCTGGACGACCCCGGCGGGGTCGCGCACCACGACGTTCTCGCGCATGAGGAGCCCTCGCTCGGACACCTCGACCAGCACCTCGTCCTCGCCCGAGGTGGCCCAGCCCCGACCGGCCCGCTCGTGGCGGCGGAGCAGCTCGGCGAGGCGGCGCACCGTGGCGGCGTCGGTCCCGTCGGGGGTCTCGACGCTCCAGCCGGCGGGCAGACCGGTGCCAGGGGGAAGGAGCGCAGCAGGATCGCGTGCGAAGCGGTTGTCCTCGGGGATCACACCGGAGCATTCTTCCCCAGACCGGACGACCCTCAGGCGGAGCGGGTCTCCCGGGCCTGCTTGAGGGCGACGAGCTGGGTGCGCGTGGACTCCAGGTCGGCCCGGGCCACGTCGAGCTCGGCCTCGAGCTCGGCGAGGCGCACGATCGCCTCGGCGGCGCGTCCCTCGGCCTCGTCGCGGCCGTGCTCGGCCATCGTCGCGCGGCGCGCCTCGTCGTTGAGCTTGCGGGTCTGCTCCACCACGCGCTTCTGAGCCCCGGACAGGGCGCGCTCGAGGGCGTCGATCGCCTCCCCGCGGTCGGCGATCTTGCGGCGCATGTCCGCGGCGAACGCGGCGGACTCGGCCGTACGACGCTCCGTGAGGGCGCGGTACTCCTGCGCCTGCACGGCCCGGTCCCGGGCGGCGGTGCGACGGGTGGCCATCAGCTCGGAGTGGGTGATGCGGGTCGCGGCCGCGCCGAGGACCAGGGCGGCCACGGCCGCGAGCGTCACCAGGGTGACGGAGCCGGAGGCGATGGCCGCCACCACGAGCACGGCGGCCCCCGCCAGCAGGGCAACGGCCACGGTGAGCCGCGTGCTGCGCTGGCGCCGCCGCGCGGCCACGCGGGACTGCTGTGACTGCTGGGGCAGGAGGGAAGGCATGGGCGCCAGACTAGGGGCGCTCCTGGCCTCCGGGCGTGCGACACGCTCGCTCGAGGGCGAGCGAGCCCAGCATCACGCCCAGCGCACCGACGGCGGCGAGGACCGACCGCATCAGCCACTTCTCAGCCGGAGCGGCGGCGTCGCCGAGCCAGCCGACCGCGAGTCCGGCGTACGCCCCCGCCACGAGCGCGCCCGCCAGCGCGCAGGCGCGGGCGAGGACGAGCCGGTTGACGGCGTGGTGCACCTCGAGCCGCCGGCCCTCGACCTGCACCGTGCGCCAGGTCTGCCAGGCCAGGAAACCCATGATGGCGGCGGCCAGGAACAGCGTGAGGGGCTGCGCCCAGGAGACCGCCGGCGCCTCACCGGTCAGCCCCTCCACGACCGGGTGCAGGGCCCGACCCGACGCCAGGCCGAGCACCGCGGCCAGCGCCAGGGCGCGGCCGCTGATCGGTCGCAGCGTCCCGGTCGGCTCCGGATCCTCCTCGCTCAACGCGGGTCGCTCAACCGGCGTCGAGAACGAGGTCCTCGCGCCGCTTGATGATGGCGCCGTGGGCGGCGGCGAGCAGGTCGGCGACGGGGCCGCGTCCCGGGAAGACGGCGTCCGGCTCGAGGTCGTACCACGGCTGCAGGACGAACGCCCGCTCGTGGGCCCGCGGGTGCGGCAGGCGCATGAAGTCCTCGTCGGAGCGGCGGTCGCCCACCACGATCAGGTCGACGTCGAGGGTCCGGGGAGCGTTGGGGACGTCGCTGCGCTGCCGGTCGAAGGCGTCCTCGATCGCCAGCGCGCGCTCGAGGAGCCGCCGGGCCGGGAGCGTGGTGTCCGCCAGCACGACGGCGTTGAGGTAGGAGCGCGATCCCTCCGGGCAGTCGACGGGCTCGGTCTCGTAGACCGGGGAGACACCGGTGAGGAAGACGTCGGGGGTGTCCGCCAGCGCGTCGACGGCGCCCTGGAGCGCGGTGAACCGCTCCCCCAGGTTGGAGCCGAGGGCCATGACGACCCGGCGGATCGGGTGCATCTCACCGGTCAGGGAGTCGGTGTCCACGATGTTGGGGTTGGGGGTCTCAGTCATCGGCGGGACCTCGCGTTCTCGTGATCGTCAGGGCGACATCCCGAAATGTCGCCTCAATGGGTGCCTCTGGCTTGTGGAGCGTGACTCGCGCCCATTCAACACGACGGTCCGTCAGGCACACGTCGGCGATCCGCTGGGCGACCGTCTCCACGAGATCAGCGGGATCGCGCTCGACCGCGGCCTTGACCGCCGCGACCAGGCTCCCGTAGTCGACCGTGTCGGCCAGGTCGTCCGACGTCGCGGCCGGCCGGGTGTCGAAGCCCAGCGTCAGGTCCACGACGAACGGCTGCCCGTCGCGCCGCTCGAAGTCGAAGACACCGTGGTGCGCGCGGCACTCGACCCCGCTGATCGTCAGCTCGTCGGTCATGCCCGGTCCTCCAACGGTGGTGGTCGCATCGCCTGCCAGGCCGTCAGGGCGTCGACGGTGGCACGGACGTCGTGGACGCGGACGCCCCAGACGCCGCGCTCGGCGAGCATCGTGACGACGGCCAGGTGGGCGCTCTCCCGCTCACCGACCGGTCTCGGCGTGCCGTCGTCGCTCGCCAGCAGCTGGCCCAGGAAGCTCTTGCGGCTCGCGCCGACCAGCAGCGGGCAGCCCAGGCGGGCGACCTCCTCGAGACCGGCGAGCAGCTCCCAGCTGTGCCGCGCCGCCTTGGCGAAGCCCAGGCCCGGGTCGAGCACGACCTGCTCGGCCCGCACTCCGGCCTGCTGGATGGCGACGAGCCGCTCACGCAGCTCACTCACCACCGCCCAGACCACCCCACCCGGCTCGTCGTACGACGCCAGGTCCTGCATCCGGTCGCTGTGCCCGCGCCAGTGCATCGCGACGTACGTCGCGCCGCTCGCCGCCACGACGTCGAGGATGCCGGGGTCGGCGAGGCCGCCGGAGACGTCGTTGACGACCGTCGCCCCCGCCTCGAGGGCGGCCGCGGCGACCTCGGCCCGCATGGTGTCCACGGACAGCCGGGCGCCGGCGGCGGCGAGCTCGCGGATCACCGGCACGACGCGCTGGAGCTCCTCGGCGACCAGCGGGCGGGTCGCTCCCGGCCGGGTCGACTCACCCCCGATGTCGAGGAGGTCGGCCCCCTCCGCGAGGAGCCGCAGACCGTGCTGCACGGCGCGGTCGGTGTCGTCGTACCTGCCTCCGTCGGAGAAGGAGTCGGGGGTGACGTTGACGACCCCCATGACGAGTGGACGCCCAGCGGTCACCGGGTCCCCGAGCTGATCAGCGCCATCGCCTCGGCACGGGTCGCGGCGTTGTGCTGCATGAGACCTCGGACGGCGGAGGTGATGGTCCGTGCGCCCGCCTTGCGGACCCCGCGCATGGTCATGCAGAGGTGCTCGGCCTCGATCACCACGATCACGCCGCGGGCCTCGAGCAGCTCGACGAGAGCGTCCGCGACCTGGGTGGTGAGCCGCTCCTGCACCTGGGGACGCTTGGCGTAGACGTCGACGAGGCGCGCCAGCTTGGACAGCCCGGTGATCTTGCCGGACTCGGCCGGGATGTAGCCGACGTGCGCGACCCCGGTGAAGGGGACGAGGTGGTGCTCGCACATCGACCACAGCTCGATGCCACGCACCAGCACCATCTCGTCGTGCCCCAGGTCGAACGTCGTGGTGAGCACGTCCCCGGGAGCCTGGCGCAGGCCCATCGTCAGCTCGGCGTAGGCCCGCGCGACCCGGGCGGGGGTCTCGCGCAGGCCCTCACGCTCGGGGTCCTCCCCCATCGCGGCCAGGAGCTCGCGGATCGCCGCCTCGGCCCGGTCGTGGTCGAACTCGGGGACCTCCCGCGGGTCGCGCTCCGGAGCCGCGATCCGGTCGGTCACGGGGACTCCGTGCTCGCAGGGCTCGGCGGCGTGGGCGGCTCCCCGGGGCCCGGGCCCATCGCCGGGTCGCCGTGGACGTCGCCGCCCGCGGACGGCGGGGTCAGGATGACGCCGCCCTCCTCTGCGCCGCTCGCCCCCGCGGGTCCCGAGCCGTTGGCGTGCACCCGGTCGCGGATCTCCTGCGGGATGTCGACCGGCGGGATCGCCGACGGGACGCGCTCGGGCGAGCCCGTCCAGGCCGGGCGGGCCGGCCGCCTGCGCAGCGGCTCGAAGATCTCGGCGATCTCCGCCTTGTCCAGCGTCTCCTTGTCGAGCAGCGCGAGGACCAGGGCGTCGAGGACGTCGCGGTTCTCCTCCAGGATGTCGAAGGCCTCCTGGTGCGCCTGGCCCAGCAGTCCCTTGACCTCGGTGTCGACCGCCGCGGCGGTCTCCTCGGAGTAGTCACGGGTGTGGCCCATGTCGCGGCCCAGGAACGGCTCGGAGTTGTTGTCGCCGAGCTTGACCGCCCCGAGGCGCTCCGACATGCCGTACTGGGTGACCATGGCGCGCGCCAGGCCGGTCGCCTTCTCGATGTCGTTGCCGGCGCCGGAGGTGACGTCGTGGAAGATCAGCGCCTCCGCGGCCATCCCGCCCAGCATGTAGGCGAGCTTGTCCAGCATCTCGCTGCGGGTCTGGGAGTACTTGTCCTGGTCGGGCAGGACCATCGTGTAGCCGAGGGCGCGCCCGCGCGGCAGGATCGTCACCTTGTGCACCGGGTCGGTGCCGGGGAGCGCCGCCGCGACGAGGGCGTGGCCGCCCTCGTGGTAGGCCGTGACGAGCTTCTCGCGCTCGCTCATCAGGCGCGTGCGGCGCTGGGGGCCCGCGATCACGCGGTCGATGGCCTCGTCGAGCGAGTCGTCGGTGATGAGCTTCTCGTTCTGGCGGGCGGTGAGCAGCGCGGCCTCGTTGAGGACGTTGGCGAGGTCGGCGCCGGTGAACCCGGGGGTACGGCGTGCCACCGCGAGCAGGTCGATGTCCTGTGCGATCGGCTTGCCCCGGGAGTGCACCTTGAGGATCTGGTGACGACCGTTGAGGTCGGGGGCGTCGACACCGATCTGGCGGTCGAAGCGCCCCGGGCGCAGCAGCGCGGGGTCGAGGACGTCGGGCCGGTTGGTCGCCGCGATGAGGATGACCCCGCCGCGCACGTCGAAGCCGTCCATCTCCACGAGCAGCTGGTTGAGCGTCTGCTCCCGCTCGTCGTGGCCGCCGCCCATGCCGGCGCCGCGGTGGCGTCCGACGGCGTCGATCTCGTCGATGAAGACGATCGCCGGCGGGTTCTCCTTCGCCTGCTCGAAGAGGTCGCGGACGCGGCTGGCGCCGACACCGACGAACATCTCGACGAAGTCGGAGCCGGAGATGGAGTAGAACGGCACGCCGGCCTCACCGGCGACCGCGCGCGCGAGCAGCGTCTTGCCGGTGCCGGGCGGACCGTAGAGGAGCACGCCCTTGGGGATCTTGGCCCCGACGGCCTGGAACTTGGCCGGCTCGGAGAGGAACTCCTTGATCTCGCCGAGCTCCTCGATGGCCTCCTCGCAGCCGGCGACGTCGGCGAACGTCGTCTTCGGCATGTCCTTGGTGATCAGCTTGGCCTTGCTCTTGCCGAACTGCATGACGCCGCGACCGCCGCCGCCCTGCGCCTGGTTCATGAGGAAGAGGAACAGCAGGATGATCAGCGCGAACGGGATCAGCGTCGCGAGCAGCGAGGCGAGGAAGCCCGGCTGCGGGGTCTCCTGGTTGGAGTCCTCGATCGTGCCCTCGGCGACCTGCTCGTCGACGAGGTCGAGGATCCGCTCCCCGCCGGCCTCGGTGTAGGTGCTGACGACCTTGTCGCTGCCCTCGCGGACGTCCTCGTCGAGCGTCGCGCGGATCTCGTACGCCGTCCCGTCGAACTCGATCTTCTCGACCTCACCGTCGGCGATGTACTCCTGCATGCGCGAGGTGGTGATCTCGTCGTGCCCGTCGTTGGACGCGAACAGCTGCATCGCCACGAGGACCGCGAAGACGGACAGGACGATCCACAGCCAAGGGCCCTTGAATATGCGCTTCACGAGCAACTTTCACCAGAGTCGGGAGGGTGCGGAGGGTGGCTGGTGACGGTACACGGCCACCGGCCCACACCCGGGTGCCGCCATTCTTCCAGCCCGGGTGTAGCGACGCCCACCCGCTCAGGAGTAGACGTGCGGGGCGAGGGTCCCGATGTCGCGGAGGTTGCGGTACTGCTCGCGGTAGTCCAGGCCGTACCCGACCACGAACTCGTTGGGGATGTCCCACCCGACGTACTTGGGGACCACCGGCATGGCCATGGCCTCCGGCTTGCGGAGCAGGGTCGCGATCTCGACGCTCGCGGGGCCGCGGCTGCCGAGGCTGTTGACCAGCCAGCTGAGGGTGAGGCCGGTGTCGATGATCTCGTCGACGATCAGGACGTTGCGTCCGGTGATGTCGGTGTCGAGGTCCTTGAGGATGCGCACCACGCCCGAGGACTTGGTGCCGGACCCGTAGGAGCTGATCGCCATCCAGTCCATCTCCACGTGTCGTGGCAGCGCTCGCGACAGGTCGGCCATCACCATCACCGCGCCCCGGAGGACGCCGACCATGAGCAGGTCCTTGCCCTCGTAGTCGGCCGCGATGGCCTCGGCCATCTGGCCCAGCCGCTCCTGGATCTGCGCCTCGGTGAAGATGACGTTGACGAGGTCGTGCTCGACGTGGGACGAGTCCATGGCTGCAGCCTAGGGCGAGTGGTGGGCGGGGGTCAGCCCGAGGCCGTCGGCGCGGGAGAGGCGACCGCCGCGCGCACCGCGTGGCCCTCCCCGTCCCGGTCGGCGGCCGCGGCGTCGAGAGGCGCTCCCGGATCGCCCTCGGACGGGGGGACCGGGGCCTCGAGCGGGAGGCGGACGGTGAACGTGCTGCCGACGCCGGCCTCGCTCGTCACCGTGAGCGAGCCCCCCATCAGCTCGGTGAGCTCCTTGCAGATCGCCAGGCCGAGGCCCGTGCCGCCGTAGCGCCGCGTCGTCGACCCGTCGACCTGCCGGAAGGACTCGAAGACCGACGACACGTGCTCCGGGGAGATCCCGATCCCCGTGTCCGCCACGACCACCTCCACCCAGCGGCCGGATGGCGGGTGGCCGGCCCGCTGCTCGCCGGACAGCGTACGGACCGCCAGCTGCACCCGGCCCTCGTGGGTGAACTTGAACGCGTTGTCGAGCAGGTTGCTGAGCACCTGGAGCAGCCGGTCGGCGTCGCCGACCACCGTGCGCGGGACGCCTGCGTCGACCGCGCACGCGAAGCCGATCCCGGCGGCGGCCGCGCGCGGCAGGTAGACGTCCGCGAGGTCGTCCACGAGCAGGTGGAGGTCGAAGGGACCCGGGCTCAGCTCGACCTGGCCCGCCTCGATCCGGGAGAAGTCGAGGATCCCGTCGACGAGGGCCCGCAGCAGCCCGCCCGAACGACGCATCCGGCGGACGAGGTCGGCCTGCAGCTCGTCCAGCGGGGTCTCCTCGAGCATCTCGCCGGCGCCGAGCACCATCGTCAGCGGGGTCCGGATCTCGTGGCTCATGGTGGCCAGGAACATCGACTTGGCCCGGGACGCCTCGAGCGCCGCGTCGCGCGCCAGCTCCAGCTCGTGGTGCGCCTGCTCCTCGGAGCGGATGAGCAGCGCCATCCGCGCGAGGGCGAGCAGGGTCAGGAGGGTGGCGCCGACGATCAGCAGGGTCGGGCGGTGCGGCTCGCCACGCAGGTCCGAGACGTACTCCAGGACCGGGGGGACCATCAGCGACCCGATGGCGATGCCCAGCTGGGCCATGCGGGCGCGCGACCCCGAGGCGTTCGGCGCCGGCGCCGGCGCCGCGTGCCTGCGCCAGGCGGTCCGGGCCATCAGGACCGGGGCGACCATCCACAGGGCGTCCATCGTGATCTCGGTGGCGCCCGTCGGGGACTGGAGGTACAGCATGTCGGCCGCCAGCCACAGGATGACGCCGACCGCGAACCACACGTCGAGCGCCGCGCGGGCACGGCGGCTGGTGAGGACGCGGACCACGAGCGCGAGCAGGACGGCGTCCGCGATCGGGTAGACGGCCCACACGACCCGCACGTGCGGCGCCACCGTCGCGTCGCTCAGGATGTCGCTGACCGCGGTGCTCCAGAACAGCAGCACGCTGACCGTGACGATGGTGGCGGCGTCGAGCGCGAACGCCAGCCCGTCGCGGCGCCCGATGCTGCTGCGACGGAGCACGACGCACAGGGCCGCGCACAGAGCGACGTAGCTGGCGCACCAGAGCGGATCGGCCATCGAGACGTCGGGGGTCGGACCGCGGGCGTCCAGTGCCTCCCACACCAGGTCCCCCAGCGCCGTGAGCGAGATGCCCACTGCGACCAGCCGGGCCACCGTCCGGTGCTCAGCGGGTGCCCGCTGGGCGCCGACCCACGCAGCGATGCTGGCGGCGACCATCACCCCGACGTAGACGGTGGTGTCGACGAGGCCGTCGTCACTGACCGCGTAGACCACCACGGCGGCCACGACGAGCGCGGCGAATCCCGCCTCGACCCGCGCGCGCACACTCATGGAGCGGACCCTACGTCCGGCCCCGGTCCCCGGCAGCCATTTCGGCGTGGCGTCACCGACGCGAGCAGGGCCGGTGGGAGTCCCGCTGGATCAGGCGCCGCGGTCGAGCAGCTCCCGGACGACGGTGGCGAGCTCCGACAGCGTGAAGGGCTTCGGGAGGTACTCGCTCGCTCCGGCATCGAGCGCCCGCTCCCGCGTGAGCGGGTCGGCGTGGGCGGTCACGACGAGGATGGGGGCGTCTTGGAGGCCGGGCTCCGCACGCAGGCGCGCGCACAGCTCGCCGCCGTCCATCTGCGGCATGGTCCAGTCGAGGATCGCGAGGTCGTAGCCGCTCTCGGAGGCCTGCGCCAGGGCCTCGACGGGATCACCGACGACGGAGACGTCGTGGCCGTCCTTGCGGAGCCGGAGCGCGATGAGCTCACGGATGTCCAGGTCGTCGTCGACGACCAGCACTCGCGGCATGGATCTCCGTCCTGGGGCTCGGTGGTGGGCGCGACCCTAACCCGCCGCGTCCGTCCCCGGAGGCGTTTCGCTGGACCCGGGGCGCGGCTGCGGCTCGACGGCCAGCACCCGGCCCCGGCGCACCGCCCGCAGGTGGCCCGGCAGGTCGATCCACTTCTGCCCGCGCCAGTCGGTGACCAGCGCGTCCATCGCGAGGACGTGCTCGCGGGCGAGCTCCGCCGCCGGCGACCCCGCGTCGAGCGCGGCCCGGTGCAGGACCCGGCGCCGTACGGCGTCAGGAAGTCCCGCGAGCGCGCCGGTGTCGAGCCCGTCCGGACCGCGCGCGCCGGCGTGGGCCGCGGCCGCGACGGCGTCGAGGTAGGCGGTGTCCTCCCGGAGCGCGTCGGCCGTCCGAGCGAGCGCCTCGGTCACGCCCGGGCCCAGCTCCTCCTCCAGCACCGGCAGGACCCGACGGCGCACCCGCACACGGGTGTAGCCGGGGTCGGCGTTGTGCGGGTCGTCCCACACGGTCAGCCCCTCGACCAGGCACGCGGTCTGCGTGTCGGCGCGGCGCACGGCGAGGAGCGGGCGGACGAAGCGACCGAACGCCGGTCGCATCCCGGCCAGGGAACGGCCCCCGGAGCCGCGGGCCAGGCCCAGGAGGACCGTCTCGGCCTGGTCGTCGAGGGTGTGGCCGAGCAGGACGACTGCGGCGCCGTGGTGCTCGGCGACCTGCTCCAGGACGGCGTACCGCGCCTCGCGCGCGGCCGCCTCGGGCCCGAGCCCCGAGCCGGGCGCCACCGTCACCCGGGCCGTCGTGGTCTCGTCCACGCCGAGGGCAGCCAGGCCGGCCACCACCCGCCCGGCGACCTCCGCGGACCCCGGCTGGAGGCCGTGGTCGACGGTCGCGCCCACCACCCGCAGCCCGGTCCGGTGGCCCTCGACGACGGCCGCCGCGGCGAGCGCCGTCGAGTCGGCGCCCCCGCTGCACGCGACGAGGACGACGGATCCCGGCTCGAGCGGCGCGAGCGCCCGCCGTACGGCGAGACGCACCGCCGCGACGGACGGGTGGAGGGTCACAGCACGCGGGCGACCCACGCGGCAGGATCGCCGATCTCGGTCTTGGACGGCAGGTTCTCGGGGCGCTCCCACACGGCGTTGAACCGCTCCATGCCGGCGGTGTCGACGACGTGGCGGACGAAGGCGGCGCCGTCGCGGTACTGCGCCATCTTGGCGTCGAGGCCCAGGAGGCGGCGCAGGATCCGGTCGAGGGCGCCGAGGCCCTGCCGGCGCTTGTTGAACTTCTCGCGGATCTGCTCCACGGACGGGATCACCGAGGGGCCGACCCCGTCCATCACCACGTCGGCGTGGCCCTCGAGCAGCGACATCACCCCTGTGACGCGGTCGATGACCTCCTTCTGCTCGGGGGTCGAGAAGAGGTCGAGGATGCTGCTGTCGCCGCCGCGGACCGCGTCGGAGATCCGCCGCAGCCCGTCGTCGAGCAGCCGGGAGGGCTCGATGGTGTCGGCGATCGCCTCCATCTGGGCGAACAGGTGGTCGCGGAGCCACGGCACGGCGGTGAACTGCACGCGGTGGGTCTCCTCGTGCAGGCACACCCAGAGCCGGAAGTCGGAGGGGTCGGCCTCGATCTCGCGCTCGACCTGGACGATGTTGGGGGCCACGAGCAGCAGCCGTCCGGCCGGCTCGTGGAAGGGGTCGAACTGGCCCAGCACCTTGGTGCCGAGGAACCCGAGCATGAGCCCGAGCTCGGCACCGGTGACCCGCGAGCCGACGGCGAGGGAGAGCCCGTTGGGGACGCCCTTCTTGGCGGTGAGCTTGGTGATGACGGGCTCGAGGATCTTGGCGAAGCCGTCGGCGTTGGCCTGCACCCAGCCACGGCGGTCGACCACCAGGACCGGCGCCCGGTCGTCCGCGGCCACCAGCCCGGTGAAGTCGCGCACCAGCCCGGTCGAGCGGCGCGCGCCCTCGCGCAGCTCGCTCACCGCCGCGGCGGCGTCGCCCGCGGAGACGTCGGGGCCGTCACCGGCGACCTTGGCGCCGAGCGTCACGGCGAGATCCCAGTCGACCATCCTCGTCATGCCGACGACACTAGCCGGGTGCTGCGCACCGGCAGGTCGCGAGCAGGGCGGCCAGGCGGTCGATCGCCTCCTGGGCGTCCGTCTCGTCGGCGTCGGCGACGTCGTCGGCGGCCAGGACGAAGACCATCGGCGTGCCGTCGCGTCCGGTGGCCAGGCCCGCGAGCGAGCTGACGCCGCTCAGCGTCCCGGTCTTGGCGCGCACCATGCCGCGTGCCACGGGGGCGCCCTCGTCGAACCGGTAGGTGAGCGAGCCGGTGAACCCGGCGACGGGCAGGCCGGTGACCACGCCGCGCAGGGCTCGGCCGCTCGGCCCGGCCGCGACGCGGAGGACGCCGAGCACGAGGGCCGTGGTGAGCCGGTTGTCGCGGGACAGCCCGGAGCCGTCGTACAGCTGCACTCCTGCCGTGGGGAGCCCGAGGCCCTGCAACGTCGCGAGCACGCCGGCAGACCCGGCGGCGAAGGACCCCTTCCCCGCCACCGCCAGCCCCACGTGGTGCGCGACGACCTCGGAGGTCTCGTTGTCGCTGACGGCGAGGAGGTGCTCGACGATGTCGCCGAGCGGCGCGCTCTCCACGGCGGCGAGGTCTCCCGCGCCGCCGGGCACGGTGCCGGGCCGGGGCCGCCCGGCGACGGCCACCCCGGCGGCCGCCAGCTCCTTCGCGAACACCACCGCCGCGGCCAGGGACGGGTCGGCCGACCGCCGGTAGTCGCCCGGAGCCTCACGCCCGCTGTCGACCATCAGCGCCGTGATGGGGCTGACGATGTCGTCCGGCACGTAGTCGGCCCGCCATCGGGGGTTCTCGGACGGGCCGGCGAACAGCGAGTCGTCGTACCTCACCCGGACCCGGGCGCCCGGGCCCAGGGCGGCGGCGGTCGTCCGCGCCAGGGTGCGGACGTCGGCCCGCGCGGGCCACACGTCCTCCTCCGCCGAGGGCGGCCCGCTCGCGAGGAGCGGGTCCCCGCCGCCGACGAGCACGAGCTCGCGCGACGTGCGACCGGTCGTGACCCGGGTGACGAACCGGCGGTCGGGGCCGAGGGCCTCGAGCGCGGCCGCGGCCGTCAGGAGCTTGGTCGTGGAGGCCGGGAGGTAGGTGCCGTCGCCGGACGTCCAGTCGGCACCGGCGCCGGAGAGGTCCCCGACGGCCGCGACGACGTGCCGGCCGAGGTCGCTGTCGGCGAGCCCGCGCCGCAGCAGCGCCTGCACCTCGCGCGGGTCCAGCGCGGCCGTCGGAGCGACGCCGGGGACCGCTGCGGGAGCCGTCCACGCCGGGAGCTCGAGGCCGGCCGGAGGCAGCACCTGCTCGGGCTCCGTGACCGGGTCGGCCGCCAGTCCGGGGAGGTAGCGCTCGCCCAGCTCGAAGCGGTAGGCCGCGAGGCCGGTGCCCAGGATCGCCAGCACCAGGACGACCGGCAGCCAGTGGGCGACCCGGCGCCTCCACGTCGAGTGGCGTCCGTCACGTCGGCCGCGGCTCCCCGGTGCCGACGGACTCCTCCCCTGCCCTCTCGCTTCGCGCATCGGGACCATTGTGCGCGACACTGCACCCCAGGCTTGGTCCCGGGCATCCGGGACCTGAACGGCGTGGACGGCTTGGAGGAGAATCGGTGCTCGAGTTCGACGTTCTGGTGGAGATCCCCAAGGGGGAGCGCAACAAGTACGAGGTCGACCACGAGACCGGCCGCATCCGGCTCGACCGCATGCTCTTCACCTCGACGGCCTACCCCGCCGACTACGGGTTCATCGAGAACACCCTCGGCCAGGACGGCGACCCGCTCGACGCGCTGGTGATCCTGCAGCAGCCGACGTTCCCGGGCTGCATCATCGCCTGCCGCGCGATCGGCATGTTCCGCATGACCGACGAGGCCGGCGGCGACGACAAGGTGCTGTGCGTGCCCAGCCACGACCCGCGCCTCGAGCACCTGCGCGACATCAACCACGTCTCCAAGTACGACCGCCTGGAGATCCAGCACTTCTTCGAGGTCTACAAGGACCTCGAGCCCGGCAAGTCCGTCGAGGGTGCCGACTGGGTCGGCCGGGCCGAGGCCGAGGCCGAGGTGCGTGCCTCGTTCGAGCGGTTCAAGACCGAGGGGCACCACGACGACCTCGCCAACCTCGCCGACGACGACCTCGGCAAGGACGCCTGACCCGTCACGAGCGCGCCAGCGGAACCACGTCCTCCAGCCGGCCGAGCTTGTCGGGGTTGCGCACGAGGTAGAGCGCGGTCACGACGCCGTCCTCGACGAGCGCCGCGCCGACGCCGTCGGTGATCCCGTCGATGACGAACCGCATCGCGGGCTGGCCGTTGAGCCACACCGGCACCAGCTCGATCGACTCCGGCGTGACCGCGGTGAGGAAGCGCAGCACCTTGTCGACGCCGAGGATCGGCCGCAGCGCCGCCTGCCTCTTGCCGCCGCCGTCGGTCACCAGCACGACGTCGGGCGACAGCACGTCGAGCAGACCCTGCAGGTCGCCGTTGGCCGTGGCGTCGCGGAAGCGCTCCAGCACGGCCCGGTGCTCGTCCGCCGACGCCGACGTCCGGGGACGCCGGGCCTCCACGTGGGACCGCGCGCGGTGGGCCACCTGCCGCACCGCCGCGGGCGTCTTGCCGACCGCCTCGGCGATCTCGTCGTACGGCAGGTCGAAGACCTCCCGCAGCACGAACACGGCGCGCTCCGTCCCGCTGAGCGTCTCGAGGACGAGCAGCATCGCCGTCGACACGCTCTCCGCGAGCTCGACGTCCTCCGCGACGTCGGGCGTCGTCAGCAGCGGCTCGGGCAGCCACGGGCCGACGTAGTCCTCGCGGCGGCGGGCCAGGGTGCGCAGGCGGTTGAGGCTGAGCCGGGTGGTGATCCGGACGAGGTAGGCGCGGGGGTCGCGGACCTCGTCGGCGTCCTGCGCCGACCGCGCCGCGGCCCAGCGCAGCCACACCTCCTGCAGCACGTCCTCGGTGTCGGCGGCCGAGCCGAGCATCTCGTAGGCGACGGTGAAGAGCAGGTTGCGGTGGGCCGTGAAGTCCCGCGCGAGCTCGTCGGTCGGGTCCTCGGCGTCGCTCACGAGGAGGAGGGTACGGCGAGCGGCAGCTCGCAGACGTCGCTGAACCCCTGGCTGGCCAACCCCATGGCGGCGTTGAAGCGCGACCGCTCGTTCTCGATCGCCACCATCATCGTCAGCTCCACCACGGCCGCGTGCCCGAGCCGCTCGTCGAGACGGGCGACCATCTCGTCGGTCACGGTCGGCGGCGTCACGGTCATCGCCTCGGCGTACGCCATCACCTCGCGCTCGAGGTCGGTGAACACCTCCGACTCACGCCAGCGGGGCACCTCGCGGACCTTGCTCGCGTCGAGTCCCTTGGTGTGGGCCAGGAAGTAGCCGAAGTCCAGGCACCACGAGCAGCCGATGACGCCGGCGCTCGCCATCTCGGCGTACGCCTTGAGGTGCGGGTCGAGCGCCGACCACTTCTTCACCTTGTTCTCGAAGCCGAAGACGGCCTTGAGGACGGGCTTGTTGTGCCACAGGACGTAGGCGTTGTCGGGGACCTGCCCCCACATGCGCTGGGCGACGCGGGTCATCACCGCGCCGTAGGCGCCGTCGATGCGTGCCTTCGGGATCCGGAAGCTGCTGGGCATGGTGTCTCCTCGGTCGGGATCGGGTCGTTCACCATGGAGACACCGGGCGCACCGGCCGTGTGACAGTGACGCGCGCCACAGCGGCGAGCGGCTACGGGCGAGGTGCCCGGCTAGCGTCTGGGAGGTGATCACCTGCGTCGTGGAGTACACCATCGACCCCGCCAAGATCGAGTCGTTCGAGGAGTTCGCACGCGCCTGGATCCCTCTCGTCCGCCGGCACGGAGGTCAGCACCACGGCTACTACCTGCCGGGAGAGGGGGCGAGCGACCGGGCACTGGCCCTGTTCTCGTTTCCCTCCCTCGCCGCCTACGAGACCTATCGGTCGAGGTTCGGGGTGGACCCGGAGTTCGTGGCAGCGGACGCCATCCGCGACACCTCCGGTTGCGTGCTCCGCTACGAGCGGTCCTTCATGCGGCCGCTCCCGGAGGCCGAGGAGTGAGGGCCGCGCCAGCCGTTCATTCAATTGAATGAACGGCCGACGTGACCGCATCGTGCTCAGTCGCGGGCGGGGTGAACAGCAGGATGTGCCGTGCTCATGATGTCTCTCTCCGGTCAGTCTGACGGTGGGCGAGCGAACGGGCGCGGCCGCCGGGCCTTCGCCGATGAGGGAGGCTGGCCCCATGGAGGTCCGGGTCGGGCTGTGCGGCTGGACGGTGTCACAGGCGTCGTACGTGCGCCGCTTCCCGCTGGTCGAGGTGCAGCACACGTTCTACGAGCCCCCGGCGGACGCCGTGCTGGCGCGGTGGCGGGCGCAGGTCCCGTCCCGCTTCGAGTTCACCATCAAGGCGTGGCAGGTGGTCACCCACGAGTCCAACAGCCCCACCTACCGACGCCTGAGGCGACCGCTCCCCGAGAGCGCCCGCGGGCAGGTCGGCGCGTTCCGCACGACGCCCCCGGTCCTGGCGGGCTGGAAGCGGACCCTCGAGTGCGCGCGCGTGCTGCGTGCCACCGCGGTGCTGCTGCAGTGCCCCCGCAGCTTCCGCCCCACGACGGACAACGTCGAGCGGCTGCGCACCTTCGTCTCCCAGGTCGACCGGCCGCCCGGCCGGCTGCTGTGGGAGCCGCGGGGCGACTGGCCCGTCGCGCTGCTCGACGAGCTCTGCACCGAGCTGGACCTCGTGCACGTCGTCGACCCCATGCAGACCGAGACGGTGACGCCGGAGCGGACCTACTACCGGCTGCACGGCACCACGGGCTCGCGGCACGTCCACACCGACGAGGAGCTCCACCGGTTGCGCGACCTCGTCGCCGGCCGCCCGACGCCGTACGTCATGTTCAACAACCTGCCGCGCACCGGCGACGCCGAGCGGTTCATGGCCCTGCTCGACCGGTAGCCCGGCGCCGCCGCCCGTGCCGAGCCGGCCGCGACGCTCAGAGACCCGCGAGGAACCCGTCGAGCGCCCGCGCCACCGCGACGTGGAGCTCCGCCGTACGCACCACGTCGTCGACGCACAAGCCGTGGTCGGCGTCGGGGAGCTCGAGCACGTCACACCGCGGACCGCGGAGGCGTGCAGCGACCGCGCTGTCCCACCACGCGTCCGCGGACCCGCCCACGAGCAGCTGCCGCCCACTGCTGCGGCCGATCCCGTCCGCCAGCACGGGGTCCACGAGCAGCGGCGTGAGCCACACGGCGTCGAGCCCGCGCTCGCACGCGTACGACGCCGCATTGGTGCCGAGCGACTTGCCGACCACGACGACGCGCTCCGCGTCCTCGTCGGCGAGGGCGGCCTCGGCCTGCCGGCGTACCCAGGGCTCGGGCGCGGCGACCTCCGCCTCGGTGCGGGAGGTGGAGTCCCACCAGACCTCCCGCACCGTGAAGCCGTGCCGGAGGAAGGCCCTGCGCGCGAGGTCCAGCAGCGGCGCCGACGGCGGGTAGGCGCGGCCCGGCAGGACCAGGGCCAGGCCCCGGCTCGCACCCGCCGGCTCCCAGCGGGCCGGCAGTCCCCCGAAGGTCACGTCACCCTCACCCCTCCCACGACAGCAGCTCCGGGCTGCGCAGCACCTCGTCCGGCACCCCGAACGCGTCGACCAGGTCGACCGCCAGCGGCCGGATCTTGCGGCACAGCGCGTTGACCTCGCGGCTGATCGCCTTGGACCGGGCACTGGAGAGCCGACCGTGCTCCATCCACCAGGCGCGGTCGGCCTCGATCGTGGTGAGGGCGTGCAGGTCGCAGAGGAGGTTCAGGGCGACCTTCATGTCACCGTCGGGCAGGGTGGCCACCTTGGCGACGAACGCCTCGAGCACCAGGCGCTCGGCGTGGGCGCGCGCGGTGGCGACGACGTGGTCCTGCACCTCCGAGAAGACCTGGCCGGCGTTGACGCCCGCGTCGATGCCCCGCTTGAGCCGGCGGGCCACGCCGGCCAGCATGTGCTCCTCGCGGAAGCGGAGCATCGCGAGCTGGTAGCGGGGGTCGAGCAGCCCGGCCTCCTGGTCCCAGCGGTCCCCGCCCGGCAGCAGGTCGCGGACCGACTGCACGAGCTTGTGGACCGACGTCCGCTCGACGACGGTCTCGACCGCGAGCCCGGCGACGAAGCGGACCATGCCGAACTGGTCCATGTCCTCGAAGTCGCTGGCGTAGTCGGTGAGCAGCCCCTTGGCCACCAGCTGCAGCAGGACGTGGTTGTCGCCCTCGAAGGTGGTGAACACGTCGGTGTCGGCCTTGAGCGCTGCGAAGCGGTTCTCGCTGAGGTAGCCGGCGCCGCCACAGGCCTCCCGGCACTCCTGGATCGTCCGGGTCGCGTGCCAGGTGCCGAGGGCCTTGGTCGCGGCCGCTCGCGACTCCAGCATCCGGCGCGACTGGTCGTCGGGGTCGGTCCCGGAGAAGACGTCGTGCAGGTCCCCGGCCACGACCTCCTGGGCGAAGTGCAGCGCGTAGGTGCGCGCCAGCAGCGGGAGGAGCCGCCGCTGGTGGACGCCGTAGTCGAGCAGCGGCTGCTCCTCGTGCTCGGACGTCGCCTCGAACTGGCGGCGCCGGGCGGCGTACCTCGTGGCGATCGTCAGCGCGACCTTGGCCGCGTTGATGCCGGCGCCGCCGACGCACACCCGCCCCTGCACGAGCGTCCCGAGCATCGTGAAGAAGCGACGGTTGGGGTTCTCGATCGACGAGTGGTAGCGACCGTCCTCGGTGACCTGGGCGAACTGGTCGAGCAGCGCGTCGCGGGGCACCCGCACGTGGTCGAACCACAGCCGGCCGTTGTCCACGCCGTTGAGCCCCATCTTGGGGCCGCAGTCCTCGACCCGCACCCCGTCGAGGACCTCGCCGTCCTCGCGGATCGGCACGACGAAGGCGTGCACGCCGTGGCGCTCGCCGCCCACCTCGAGCTGGGCGAAGACGACGGCGAGCTCCGCGTGCGCCGCCGCGTTGCCGATGTAGTCCTTGCGGCTCGCGTCGTCGGGGGTGGTGATGACGAACTGGTCGGCCCCGGCGTCGTACGTCGCCGTGGTGCCGAGCGCCTGGACGTTCGAGCCGTGCCCCGTCTCCGTCATGGCGAAGCAGCCCATCGTGCGACCGGTGATGAGGTCGCGCAGGTGGGCGTCGTGGTGGCGCTCGGTGCCCAGCTGGAGGATCGCGCCGCCGAAGAGCCCGAACTGCACACCGACCTTCACCAGCACGGAGAGGTCCCCGTAGGCCAGGGTCTCGAACGCGGCGACCGAGGCCCCGAGGTCACCGCCCCCGCCGTGCTCCTCGGGGAACCCCATGCCGGTCTGTCCGGTGCTCGCCATCATCACCACGACGTCCTTGACCCGCTCGCGGAAGTCGGCCGTGGACATCTGCTCCTCGTCTAGGAGGATCTGGGCGTGCTCCGCGAGGTTGGCGCGGACCAGGTCGCGCTCCTCGCGGTAGCGCCCGTCGAGGAACGCCCGCAGCTCGCCGACGTCGACCGCGGGCTGCCGGTAGCCGCTGTCGTCGGCGTGCACCCCGGTGTCCGGGCGTCGGGGCGCTTGCTCCTCCGGCTCGACGTCGGGCAGCTGGTCGGTGATCGGGGGGACCTGGTCGGTGGTCATGCCCGTCAATCTACTGGCGGGTAGGGAAGCCGGACACCGTCCTTTCGTGCGGAGTCGTCGGTGTAGGTTCGCGCCGATGACCAGCGAGGAGAGCACGGGCGACCTCGGCCGCCTGCCGTACGGCTTCGCCGTCGTCGGCGTGCAGAAGGGCGGCACGTCGACGCTGTCCGTGACGCTGAACCAGCACCCCCTGGTCTGCCAGCCTCCCGACAAGGAGCGGCACTACTTCGACGACGAGGACGTGGACTGGTCGGCGCCGGACCACGACCGCGACTACACCGCGCCGCGTCGGGCCCGGGTCCACCGCCTGGTCGGGGACGCCACACCGACCTACCTCTACTGGCCGCACGCGCTGGAGCGGATGCGGGCCTACGACCCGGCGATGCCGCTGATCGCCGTCTTCCGCGACCCCCTCGAGCGGCTCTTCTCCCACTGGGTGATGCTGCGCTCGCGCAACCTCGCCTGGCCGGACTGGCCGGACTTCCTCACCGAGTGGCCGCACACCTCGCTCCCCGACGAGGTCCCGTCCGGGGTCCGGACCATGCGGTGGCGGCACATGACCGGGCTGGCGCGGGGCTTCTACGGCGAGCAGCTGGAGCGCGGCTTCGCCCTCTTCGACCGCGACCAGTGGCTGCTGCTCGAGATGCGGGGCATGCTCGAGGACTTCGAGCCGACCGTCCACCGCACCACCGACTTCCTGGGGCTCCCGCGGTTCGAACGGGTGCCGCCGCTGCGCAACTGGCACGCCGGCGCCGAGCGGGTGCCCGGCACCGCACCGACGGCAGCGGACGTCGTACGCCTCGCGGAGCTCTACGCCGCCGACCTCGGCGTCTTCGAGCAGCTGTCCGGGCTCGACACGACCCGGTGGCCGACCCGGCTGGTCCTGGACGGCGCGATTGACCCGGGCGCCCTGGCCGCCCGGTTCGCGGCCAAGGTCGAGCCGGCCTGATCCCTCAGGGCCGCGCGAAGAAGTTCGGCGCCCGCCATGAGTACATGGACTCCTCGCGCACCGTCGTGCCCGTTCGGGGGGCGTGGATCACCCGGCCGCCGCCGACGTAGAGCGCCACGTGGTAGATCGACGACGCACTGCTCGAGGACCCCCAGAAGACGAGGTCGCCGGGGGCCAGCTGGCCGGCGCTGAGCGCCGTCGACTGGGTGTACTGGGCGACCGAGTAGTGGGGCAGGGACCTGCCGCCGCGGGCCCAGGCTCCCGACGTCAGCCCCGAGCAGTCCCACGAGTCCGGGCCCGCGGCACCCCACTGGTAGGGGTCGCCGATCTGGGCGCGCGCGAAGGCGATCGCCGCGCTCGCGCCTCCGCTCGGGCTCGGCGGGGTGG
>CADCUM010000093.1 GCA_902805885.1 uncultured Nocardioides sp. | reverse complement strand
GGCCCCCACGGCGTAGCGTGCCAGCACGGCGCGCGCGACCTCCGGGTGCGCGCCCAGCGGGTCGGAGACCGCGATGGCCCCGGCCTCGAGCGCCAGCTCGCCGGCCCGGTCCGGGAGGAGGCCGGGCGCCAGGAAGAACGACGCGACCGCGATGTGGCGGCGGCCCTCCGCACGGAACGCACGGACGGCCTCGCCGGTCGCCGGCGGCGCGGCCGAGGCGTACGCCGCGGTGACCGGCAGCTTGTGGCGGGCACCCCAGGTGCGCGCGATGCGGGCGACCGCCTGGTTGGCCAGCGGGTCGGACGACCCGGCCGCGGCGAGGACCAGCGCGTCCAGCTCCCGCACCCGGGCGTCCCGCAGCGCGTCGCGGAGCCGCAGGTCGAGCACCTCGAGGAACGCCGGCTCCATGCCGAGGATCCGCGAGGCGTGGATGCGCAGACCCTCGTGGCGAGCGGCCGCCGCGGCGATCGCGCGGGGGACGTCGACCTTGGCGTGGTAGGCCTCGGTGAGCAGCAGCGGGACGACGACGATCTCGTCGAACCCCGCCCTGACGAGGCGGTCGACGACCGTGTCGAAGGACGGCTTCGCGAGCTCCAGGAAGGCCGTCTCGACTCGGAGGTCGGGTCGCATGGCCCGGACCTCGGCCACCAGGGCCTTGATCGTGGCGGCGGATCGTGGGTCCCGGCTTCCGTGAGCCAGGGCGACCAGGGCGGGTGCAGCCATCAGGAGTGCCTCCCATCGTGCGTAGTGGTGCGGTGGGGGTCGACGTCGTTGTCGGTGCGGGTCTGGAGGGGTGCGGGCGTCATGCGTGGATCCCGCACTCGGTCTTGGCGGTGCCGGCCCACCGGCCGCTGCGGGGATCGTCCCCGGGGGCGAC
This sequence comes from uncultured Nocardioides sp., assembly GCA_902805885.1. GTDB lineage: Bacteria > Actinomycetota > Actinomycetes > Propionibacteriales > Nocardioidaceae > Nocardioides. The sequence goes on along the minus strand of CADCUM010000093.1, from coordinate 22,214 downwards.
CCGACGGGTGCAGGGCCAGCAGCCGATGCTGGGGTAGCCGTCGTGGACGAGCGGGTTCACCAGGACGCCGTGCTCGACGACGTAGCGCTCGACCTGCTCGTCGCTCCAGCGGGCCAGGGGGGACACCTTGACCTTGCCCTTGCGCGCGTCCCACCCGACGACGGGAGCGATCACCCGGTTGTGGGTCTCCGCGCGACGCAGCCCGGTCGCCCAGGCGTCGTACCCGGCGAGCGAGTCGGTGAGCGGTGCGACCTTCCGGAGGGCGCAGCAGCGGTCGGGGTCGGTGCGGAAGAGCTCGCGGCCGTGCTCGGCGTCCTGCTCCTCCACGCTCTGCCGGGGGCGGATGGTGACGAGGTTGACCGGGAGCGTGGCCTCGACGGCGTCGCGGGTGCCGATGGTCTCGGCGAAGTGGTAGCCGGTGTCGAGGAAGACCACGTCGATGCCGGGGGCGACCGTGGAGGCGAGGTGGGAGAGCACCGCGTCCGCCATCGAGGACGTGATGCAGAACCGCTCGCCGAACGTGGCGACGGCCCACTCGATGATCGTCTCGGCCGGCGCGAGCTCGAGCTCGGCGCCCACGTGGGACACCAGCTCGCGCAGCTCCTCGGGGGAGCGGCCCTCGGTGTGGGTGCCGCGGAACTCGCGCGCGGCGCGGGTGGACAGGCTCACCGGGCGTCCCCCCCGCGCGCCGGCGGACGGATCATGCCGAGCATCCGCACCGTGAACGCCCGCAGGCACGAGCGGCACTCCCACCCCTCCTCGGCGGGGAACAGGTCGGTGTCCCCGCAGTAGGGGCAGTGGTAGGGCACGGCGCGCTCGGACACTCAGACCAGCTCCCGGTCGGCCTCGCCGCGCAGCAGCACCTCGTCGGCCCGGGCGACCCAGGTCGCGAAGGACTCGCCCTCCACGCGGTCCGCCAGGAACGCGCGCACCACCCGCGTGACGTAGTCGTCGAGCCCCGCGCTGGTGACCTTGTGGGCACGCAGCTTGCGGCCGAACCCGGCCGCCAGCCCCAGGGCGCCGCCGAGGTGGACCTGGAACCCCTCGACCTGGCTGCCGTCGGCGTCGAGCACGAGCTGACCCTTGAGGCCGATGTCGGCGACCTGGGTGCGCGCGCAGGAGTTGGGGCAGCCGTTGACGTTGATGGAGATGGGGGTGTCCAGCTCGGGGAAGCGCTTCTCGAGCTCGACGACCAGGGCGCGGGAGCGCTCCTTGGTGTCGACGATCGCCAGCTTGCAGAACTCGATGCCGGTGCAGGCCATCGTGCGGCGCCGCCAGTTGCTGGGCCGCGCGGTGAGCCCGATCCGCTCGAGGTCCTCGACGAACGCGTCGGTGTCCTCGGGTCGCACCCCGATCACCACGAGCTTTTGGTACGCCGTCAGCCGGGCGCCGCGGGCGCCGTACTGCTCCACCAGGCCGCCGAGCGCGGTCAGCGTGGTGCCGTCGATGCGGCCGACGACCGGCGCGGCACCGACGTAGAAGAGGCCGTCCTTCTGCTCGTGGACCCCGATGTGGTCGCCCTGCTGCTCCGGGACCGGCGGGGACGGGTTGTCGACGAGCGCGTGGCCGAGGTACTCCTTCTCGAGCACCTCGCGGAACTTCTCCGCACCCCAGTCGGCGAGCAGGAACTTCAGCCGCGCGCGCGAGCGGAGCCGGCGGTAGCCGTAGTCGCGGAAGATGCCGGCGACCCCGGCCCACGCCGCGGCGACCTCCTCCACCGGGATCCAGACGCCGAGCTTGTGGGCCAGCATCGGGTTCGTGGAGAGGCCTCCGCCCACCCAGAGGTCGAAGCCCGGTCCGTGCTCGGGGTGCACCGTCCCCACGAAGGAGACGTCGTTGACCTCGGGAGCCACGTCGTGGCTCGGGTGGCCGGTGAGGGCCGTCTTGAACTTGCGCGGGAGGTTGGAGAAGTCCGGGTTGCCGAGGGCGAGCTGCTTGATCTCCTCGAGCGCTGAGGAGCCGTCGATGATCTCGTCCTTGGCGATGCCGGCGACGGGGGAGCCGAGGAAGGGGCGCGGGCTGTCGCCGCAGGCCTCGAGGGTGCTCAGCCCCACGCCCTCGAGCTGCTCCCAGATCGCCGGGACGTCCTCGACCTGGATCCAGTGGTACTGGATGTTGTTGCGGTCGGTGATGTCGGCGGTGTTGCGGGCGTACGTCGTCGAGCACTCGCCGAGCGCCCGCAGCTGCTCGGCGCCGAGCACCTGGCCGTCGGTGCGGACCCGCATCATGAAGAAGCGGTCGTCGAGCTCCTCCTCCTCGAGCTGCGCGGTCTTGCCGCCGTCGAAGCCGGGGGCGCGCTGGGTGTAGAGACCCATCCACCGGAACCGGCCGCGGAGGTCTGCCGGGTCGATGGAGTCGAAACCCCGCTTGGAGTAGGTGTAGAGGATGCGGTCCCGCACGTTGAGCGGGTCGTCGTCCTTCTTCGCCTGCTCGTTCTTGTTGAGCGGCTCGGTGTAGCCGAGCGCCCACTGACCCTCGGCGCGCTTGGGGCGCGGGATGTCGGTGTGCTGGGCGGGCTCGGGCCGGAAGCGCAGGTCAGGCATGAGGACGTGGTCCTTGATCGCTGAGGGCCGCGCGCGTCGTTGGGCGCGGAACAGATGTGCAGGGGCGGCGGTTTCAGCGGTGCCAACAGATCATGCTGCGCGTGCGCATGAGGTCGACATGACGTCGAACCACGAGGTGCGCAGAAGTCGCAGCGGTGACCATGTCAAGAAGTCTCACGGCGTGGACATCATGTCCACAAGTCGAAATCCCATGATGTGGGATCGTGCGCCAGCATGTGAGACGTGCGGGCGAGCGGAGCGCTGGCGGTGCGACCCAGGTCACACCTCGATGTCCGCTCAGTGACGCAGGCCGCCGAGAACGCCGACGCGCCCGCGACCGCCGGCGGCCCAGCACGAGCCGTCCCGCGTGCAGTCGAGCGTGTGGAAGCCGTCGTCGCTGAACGCCGTCCAGCTCGTGCCGCCGTCGAGCGACAGGCTGCTGCCGGCCACCGCGCCCGACTCGCCGACCACCAGCAGGAGGTGGCGGCTCACCCAGGCGGCGTCCTCGCCGAGGTGGGTGAGGTCCCCCGCGCTGTCCCAGCTCCTCCCGTCCCGCGTGTACGACGTCGCGTCGACGCCGTCGGTCGGCGCGGCGAAGTCGCCGCCCACCGCGACGCCGTGGCGCGGGGTCCGGAAGGCGAGCCCGAAGACGCCGGCGGCCTCGCCGGCCGGGATCGCCGAGTCGGTCGCCGTCCAGGTGAGCCCCCGGTCGGCCGAGTGGTAGACCCGGGCTGCCGAGCCGCCGCTGCCGAACCACGCGTCGCGACCCTCGATGACGAGGCAGTCGCCGCTGGCGGAGAAGTTGTACTCGCCGGTCGAGTCCGGCATCCCGGTCGTGGGCAGCACCTGCCACGACCGCCCGCCGTCCTCGGTGGCGATGACACGGAACCTGCCGTCGACGGGGTCGCTGACGGCGAGGCCGCGCCGGCCGCCGGGGAAGAAGTCCATGCAGTTGTAGAACGCCGCCGGCTCCGCGTTGCGGAACGTCTCCGTCCACGTCCGGCCGCCGTCGGTGGTCCGGTAGATCCGCGACGCCTGGCCCTCGCCGATGGCCAGCACCGACGCGGTGCGCGCGTCCTCCGCCTCGACGTCGCGGAAGCTCAGCCCGTCCGTTCCGGGCGGGGTCATGTCCTGCCACGAGGCGCCACCGTCGGTGGTGCGGTAGATCCTCGCCGCACCCCGGGTCACGCTGGCTCCCACCACCCACGCCGTACGGCGGTCCACCGCGTCGAGCCCGCGGAAGCTCTGGTCGGCGTCGACGACGCCCACCTGCCACTCGAGGTCCGGCGACCGGTCGGGGGCGCCGGATCCCGCGGCGGGGACGGTGGGGCCGAGGAGGAGGAGGGCAGCGAGGGACGTCCCGAGAGCAGTGCGCATGTCTCGCACCCTGCCCCACCTCCGAGGGCGTGTCCAGGGTCGTCGGCGGGGGAGCGGCCCTGCCGGCGGCGGGCTCTAGGCTGTCGGCCATGGACTCCCTCATCAGCAACGCGTACACGCAGGCCCTCGAGGTCATCGGCTCGGTGGAGCCGCGCATCGCGGACGCGACGCGGCAGGAGCTGGCCGACCAGCGGGCCTCGCTGAAGCTGATCGCGAGCGAGAACTACGCGTCCCCGGCCGTGCTCCTGACCATGGGCACCTGGTTCAGCGACAAGTACGCCGAGGGCACGGTCGGGCACCGCTTCTACGCCGGCTGCCAGAACGTGGACACCGTCGAGGCCCTCGCGGCCGAGCACGCCCGCGAGCTGTTCGGGGCGCCCTATGCCTACGTCCAGCCGCACTCCGGGATCGACGCCAACCTGGTCGCCTTCTGGTCGATCCTCGCCAACCGCGTGGAGTCGCCGTACCTGCAGAAGATGCAGTCCAAGAACGTCAGCGAGCTCTCCGAGGCCGACTGGGAGACGCTGCGCCACGAGTTCGGCAACCAGCGACTGCTCGGCATGTCGCTGGACGCGGGCGGCCACCTCACCCACGGCTTCCGTCCCAACATCAGCGGCAAGATGTTCCACCAGCAGCAGTACGGCACCGACCCGGAGACCGGTCTGCTCGACTACGACGCGGTCGCGGCCAAGGCGCGCGAGTTCAAGCCGCTCGTGCTGGTGGCCGGGTACTCCGCCTACCCCCGCCGCGTCGACTTCGCCAAGATGCGCGAGATCGCCGACGAGGTGGGCGCCGTGCTGATGGTCGACATGGCCCACTTCGCCGGTCTCGTCGCGGGCAAGGTGTTCACGGGGGACGAGGACCCGGTGCCGCACGCCCACATCACCACCACGACGACCCACAAGTCGCTCCGCGGTCCGCGCGGCGGCATGGTGCTGGCGCAGGAGGAGTTCGCCGCCGACGTCGACCGCGGCTGCCCGATGGTGCTCGGCGGTCCGCTGTCCCACGTCATGGCGGCCAAGGCCGTCGCCTTCGCCGAGGCCCGCACCAGCTCCTTCCAGGCCTACGCGCAGATGGTGGCCGACAACGCGAAGTCCCTGGCCGAGGGCTTCCTCAGCCGGGACGCCACGCTGGTCACCGGCGGCACCGACAACCACATCGTGCTGCTCGACGTGACCTCCTTCGGCCTGACCGGTCGCCAGGCGGAGTCGGCGCTCCTCGACGCGGGCATCGTGACCAACCGCAACTCGGTCCCGGCCGACCCCAACGGCGCCTGGTACACCTCCGGCGTCCGCCTCGGCACGCCCGCCCTGACGACCCGCGGGTTCGGGCACGACGAGTTCGACAAGGTCGCCGAGCTGATCGTCGAGGTGCTGAGCAACACCGAGCGCGGGACCACCAAGGCCGGCGAGCCGTCGAAGGCGTCGTACGCCCTGGGCGACGGCGTGGCCGACCGGGTCAAGGCGCAGTCGGCCGAGCTGCTCGACAAGCACCCGCTCTACCCCGGCCTCGTCCTCGGCTGACCGGGACAGGGCGGCACCGCACGGACACATGTGCCGTCCGCGGCCGTGCTCACGCGGCCACCGGCCACGGTGCGGCGACTTCTGTCCGTGCGTCGGCGCCGATGGCACGGCACAGCACCTCGCGGACCCACGCTGGCCGGAACATCACGTCCTCCCAGGTGAACCGGAGGACGAGCCACCCCTCCGCGCTGAGCAGCGTGTAGCGGCGGATGTCCTTGCGGAAACCTGCCCGGTTCCCGTGCCACTCGAAGGACTCGCACTCGATGATGATGCGTCGCTCCCGGTCGACGAGGTCCGGTCGAGCCCAGCAACAGGGCGACGAGACGACCACCTGCGGATCGACGTGGAGACCCGGGACCTGCAGGCAGATGGCTCGCGTGACCGACTCGAACGCGTTGGCCGCACGCGGGTCCGCCGCGTTCCCGATGCGCAGCACCTTCGTCCGGCCCGCGCCGCGGACGCTGGCGAGCACGCGCGCCAAGGTCGCCTGCTCGCCCGCGCGCAGTGCGGAGTCAGCGATGGCCAGGGCCTCGTCGTCGGGCAGGCTCCGCAGACACTGCAGGAGGGTGAGCTCACGACCGGTGGCGATTCCCTCGGCCAGGTCATCGGCATGGAGGTCGCCGCGGTGCAGGTGGACGGCCCCGCGGAAGCGCTCAGGCACCCGTCGCTTGCGGGGCACCAGCACGTGGGGGCGGTCGGGCACCACCTTCACCTCCCAGCCGTGGCGGAGCGCCGCGCTGCTGAGGCAGAGCGTCCCGTTCATCGCATGCGCGGTGGCTGCGGCCGCGTCGACGCCGCGCAGGGTGTAGCGGCCCCGCCCGACGGCCACCACCAGGCCGGCTGCCAGTGCCCGGTCGACGTCCGCACGGGACGTGGCCGCGATGAGTGCGGCACGAGTGCTGAGCCCGCCGCACCGCTCGAGCACCGCGACGACGTCCACGCCGCCAGCATGTCGGGCTCTGCGGGGGTCTGCGGGCTTCATCCACAGGCGCGGAGCGGCACGGACACAACTGCCGCCACGTGCCGCGCTCGAGCGAGGTGGGGTGGCGCACCTCGGACTTGTGTCCGTCCCAGTACGACGGAAGGTCAGGTGAGCGAGCGGTAGATCTCCATCGTCCGCTCGGCGATGGTGCCCCAGGCGAAGTCCTGCTCGGCCCGGCGGCGGCCGGCGACGCCGTACGCCGTCGCGCGGTCCGGGTCGGAGACGGCGTCCTGCAGCGCCTCGGCGAGGTCGGCCACGTAGCGGTCCGGGTCGAGCGGGGTCCCGGTGCCGTCGGTCGCCTGCTCGATGGGCACGAGCCACCCCGTCTCGCCGTCCACGACGACCTCGGGGATGCCCCCGGTGGCGGTGGCGACGACGGCGGTCTCGCAGGCCATGGCCTCGAGGTTGACGATGCCCAGCGGCTCGTAGATCGAGGGGCAGGCGAAGACGGTGGCCGCCGAGAGGAGTGCGACGACGTCGTGGCGGGGGAGCATCTCGGAGATCCAGACGACCCCCTCGCGGGTGGTGGCGAGCTCGTCGACGAGGCCGCGCACCTCGGCCTCGATCTCCGGGGTGTCGGGCGCCCCGGCGCACAGCACGAGCTGGACGTCGGGCGGCAGGGCGGCGGCCGCGCGCAGGAAGAGCGGGAGCCCCTTCTGGCGGGTGATCCGGCCGACGAAGATCACGCTGCGACGGTCGGGGTCGACCCCCAGCTCGCGCACCCGGTCGGGGGCCCGGCGCGGAGACCACCGCTCGGTGTCGATGCCGTTGTGGACGACGTGGACGCGCGACGGGTCGATCGAGGGGTAGCTGCGCAGCACGTCGTCCCTCATCGCCGCGCTCACGGCGACGACCGCGTCAGCAGCCTCGTACGCCGTGCGCTCCACCCAGCTCGAGACGGCGTACCCGCCGCCGAGCTGCTCGGCCTTCCACGGCCGCATGGGCTCGAGGCTGTGGGCGGTCACGACGTGGGGCACCGAGTGGAGCAGCTTGGCCAGGTGGCCCGCCATGTTGGCGTACCACGTGTGGGAGTGCACGACGCCGGTGCCGGCGCACCCCGCCACCATCTCGAGGTCGACGCCGAGCGTGCGGATCGCGGCGTTGGCGGACGCGAGGCCGGGCGGGTCGGGGTAGCCCCACGTCCTCGACTCCCCGCGGGGCGGCCCGAAGCAGTGGACGCGCGCGTCCACGTCGTCGAGCTCGCGCAGCGCGCGCACGAGCTCGGCCACGTGGACACCGGCCCCGCCGTAGATCTGCGGCGGGTACTCCTTGGAGACGACGTCGATGCGCATGTCCCGAAACTAGCGGTCATCGCTCGACCGCACCCACCCGCGGCACTACGTTCGACGCATGAGCCAGTCGGGTCGGAAGAAGGTCCTCGCCATCGTGCTGGCCGGCGGCGAGGGGAAACGGCTCATGCCGCTCACCGCCGACCGGGCGAAGCCGGCGGTCCCGTTCGGCGGGATCTACCGCCTCATCGACTTCGCCCTGTCCAACGTCGTCAACTCCGGCTACCTCAAGGTGGTCGTGCTGACGCAGTACAAGTCGCACAGCCTCGACCGCCACATCACGACGACGTGGCGCATGTCGAACCTGCTGGGCAACTACGTCACGCCGGTGCCGGCGCAGCAGCGGGTGGGCAAGCGGTGGTACCTCGGCAGCGCCGACGCGATCTTCCAGTCGCTCAACCTGCTCACCGACGAGCAGCCCGACATCGTCGTGGTCGTGGGTGCCGACCACGTCTACCGGATGGACTTCTCCCAGATGGTCGCCGAGCACTGCGAGTCGGGCGCCAGCTGCACGGTCGCGGCGATCCGCCAGCCGATCGGGCTCGCCGACCAGTTCGGCGTCATCGACGTGGATCCGGCGGACCCCCAGCGGATCCGCGCGTTCCTCGAGAAGCCGACCGCTCCCGACGGGCTCCCGGACTCGCCCGACGAGGTGCTGGCCTCGATGGGCAACTACGTCTTCACCGCCGATGCGCTGCGGGAGGCGGTCACCCGGGACGCCGAGTCGGAGGAGAGCAAGCACGACATGGGCGGCGACATCGTGCCGTGGTTCGTCGACCGCTCCGACGCGGCGGTCTACGACTTCAAGGACAACGACGTGCCCGGCTCGACCGACCGCGACCGCGGCTACTGGCGCGACGTCGGGACCATGGGCTCCTACTACGCCGCCCAGCAGGACCTCGTCTCGCCGCTGCCGGTGTTCAACCTCTACAACGCCCAGTGGCCGATCTACACCAACTACGGGCCGATGCCGCCCGCGAAGCTGGTCGAGGGGGCGAGCGGGGTGGGGGTCTCGACGTTCAACTCCATCCTGTCGCCCGGCGTCGTGGTCAGCGGGGGCACGGTCAACCGCTCCGTCCTCTCGCCCGCGGTGTGGGTGCAGGAGGGCGCGGAGGTGTCGGGCTCGGTGCTGATGGACGGGGTCCGGGTCGGGCCGGGCGCCACGATCCGCAACGCGATCATCGACAAGGGGGTCGTGGTGCCGCCCGGCGCCCGCATCGGGGTCGACCCGGACGAGGACCGGGCGCACGGCTTCGTCGTCGAGGAAGGCCTCACGGTGCTCGCCAAGCAGCAGCAGGTCCCGGAGCCTCAGCCCAGCGACTGACGGCGCTCCCGCAGGTGCTGGAGCTCGACGTCGTTGCGGCAGGCGGCGATGGCCTGGTCGTACGCCGCTCGCGCCGCCACCGTGTCGCCCGCGCGGGCGAGCAGCTCGGCGCGGACCGCTGCCGGCCGGTGGCTCCCGGGCACCTCGACGCCCTCCAGGGCCTCCAGTCCGGCGGCCGCGCCGCGGTCCTCGGCCACGGCCACCGCGCGGGCCAGCCGCGCCGAGGGTGAGGGCGCGAGCCCCAGCAGGGCGTCGTACAGCCTGACGATGCGGTCCCACCGCGTCTCGGCGCTGCTCGGGGCCAGCGCGTGCTCGGCGGCGATCCTCGCCTGCAGGGTGTACGACGCCGCCAGCAGGGGGATCGGCCCGGCGAGCGCGGGATGCTCCAGCAGGCGGCGGGCCTCGTCGACCTCGTCGGTGCGCCACCGGCGGCGGTCCTGGTCGGGCAGCAGCACCAGCCGCCCGTCCGAGACCCGGGCGTCCCGGCGCGAGTGCTGGAGCAGGACGAGCGCCAGGAGCGCGAGGAGCACCGGCTCGTCCGGGCAGAGAGCCAGCGTCGTGCGCACCAGTCGGACCGCCTCGCCCGCCAGCTCGGCGCGCAGCAGGTCCGGTCCGCTGCCCGGCGCGTAGCCGGCGGTGAACGCCAGGTAGGCCGTCTGGGCGACGTTCTCGATCCGCTCGGGCAGCACGCTCGCATCGGGGACCGCGAACGGGATGCCCGCGCCGACGATCCGCTTCTTCGCGCGGGTGATCCGAGCCGCCATCGTCGGCTCCGGGACGAGGAAGAGCCGAGCGATGTCGGGCGTCGCCACCCCCAGCACCAGGCGCAGCGACAGCGCGCTCGCCGCCTCGGGTGCCAGCGCGGGGTGGCTGCACATCAGGACCAGGCGGAGCAGGTCGTCCTCGAGCACCGCACCCGGGTCGGCCATCGTGCGCGCGCCCTGCTGGTGGCGCTCGGCGTCCGTCGCGAGCAGCGGCTGCTTGCGCCGGGCGACCTCCTCGGTCCGCAGCCGGTCGAGCAGGCGGCGGCGAGCGGTCGTCATCAGCCAGCCTGCCGGGTTGTCCGGCACCCCGTCCCGGGGCCACGTGCGGCTGGCCGCCTCGACGGCGTCGCCCAGCGCGTCCTCGACGAGGTCGAGGCGACGGAACTGCGCGAGGAGCAGGGCCACCAGGCGGCCCCACTCCTCGCGCACCACCCGGGCGAGCGGGTCGGTCGTCGGGTCCGACATCACATGGGGACCTCGACCACGGGCGAGACCTGCATGTCGTACGGCGGCAGCACGCGCAGCAGCTCGACGAGCACGTCGAGGTCCGGCGCCTCCACCAGGTAGAACCCGCCGAGCCCCTCGACCGCCTCGGCGTACGGCCCGTCGGTCAGCTGCAGCTGTCCGCCGCGGGTGCGCAGCGTCGTCGTGTCGGCGGGGTCGCCGAGGGCCTCGCCGCCCAGGATCTCCACCCCCTCGCGCGCGGCACACGCCGCGTCGAAGGCCTGGAAGCGGCCCATCGCCTCCAGCTGTTCCTCCTCGGTGTGGTCGGACCAGGGCTTGAGCTCGCCGTCGCCCATCAGCAGCACCAGGTACTTCATGCCGCACCCCCTCGGTCAGCCCTGTTGCACACGTGCTCGGTCATCGCTGTCCCCTTCACTCGCTCATCCGGCGGAGCTCGATGTGCTCGCCCCGCGCCGCGAACCGCCGGCACGCGGCACGCAGGTCGGCCTCGTCCTCGGACTCGAGCAGGTAGAAGCCCACGACCTGCTCGCCCGTCTCGGTGAACGGGCCGTCCGTGACGAGCACGCCGCCGGCCCCGTCCGGGCGCATGGACGTCGCCCGCTCCGACGGCTCCAGCGGTCCACCCGTGACGATCGTGTGGCCCCCGGCGGCGAGCTCCTCGTGGAACTGGACGTGCGAGCGCATGCCCTTCTCGTGCTCGGACGCCGGCAACGCCGCCCACTCGGCCTCGGGGGCCGGGAGCAGGACCAGGTAGCGGCTCATCGTGTTCCTCCTGTGTCAGGGGCCGCGGGTCCGCGGCCTCATCACTCTGACGGACGAGGGACCACCGGATCGACAACCCGGGGGGCCTTTCTCGACGCCGACCCCCCGGCACACCAAGATGAGGGCATGGCCACCTCCGACCGAGCAGGACAGCCCGCCCGCCCCGAGGACCTCGTCGACGTCTCGCACCTGGTCTCGTCCTACTTCTCCCTGGAGCCCGACCCCGACGACGTGGCCCAGCAGGTCGCCTTCGGCACGAGCGGGCACCGCGGCACCTCGCTGGACGCCTCCTTCAACGAGGTCCACATCGCCGCCACGACCCAGGCCATCTGCGACTACCGTGCCGAGCAGGGGTACGACGGTCCGCTCTTCATCGGTCGCGACACCCACGCGCTGTCCGAGCCGGCGTGGGCCACCGCGCTGGAGGTGCTCGTCGCCAACGACGTGACCGTCCTCGTCGACGACCGCGACGGCTACACGCCCACCCCGGCGGTGAGCCACGCGATCCTCCGCGCCAACGGCGGCCGGACCAGCGGCTCCGGGCTGGCGGACGGCATCGTCGTCACCCCCTCCCACAACCCGCCGGGCGACGGCGGGTTCAAGTACAACCCGCCCCACGGCGGGCCCGCCGGCTCCGACGCGACCCAGGTCGTCGCGGCCCGGGCCAACGAGCTGATCCGCGGCAACCTCGAGGGTGTGCGGAGGGTGGCGTTCGCCAAGGCCCGCGCGGCAGCGGCGTCGTACGACTTCCTCGGCAGCTACGTCGACGACCTGCCCCAGGTCCTCGACCTCGACGCGATCCGCGAGGCCGGCGTGCGGATCGGCGCCGACCCGCTCGGCGGCGCCAGCGTGGCCTACTGGGCCGAGATCGCCGACCGGCACCGCCTGGACCTCACGGTCGTCAACCCGCTGGTCGACCCGACCTGGCGCTTCATGACGCTCGACTGGGACGGCAGGATCCGGATGGACTGCTCCTCGCCCCATGCGATGGCCTCGCTGGTCGCCCGCAAGGACGAGTACGACGTCGCGACCGGCAACGACGCGGACGCCGACCGCCACGGCATCGTCACCCCGGACGCCGGCCTGATGAACCCCAACCACTTCCTGGCGGTCGCCATCGCGCACCTCTTCGGCGGTGCGCGGCCCGACTGGCCGGACACGGCACGGATCGGCAAGACCCTGGTGTCGAGCTCGATGATCGACCGGGTCGCCGAGGGCATCGGGAAGCCGCTCGTCGAGGTGCCCGTCGGCTTCAAGTGGTTCGTCCCCGGACTCCTCGACGGCACCTTCGGCTTCGGCGGCGAGGAGTCCGCCGGCGCGTCGTTCCTCCGCCGCGACGGCTCGGTGTGGACCACCGACAAGGACGGCCTCCTGCTGGCGCTGCTGGCGGCGGAGATCCTCGGAGCGACCGGTCGCACCCCGAGCCAGCACTACGCCGACCTCGTCGCGGAGCACGGGGAGCCGGCCTACGCACGGGTGGACGCACCGGCCGACCGGGCCCAGAAGGCGAAGCTGGCGGCCCTGGCGCCCGAGGACGTGGCCGCCGGTGAGCTGGCGGGGGAGCCGATCACGGCGAAGCTCACGGAGGCCCCGGGCAACGGCGCCGCCATCGGCGGGCTCAAGGTCACCACCGAGTCGGCCTGGTTCGCCGCGCGGCCGAGCGGCACCGAGGACGTCTACAAGATCTACGCCGAGTCGTTCCGCGGTCCCCAGCACCTCGCTCAGGTGCAGGCCGAGGCGCGCGAGGTGGTGGCCGCCGCGCTGGCCTGACCGACGGGGTCAGGAGGAGCCGACGGGGCCGGCCTCGATCGGCGCGCGCTCGGTGTGCCAGGCGGTGTGGACGCCGGTGTCCTCGCCCTCGGCCGTCCCCGACGGGTCGTCGATCTGGGACCGGGAGAAGCTCACGGCCATGACCATGTCCATCTTCACCAGGGTCTGGTGGCCGTTGCCGTCGTCGAGGATCACCCCGTGGCTGTCGGCGCCGATCACGACGCCGTCGACCCAGGTGTTGGACACCAGCACGCGCACCGGCGCACCGGCGTCCTCCGCGTGCCGGAGCAACGTCCCGACCGTGAACAAGCTGCTTGACTTCGCCATCGACCTCTCCTGACTCTCCCGGACAGGTTAGGTGGGCGGCGCGGGCTGCGTCGGGCTTTGCCCAGGTCGGTACCGGGTCGTCACACGGTCGGGGTGGTCCGCTCGACGATCGTCCGCAGGCCGCCGCTGTGCAACACGCCGAACGTGCCGCCGTACGACGCCCCCAGCCGGCTGCCGCAGAACGCGTCCGTCACCTCCGGCGGGGCGAAGCGCACCAGCAGCGAGCCCTGGAGGCAGGCGGCCATCTGCCCGGCCAGGCGGCGGGCGCCCTGCTCGAGCCCCGCGACGTCGCCGAGGAGGCCCAGCGTGTCGTCGACCGCCCGGTCGAGGCGCGGGTCCGCGCCTCGGGCGAGCCCCACCTCGGTGATCCAGGCCTCCAGCGCGGCGGGCTCGCGGCCCAGCGCCCGCAGCACGTCGAGCGCGTTGACGTTGCCGGAGCCCTCCCAGATCGAGTTCAGCGGCGACTCCCGGAAGAGCAGCGGCAGCCCGGACTCCTCGACGTACCCGTTGCCGCCCAGGCACTCCAGCGCCTCCGCCACCATCGCCGGGGTGCGCTTGCAGACCCAGAACTTCGCCAGGGGGAGGGCGATCCGGCGAAGGGCGACCTCGTGCGGGTCGTGGGGACGGTCGACGGCCGAGGCCAGGCGCATCGCCAGCGCCGTCGCGGCCTCGGACTCCACGGCGAGGTCGGCGACGACGTTCTGCATGAGCGGCTTGTCGCCCAGCGGCCCGCCGAACGCCGACCGGTGCGTCACGTGCCAGCTGGCCTCGGCGAGGGCCCGGCGCATCAGCGAGGCCGACCCGATGACGCAGTCGAGACGGGTGGCCGCGACCATCTCGATGATCGTGCGGACACCGCGTCCCTCCTCACCCAGCCGCCGCCCGAGCGTCCCGTCGAGCTCGAGCTCGGCGGAGGCGTTGGACCTGTTGCCGAGCTTGTCCTTGAGCCGCACCACGTCGAGGCGGTTGCGGGTGCCGTCGGGGAGCACCCGTGGCAGCACGAAGCAGGTGAGTCCGCCCGGTGCCTGGGCCAGGACGAGGAAGACGTCGTTCATCGGCGCGGAGGTGAACCACTTGTGGCCGTGGAGGGTGTGCCAGCCGTCCTCGGCGGTGGCGCGCGCCTCGGTCACGTTGGCGCGCACGTCGGAGCCGCCCTGCTTCTCGGTCATGCCCATCCCGGCGAGGGCTCCGGTCTTGGCGCTGCCCGGCCGCACGCCCGGGTCGTAGCTCCTGGCCGCCAGCAGCGGGGTCCACTCCTGCGCGAGGTCCGCGTCGGTCCGCAGCGCAGGCACGGCGGCGTACGTCATCGAGATGGGGCAGCCGTGCCCCGGCTCGGTCTGGGACCAGGCGAAGAACGCGGCGGCCCGGCGCAGGTGGGCGTGGTCCGCCCCCGCCTCCTGCTCCGCCCACGGTGCCGCCTGGAGCCCGTGCGCCACGGCGCGCCCCATCAGCCAGTGCCAGGACGGGTGGAAGACCACCTCGTCGATGCGGTTGCCCCACCGGTCGTACGGCGTGAGCTCGGGGTGGTGGCGGTTGGCCAGCATGCCGTGCTCGCGGGCCTCGGCCGAGCCGGCCTCCAGCCCCAGGCCGGCCAGCCCGGCCGCCAGCTCCGCGGAGCCGTGCCGGGTCACCGCGTCGACGAGCGCGGCGTCGCTCGTGACGACGTCGTGGCCCGCCAGCAGCGGCGCCTGGTTGGTGGCGGTGCGGTCCACCCGGGCCGGAAGCTCCGTCATGGGCGACACCGTAGGTGCTCACGGACGTCGAGGGGGAGGGGGCACGCACCGGCCGCGATGACGGGGAACCCGGAGTCGAGTCGATAGCGTGAGGACATGGTCGCGACCCCCGAGCAGCAGCCGCTCGTGGGGGCTCGGGCCATGGCGGAGCGCCTGCGGCACGACCTCTGGCGGATCATCGTCACGACCGTCGGCTCCTGCATGCGGCACCGCGTCACCGGGCTGGCGGGGGAGGCGGCGTTCTTCGCCGTGCTGTCGGTGCCGCCGCTGATCTTCGCGATGGCCGGTGCCATCGGCTTCGTGAGCGACCAGTTCTCTGCGGCCCAGGTCGAGGACGTGCGCAACGCCGTCCTCGAGCTGTCCCGGCAGGCGCTCACCGAGAAGGCGGTCAACAGCATCATCCGGCCGACGATCGACAAGGTCCTGGAGGGCGGCCGCTACGACGTGATCTCCATCGGCTTCGTGCTCGCGCTGTGGTCGGGCTCACGGGCCCTCAACGTCTTCGTCGACACCATCACGATCATGCACGGGCTCGGCGGTCATCGCGGGATCGTCGCGACGCGGGCCCTCTCCTTCGTGCTGTACGCCCTGGCGATGGTCACCGGAGCGGTCAGCATCCCGCTGGTGGTGGCCGGGCCGAGCCTCGTCGACCACGTCCTGCCCGAGCGCCTGGACGCCCTCAGCGCCCTCTACTGGCCGATCGTGATCGTGGTGTGCGTGTGCTTCCTGGCCACGCTCTACCACGTGTCGGTGCCGGTGCGGACGAGCTGGCGGTTCAACCTCCCCGGGGCCTGCTTCTCGCTCTTCTGCTGGGTCGCGGGGTCCTACGTCCTCCGGTGGGTGCTGACGGTGACGGCCGCCGAGTCCCGCTCCATCTACGGTCCGCTCGCGGCGCCGATCGCGGTCCTGCTGTGGCTCTACCTCCTGGCGATCGCGGTCCTCATCGGCGCGGCCGTCAACGCGGCGTTCGACACCGTCTACCCGCAGAAGAACACCACGCGGGCGCGGCTCGAGCTCGTCCACCGCCTGCGCGAGCGCATGAGCGTGCGAGACTCCTGACGTGTCGTCGTCCGCCCCGTCCCCGCACGTCGGGCGCGTCGCCCTCCCCGACCGCACGCGGTCCCCCTGGTGGGAGCTCGGCCGCCGGGTGCTGCTCGCCTCCGCGATCCTGGTGGGGACCGTGCTCCTGGTCTACTTCGACCGCGAGGGCTACCGCGACGGCAACGACCCGAAGAACGAGATCAGCCTCATCGACGCGTTCTACTACACGACCGTCACCCTGAGCACGACCGGGTACGGCGACATCGCTCCGGTGACACCGCAGGCGCGGCTGGTCAACGCGCTCGTCATCACCCCGGCACGCATCGCGTTCCTCGTGCTGCTGATCGGCACCACCCTCGAGGTGCTCGCCTCGCAGGGTCGAGAGATGTTCCGGGTCGCCCGGTGGAGGAAGAAGATGGATCACCACGTCGTCGTCATCGGCTACGGCACCAAGGGCCGCAGCGCCATCGAGACGCTGGTCAGCAACGGCTACGAGCGCGAGGCGATCGTGGTGGTGGACCCCGACTCCATGGCGACCGACGAGGCCAACCGCGACCAGCTCGTCGCGATCCACGGCGACGCCACACGTCGCGGGGTGCTGCGCCAGGCCAACGTCGAGGCGGCCACCCACGTCATCATCACCACCGACCGTGACGACTCCAACGTGCTGGTGACCCTGACCGTGCGACAGGTCAACCCCGACGCCTGGATCGTGGCGTCGGTCCGCGAGCACGAGAACGTCCCGCTGATGCGCCAGTCCGGCGCCAACTCGGTGATCACCTCCTCCGACGCCGTGGGGCGCCTGCTGGGGCTCTCCTCCATCTCGCCGATGCTGGGGTCGGTGATGGAGGACCTCCTCACGTACGGCGAGGGGCTCGAGGTCGCCGAGCGCGACCTGCTGGTCAGCGAGGTCGGGAAGCAGCCCCAGCGCCTGCCCGACCAGGTGATCGGCGTGATCCGCGACGAGCGGGTCTACCGCTACTACGACCCCGTGGTCTCCCTCCTCGCCCGCGGCGACCGGCTCATCGTGATCCGGCCGGCCAAGGAGCTGCCGTGGGCGCCCCGGCCCGGCACCCACGGCGAGGACACCACCGAGGACGCCTGACCCCCTCGGCCACCCTCAGAGCCCGAGCCGCCGCAGCACCGCCGCGACCTCACGAGGGCCGGACGAGCCGCTGACGAAGCAGCGCTCGTGGTCCATGACTGCATCGACGGCGACCTGCATCGGCACGGGGTGCGCCGCCGTACGCCCGTCGCCGACCTCGAGGACGCGGCCACCGGGGGGCATGAAGGCCGACTGGTGCAGGCCCGACCCGGAGAGCCCGGCGACGACCCGGGCCGAGGCCACCGCACGCAGCTGGTCGTCGACGCTGAGCGTCTGGGGGTGGACCACCTCGAAGCCGTGGCCGGCGAACACCGCGTCCAGGGCCTCGTCGTGCTCGGCGGTCGTGCGGATCGGGCGGCGATGGCCCTCGCGCCGGCGCTCGGCGTTGAGGAGCGATCGCGAGACGTACACCCGGTCGGGGCCGCCTGCGTCGCGGAAGCCGTCGGCCACCCGCTCCCACACCTGACGCGCCTCGGGGTGCGCCCACGCGTGCAGGGAGACCGCCCTCCCGGGGACGAGGAGGCGCTCGACGGACACCGGGTCGTCGCGCCCCACGACGCGCAGCGGGAGGTCACCCCACCCCGCCAGCTCGAGGAACCGGCGGTGCCAGTCGGACACCACGCAGCGACCGAAGTTGGAGTGGAACACCAGTCCCGCCGGACGCTCGTCGAGCGTCGGCCACAGGGTGGTGAGGGTCTCGACGAGGAAGTGCCCGAACACCGCGGCCCACGTCCCGCCGTACAGCCACGTGCCCGCGAGGGACTCGGCGTCCGGCCGTCGCTCGACGGGGTCGGGGTCGGCGGCCACCCGCGTGCCTCGTGGGTCGCCGAGGGTCCGCTGGGACGCCCGCACGAGCGCTCCCTCGGCGTCGTGGACGGCGCCGCGGAACCACCGGTCGAGGTGGTGGATCGTCGCGAGACGGCCGGTCGCCGTCTCCGTCAGGTAGGCGTCGTCGACCGTGACGAGCCGCGGCGGGCGTCTCGGCGGGACGGGCGGCACCGCCGGCTCCCACCGCGGACGGCTCGGCCGCCACGGGCGTCGGGGCGCGATCACGCAGCGATGATAGGCGTGCGCCCGGCCGTGCCGTCCTCGCTCATCACCTAGGGTGTCGCGGTGCCGATCTTCACGCGGGAGCAGCGCTCCGTGCTGTTCGTCCACGTCCCCAAGACGGGCGGCACGAGCCTCGAGCGCCTCCTGATGGGGGCGGGCTGGGACGTGGGCTTCCGGGCGACACCGAAGACGCACCCCGACCAGATCCGGCTGCACCGCGTCTCGCCCCAGCACTACCACGCGGCGCTGCTCGAGCAGACGCTGCGCCTCGACCGCTTCGACGCGGCCTTCCTCGTGACGCGGGAGCCGCTGGCGCGCTTCCGCTCCGAGTACGCCATGCGCAACAAGCGCAAGGACGGCGCCGGCTCGGCCGACCACGTCGAGGAGTGGACCCGCAGGATCCTGGGACGGGTACGGCGGGACCCGTGCGTCCTCGACAACCACATCCGGCCCCAGCACGAGTTCCTGCTGCCCTCGGCGCGGGTGTTCCGGCTCGAGGACGGCATGGACGCGATCGTGGCCGCGCTGAACGACGAGTGGGACCTCGGCCTGTCCACCGACATCCCACAGCACCTCTCCAGCGGGGGTGAGGGCCGCATCTCGTCCCGCGACGTCGAGGTCAACGCCCGGGTCGAGGCCTGGGTGCGGGAGTTCTACGCCCGCGACCGCGAGCTGCTCGGATACCCGTGACGGGCCGGGGGCCGCGGTACCCTCCAGCGTGCTGATCTGCGACACCCGCCGTGTCCTCTTCGTGCACGTCCCCAAGACCGGCGGGGTGTCGGCTGAGGGGATGATGCGCCGGGCCTGTCCCGACGCCCGGAAGCAGGTCGTCCCGCGGCGTGGCCGGCACGCCCCACTGGACCGCATCCTCGACTCCGAGCCGGACCTGGCGGCGTACTGGTCCTTCGGCTTCGTGCGCAACCCGTGGGCCCGCCTGGTGTCGTGGTACGCCATGATCGAGTCCTGGAACCGACGGGTCGCGACGGTCGACCCCGACTCGCCCACGGGGCCCCGGGTCAAGAGCCGCGGCAACGACATGTGGCGGGCCGCGGGGGAGTACGCCGGCTTCGAGGAGTTCGTGCTCCGCGGCACCGAGGAGCTGCCCCGGGTGGCGCGCCCGCAGATCCACTACCTGCGCTCCGCCGACCACGGCCAGGAGGTCGACTTCATCGGTCGCACGGAGCGGTTCGCCGAAGACCTGCAGGTGGTCCAGGAGCGGCTCGGCATGGAGCCGGTGCCGCCCGGCCACCGCAACAGGTCCACCCACGGTCACTACCGCGACTACTACACCGAGGCGTCACGCCGCCGGGTGGCCGAGGTGTTCGCCGAGGACATCGACCGCTTCGGCTACACGTACTGAGCCCACCCGCAGGCCCGCCCACGCGCCGTCACCGGGGTGGTTTTGGCCCCGGGAGGGGCATGGGCTAATGTTCCACTCGCGTTCCAGGCCGGGCAACCGGACTGAGTCGCAGGCGGACATAGCTCAGTTGGTAGAGCGCAACCTTGCCAAGGTTGAGGTCGCGAGTTCGAGTCTCGTTGTCCGCTCGGAAGGTCTCCCCCCGCACGTAGGGCCTCCACGGTGGGTTGGCCGAGAGGCGAGGCAACGGACTGCAAATCCGTCTACACGGGTTCAAATCCCGTACCCACCTCGCAATAACAAAAGACCCGGGCGATTGGCGCAGTGGTAGCGCGCTTCCTTGACACGGAAGAGGTCACTGGTTCAAACCCAGTATCGCCCACCAGACACATACAGCCCCTGACCTGCGACGAAGCAGGCAGGGGCTGTCTCCGTCCCGACCCCGGCGCCCGTTGTCGCCGGGATGGGCCTGGACCCAGCGGGCGGAGCGCCATACCCTCGCGGAGACCGCGCAACCACACCACTCACTCTCGGGTCGCTGTCGGCTACGGGGAATCGAGGTCTCGATGAAGCGGCTGCTTCCTGCCCTGCTGGTGCCCCTGGGCGCGCTGCTGACTGCCGCGCCCGCCGCCGCGTCCACCGTCGACATGGCCGTGGCGATCGAGGGCCAGGCCGCCGTGCGCGCGGGCACCGCCGTGGTGCCAGTGACCCTGACCTGCTCGTTCGCGTCGGACACGAGACAGACCAGCGGCACCCTGACCGTGACCCTGGTGCAGAGCACGCGGTCCGGCGACACGACCGGCACGGGGACGGTGGCGATCACGTGCGACGGACTCGCCCGCACCTATCCGGTGAGCGTCGCGCCGACGGACGGTCGCTTCCGTCCCGGCGTCGCGACCGCCCACGCCCACGCCGAGGCGCGTGGGGACTTCGAGCGGCAGATGTGCACGACCCACCCGACCGAGGGGGAGCACTGCGACCCCTGGAACGGCTACAACATCATCATCGACACGGACGGGCCGGAAGAGGTCCGGTTGAGCGGCTCCTGGTAGGCGACGCGTGCGCTCCAGCGAACGACGGAGCATCGGGCCAGTAGGTCCGGCCCGAAGCTCCGACGTCGGCGGACCGCACCGGCGCTGGGCGTGCGGCATGATGCGGCGATGCGCCGTACCGCTCGTGTCGCGATCCTCCTGGTCGGTCCCGCCGCCCTGTCGGTGTCGTGCTCCGGCGAGGCCGGAACCGGGCCCGGTGAGGCAGCGAGGTCGTCCGAGGCCGTCCGGGCCGGCGACGCGGTGGACGTCCGCACCCGGTTCACCCGGACCGCGCCGAAGGGCTACATCGACCTCAGCCTGGACGTGGAGAACCCCCTCGGCACGCCGGTCACCATCGACGGTCGGCTGGTCGCGCGCGATGGCGACGGCGACGAGCTGCCGCAGGTGCGGGCGCGTTCCGCGTTCGGCACGGAGTCCGGTCGCGCCCTCGTGATGCCCGCAGGAGCGGTGGACTTCGTGCGGCTGGACGGTCCGGGGGCCGACCGGGTGCGCGACGTGACGCTGGAGGGCGCCACCGTGACGCCGATCGACGCGCCGGTCCTCCCGGAGTACGTCGAGCTGACGCCGGTGGACGGCCAGGGAAGGCCGCTCGAGTACGACATGACCGCCCGGGGGGCGCTCCTGGAGAACCCGAACCCGGACCCCGCCCAGATCCGGGTGGTGCTGATGGTGCTGGACGATGGGGTCCCCCAGGAGGCGACGCTCGTGCACGACGTCACGACGGCCGAGGTGCCGGCCCAGGGGGCCGTCACCGTCCCGCTGGACCGGGCCACGCGTCGCATCCTGCGGTCCCGGGGCGCCACCTCGTTCGTCACGCTCCGACCCGTGCTGGCGCCGTAGCGTCGCCCACCTGCGGTCCGGGTCACCGGGTGGTCAGCCCAGGTCGCGACCAGGGACGGGGTCGAGCCCGGCCAGCTCGATCAGCGATGCACCCAGGGCCCTCGTCTCGTCCATCGTGAGCTCGCTCTCCCCGAGGAGCACGTAGGGACCGTCCACGGCTCCGGTGTCCGGGTCGATGGACATGCACGCGCGAGCGGACATGCCCGTCACCATGACGGGCTCGCTGCTGTGGATCCAGTCCTCCTCGCCGTCCTGCACGCCGTGGGCAGCGACGCACCACGGCGGGCAGGTGCGCGACACGAAGGGGGCGTCGTCACCACGCGTCTCGGCCTGGTGGTGGCTGGCTGTCATCCGTGCCTCCTCCGGGGTGGACTGGTCGATGAGCGGAAAGGCCCCAGGCCTGGAGACCTGGGGCCTTGCCGCCGTTCGGATGCTGACGCCGCGTCAGCGGAGGGAGATGTTCACGGTGCGGAGCACGCCGTCTCCCAGGTCGATCCTCAGCTGGTAGGTGCCGGCGCTCAGCGTCTTCGTGTTGAGGTTGAAGATGTACTGCGCGCTGGTGGCGTCGTAGCGGAACAGGTTGCCGGTGGTGGCGTTCGAGGTCGAGATCGCCTCGAGCACCGTCCCGGTGGCCCCCGCGCCGACCCGCTGCAGGTACAGCCGGCCGGACAGGTCCTTGATCCCCGCGCTCGCCCCGGTCAGCTGGAACTTGACCGGCACCGTGCTGCCGAGCTTGAAGATCGAGCTGCCGTCGGCGTTGACCGGCTGCAGGACGTTCGACCAGGCGGCGGTGACGGTGATCTTGAAGGACTTGGTGTCGGTGTTGCTGGCCTTGTCCGTGGCGGAGCAGGTCACCGTAGTCGTGCCGAGCGGGAAGATGCTGCCCGAGACCTTGTCGCAGGTGGCGCTC
>CADCUM010000092.1 GCA_902805885.1 uncultured Nocardioides sp. | reverse complement strand
GACGACGCGCGGGATGAGCATGGAGACCGACTGCCCGAGCATGGCCGCCTCGGCCTCGATGCCGCCGACGCCCCAGCCGACCACGCCGATGCCGTTGACCATCGTGGTGTGGGAGTCGGTGCCGACGCAGGTGTCGGGGTAGGCCACGCCGTCGCGCACCATGACCACCCGGGCGAGGTGCTCGATGTTGACCTGGTGGACGATGCCGGTGCCGGGCGGGACGACCTTGAAGTCGTCGAACGCGCCCTGGCCCCAGCGGAGGAACTGGTAGCGCTCGCGGTTGCGCTCGTACTCGATCTCGACGTTGCGCTCGAACGCCTCGGGGGTGCCGAAGACGTCGGCGATCACGGAGTGGTCGATGACCATCTCGGCGGGGGCGAGCGGGTTGATCCGCGTCGGGTCGCCGCCGAGGTCGGCCATCGCCTCGCGCATGGTGGCGAGGTCGACGACGCACGGGACGCCGGTGAAGTCCTGCATGATCACGCGCGCCGGCGTGAACTGGATCTCCTGGTCGGGCTCGGCGTCGGCGTCCCAGCCGGCGATGGCCCGGACGTGGTCGGCGGTGATGTCGGCGCCGTCCTCGGTGCGGAGGAGGTTCTCCAGCAGCACCTTGAGCGAGAACGGCAGGGAGTCGACGTCGAGCCCGTCGCCACTCACTGCGTCCAGCCGGTAGATCTCGTACGACGTGCCGTCCACGTCGAGGGTGCCCTTGGCACCGAAGCTGTCCTGGCTGGCCATCAGCCGCCTCCTCAGGTCTTCGCGGGTTCGCCTCTCCATCTTGCCGTCGCGGTCGGCGGCACGGGAAGGAAGGCGACCCTAAGTTCGTGACATCAGTTGTCTCGACATCAAGATACATGACGTCGAGGCGTCCTGCCACCCGGCGGTTGGCGTGTCTCCCGGCGGAGGAGTAGGTTCTCGCGCTTGTGCGCGGCTCGGGGAGGACCTACTGGCGACTCCTCGTCGCAGGGTTCCGCCGGCAGTCCACCTACCGGCTCGCGGCGCTCGGCGGTCTCGTCGCCAACGCCACCTTCGGGTTCCTCAAGGTGGCCATCCTGTTCGCGGCCGTCCGCGCGGCGGGCGGAGAGCTCGAGGGGTACGACGTCGGCGCGATCAGCGCCTACATCTGGGTCAGCCAGGCGATGCTGGGCTCGGTCAACCTGAACGGGCGCACGGACCTCGCCGAGCGCATCCGCACCGGGGACGTGGCGGTGGACTTCCTGCGTCCGGTCGACGTCCAGGGTGCCTTCGTCGCGACCGAGGTCGGCCGGTCCCTGTTCGCCTTCCTCCCCCGCGGCCTGCCGACGCTCGCCATCGGCGTCCTCGTGGTGGGTGTCCCCCTGCCCGACCACGCCTGGGCGCTGCCGCTCGGCCTGGTCAGCCTCCTGCTCGCGGTGACGATCTCGGCGACCACGGTCTACCTGCTGGCCACCTCCGGCTTCTGGATCGTGGAGACGCGCGGTCTCCAGATCCTCTACATGGTGCTGTCGGGGTTCCTGGCGGGGCTGTTCATCCCGATCTGGTTCTTCCCGGAGTGGCTGGCCGTCCTCGCCAGCGCGACGCCGTTCCCCGCCATGCTGATGTACCCGACCGACGTCCTCTCCGGGCGCGTGGACGGCAGCGGCGCGCTGATGCACGTGCTGGTCCAGGTCGGCTGGCTGCTGGCCACGGTGGCCGCAGGGCAGTGGCTCACCCGCGCCGGTCGGCGACGGCTGGAGGTGCAGGGCGGATGAGCAGGACCGACACCGCGCCCGGCCTGGCGGCGCGCTCGGCGCCGTACCGGGCCGTCATCGCCTCCCGGGTCAGCTCCCAGCGCAGCCACCGGACCAGCTTCCGGGTGGACCTCCTCAGCAGCCTGCTCGTCGGGCTGGTCGAGCTCGCCGAGGTCGCCGTGCTCTACCTCCAGGTCGAGCGCATCGGCGGCCTCGACCTCGCCGCCGCGCTGCTGGTCTTCGCGATCGCCGACGTCGGCTTCTCGGTGGCCGACATGGTCGTCGGCCACTGCGACAACATCCCGACGTACGTGCGCGCGGGCACGCTCGACGTCTTCTACCTACGACCACAGCCGCTGCTGCTGCAGCTGATGACGAGCGACCTCCAGCTCCGCCGGATCGCGCGGGCGGCGGTCGGGGTCGTCGCGCTGGTGGTGGCACTCGGCCTCACCGACCCGCCCTTCACGGTGCGCACGGTGGCCCTGCTCGTCGTCGCGCTGGTCAGCGCCACGCTGTGCTTCGCCGCCATGTTCGTCTGGGCCGGCGGCGTGCAGTTCTTCCTCATCGACGGCGCGGAGACCACCAACGCGTTCGTGTACGGCGGCCGCTACGCCGCCACGCAGCCGGCCACCGTGTGGGGGCGTCCGCTGCTGGTGGTGTTCGGCTTCTTCTTCCCGATGGCGTTCACGGCCTACCTGCCGGTGGTGACGCTGCTCGACCTCGACGGCGGACAGCAGCTCGGCCTCCCCGGGTGGATCGGCTGGACGGCCCCCCTGGCGGCGCTGTGGGCGTGGGCGCTCGCAGCGGTCAGCTGGCGCCTCGGGGTTCGGCACTACCAAGGAGGCGGCGGATGACCGAGACGATCGTGCGGACCGAGGGGCTCGGCCGCGACTTCCGGGTGCGCGACGGGCTGCGCCGCCGCACCGTGGTGGCCGTCGAGGACCTCACGATCGAGGTGGCCGCCGGCGAGGCGGTCGGGTACATCGGGGCCAACGGCGCCGGCAAGTCCACCACCATCAAGATGCTCACCGGCATCCTGGTGCCCACGCGCGGCGAGGTGCGCACCTGCGGGCTGCGGCCGGTGCCGGACCGCCGCCGGCTGGCCCGGGAGGTGGGCGTCGTCTTCGGGCAGCGCACCCAGCTGTGGTGGGACCTGCCGGTGCGGGAGTCGCTGCGGATCCTGGCCGCGATCCACTCGCTCTCCGCCGCCGAGGAGCGGACCCGCAGCGACGAGCTGGTCGACCGGCTGGAGCTCGCCGACTTCCTCACCACCCCCGTGCGACAGCTCTCGCTCGGCCAGCGGATGCGCGCCGAGGTCGCGGCCGCGCTCCTCCACTCCCCTCGCCTGGTGATCCTCGACGAGCCCACCATCGGGCTCGACGTGCTGTCGAAGCAGCGCCTGCGTGAGTTCCTGGTCGAGGAGCGTCGCACGCACGGCACGACCCTGCTCCTGACGACGCACGACATGGGTGACGTCGAACGGCTCTGCGACCGCGTGCTGCTCGTCGACCGCGGCTCCCTCGTCTTCGACGGCACCCTCCCCGGCCTCTCCGCCACGGTGGGCGCCGAGCGCGTCCTGGTCCTCGACCTCGCGTCCTCGACCCCCGACCTCGTCGACGTCGAGGGCACCCGCCACCAGGGCAGCGAGGGCGGCGGGCTCCGGCAGCGGCTGGCGTTCGACCCCGGGGCCACCACGGCGGCCCGGGTGCTGGCCCAGGTGTCCGAGCGCGCGGAGGTGCTCGACCTGGCCATCGAGGAGCCGGACGTGGAGGACGTGGTCCGGCGGATCTACGCCTCGCGTCGCTAGGCCGGGCTCCGCCGTACGCTCCGGTCGTGCCCACCCTCCTTCACCTCAACGGCGCCTCGGGTGTCGGCAAGTCCACCCTCGCCCGCGCCTGGGCGGCTCGCCGGCCCGGCACGCTGGTCCTCGACATCGACGAGCTGCGCGCCTGCGTCTCGGGATGGCAGGACGACTTCGTCGGCACCGGCAACGCGGTGCGGACCACCGCGCTGGCGATGGTCACGGCCTACCTCGGGACCGGTCACGACGTCGTCCTGCCCCAGCTGGTCGTCACGCCGAGCGAGCTGGACCGGTTCGAGGCAGCGGCCGCGGCGGCGGGAGCGGCGTACGTCGGGGTGGTGCTGCGGCTCGACCCGGACCCCCTCCTCGCGCGCCTCCACGGTCGCGTGCCGACCCCGGTGAGCACGGTGGTCGGCCGGATCATCGAGGAGCGCGGCGGCGACGACCTCGTGCTCCGGGGTCAGGAGCAGCTGCTCGACCTGGCCGGCCCTCGTGGCCTGACCGTCGTCGAGGCCGCCGAACGGGACGTGGCCCTGTCCCAGCTCCAGGCCCTGCTCAGCCGCTGACCCGGTCGAGCACCTGGAGGAGCTCGTGGGCGGCGAGCTCGACGTCCTTGTGCCGCCACTCCATCGCGCGGTAGACGCAGGCGACGAGTCCGGAGCGGTGGACCCGCCGGAACTCGCCGACCACGAAGGCGCACCTCGCCTTGGTCCCGTCGCTCGCGCCCTCGGTGAGCCCGAGGTGCCACGCGGCGTACTCGTCCCAGGAGTGGCGCTCCAGATAGGCGTTCTGGGCCGCCGCGTCCGGCTGCACCTCCCCCCAGTCGCTGTCAAGGACGTACTGCCGGGACTCGACCAGCCGCCGGATGTGCGCGACAGCGTCGGGGTTGACGGCGTAGGTGGCCATGTCCGCAGCCTGGCGCGCTGCCCCACCGGTGACAAGCGGCCGCCTGCACCTCAGGGCCCGAGAAGATCAGTGCGGTGCCTGTGACGTACCTGATGCACCGCAGGCACCGCACTGACGGGAGAGTCACCGGATATCCGGGGACTCTCCCCTCTGGCGACAACCAGCGGAGCAACCGGTCAGCGAGGCTCGAGCAGCGCCACGCACTCGACGTGGTGCGTCATCGGGAACAGGTCGAAGGCGCGCACCGCGGTGAGGTCGTAGCCGTGCTCGGCGAAGAACGCCACGTCCCGGGCCAGGGCCGCGGGGTCGCAGGCGACGTACGCCACGGCGCGGGGCCGGCGGTCGACGACCTGCTCGACGACGACCCTCTTCGCCCCCTCGCGCGGCGGGTCCAGCACGACGAGGTCGAAGGGCTCGTCGAGGGCCGTCCGCAGGACGCGCTCGGTGGGACCGCACTCCACAGCGGCCTTCCGGTGCGCGGCGAGGTTGCTCCGCGCGTGCCGGGCGGCCTCCCGGTCCGCCTCCACGGCGACGAGTCGGGTGCCCTCCCCCACCTCGTCGGCGAGGAAGCGCGCGAAGAGCCCCACCCCGGCGTAGAGGTCGAGGGCGCGCTCCCCCGGCCGGGGACGCAACAGCTCCAGGACCGTCTCGACCAGCACCCGGGGCGCCTCGGGGTGGACCTGCCAGAAACCGTCACCGGAGAGCATGAACTCGTGGCCGCGGCCCGC
>CADCUM010000091.1 GCA_902805885.1 uncultured Nocardioides sp. | reverse complement strand
GCGAGGACGTCGTCATCGCCGGTGCGGCGGTGCTGGTCCTCGCCGGAGAGCTGGGCGTCTCGTGACCCCCACCCCCACGTCGCACGGCCGTCACCAGGACGGTCGGCACCCCAGGACCCGGCTCGATGCCGTACCTGGACCCAACCCCACTTCGGGAACTCCACCTGTGGAGAGGCAAGAGAGGAACACTGTGGTGCGCATCAAGAAGTCACTCGCGGCGGCGGTCACGGCGACCCTGGCCGTCGCGACCCTGGCCGCCTGCGGTTCTGACGGCAACGACGAAGAGACCGGCAACGGTGCTGAGAGCGCGGAGATCCGGGTCTGGCTCAACGGGGAGGACACGCCCCAGGAGGCTCGCGACTGGCTCAAGAAGACCTTCGAGGACGAGAACCCCGGCGCGACGCTGACCATCGAGCAGCAGGAGTGGGACGGTCTCGTCGAACGGCTCACCACGGCGCTGTCGAGCGAGTCCGAGACCCCCGACGTGGTCGAGATCGGCAACACCCAGGCGCCGACGTTCACCTCGGCGGGGGCGTTCACCGACCTGAGCGGCGAGCTCGGGGACCTCGGCGGGGACGACCTGCTGCCCGGCTTCGTCGAGGGTGCGACCGTCGACGGCAAGACGTACGCCGTGCCCTACTACGCCGGCTCGAAGTACATCTTCTACCGCAAGGACCTCCTCGCGAAGGCCGGTCTCGAGGTGCCCACGACGCTCGACGAGTTCGTCGAGACCGCGATCGCGCTCAAGAAGGCGAACCCGAAGCCCGCCAACTTCTCCGGCTTCTGGTTCCCGGGCCAGGACTGGCGCAACGGGGCGACCTTCATCTGGGCCGCCAACGGCGACCTCGCCACGGAGGAGGGCGGCGAGTGGCAGCCCGCGCTGTCCTCGCCGGAGTCGGTGGCCGGCATGGAGACCGCGCAGAGGCTGTTCCTCGAGGCGTCCGGCGCCCCCAAGGACGGCAACGAGGCCGACCCGTGGACCCCGTTCTGCGCCGGCGAGGTCGGCATGATGTCGACGCCCGGCTGGGTCAAGGGACTTCTCGAGGACCCCGAGACCGGGTGCCCCGACGGCCACGCCAAGCAGGTCGGCGTCTTCGCCCTGCCCGGGGCGGACGGCGAGCCGGCTCCCGTGCTCCTCGGCGGCTCGGACATCGCCGTCGCGGCCAAGTCGCCCAACCAGGACCTCGCCAAGGAGGCGGTGGCCCTGATGCTCAGCGAGGACTACCAGACGCTGATGGCCGACGCCGGGCTCACGCCGGCCCGCACGTCGCTCGCGACGCTGCTCGGCGACGACGAGTACGGGCAGGCCACCGTCGAGGCGGCCTCGAACGCCACCCTCACCCCGGCGGCCCCGGGCTGGGCCAACGTCGAGGGCAGCCGCGTCCTGGAGGACCTCTTCAGCGCCATCGCCCAAGGCGGTGACGTCGCAGAGCTCGCGGCCAAGGCCGACGAGCAGATGGCCGAGCAGCTCAACGGCTGATCCACCTCGGCCCCCTCGTCCGGCGGGGACACTGTTCCCGCCGGACGAGGACCCCAGCCCTGCGCCCGTCCGGGCGCCCGTCCCGCAGGGAGGAGGAACCATGAGCGCCCCCACCACCGCACCGACGCGGCCGACCAGCCCGGTCGCCCCGACGCCCGCGCCCAAGGCCCGCCGCGTCCGTCGTACGCCGCTGCCGTACGTCTTCCTCCTGCCGACGGTCCTCGGTCTCGGCCTGGCGCTGGGCTACCCGCTGGTCCGCCAGGTCGTGCTGTCCTTCCAGGACTTCGGGCTCGCTCAGCAGTTCGGGCAGCCGCCCGAGTGGGTCGGGCTGGACAACTACGGCTCCCTGCTCACCGACGGCTACCTGTGGACGGTGACGCTCCGCTCCATCGTCTTCTGCCTGGTCAACGCGGGCCTCACGATGCTCCTGGGTGTCGGGCTGGCCCTCCTGATGCGGCACATGAGCACGGGTGTGCGCCTGCTCGTGCAGACGGGGCTGCTGCTGGCCTGGGCGATGCCCGTGGTCGCCAGCCTGACGGTCTGGCAGTGGCTCTTCGACACGCAGTACGGCGTGGTGAACCACCTGCTGACCCAGCTCGGCGCCGACTACACCGGCCACTCCTGGCTGCTGCGCCCGCTGTCGTTCTTCTTCGTGGCCACGGTGATCGTGGTCTGGATGAGCGTGCCCTTCGTGGCCTTCACCGTCTACGCCGCGCTGACCCAGCTCTCCGGTGAGCTGCTCGAGGCCGCCGAGATCGACGGCGCAGGGCCGGGGAGCCGGCTGCGCTACGTCGTCCTCCCCACGATCCGGCCCGTGCTGCTGGTGGTGGGGCTGCTCCAGGTCATCTGGGACCTGCGCGTGTTCACCCAGATCTTCATCCTGCAGGAGGCCGGCGGCAGCGCCCGCGACACCAACCTGCTCGGCACCTACATCTACCGACTCGGCATCGGCGGCGGCGAGTTCGGCATGTCCGCCGCGGTCGCGATCTTCATGCTCGCGCTGACCGTCCTGCTCACCGCGCCGTACGTCCGCGCGATGCTGCGCCAGGAGGAGAGCTGATGTCCCGCACCGCGTCCCGCCCCACCAGGATCGCCGCCAACGGCCTCGGGCTCGTCGCCTTCGTGGTCGCGACGTTCCCCGTCTACTGGATGGTCAACAGCTCCTTCCTGGCGCGCAACGAGATCCGCAGCCCGACGCCCACGTGGGTCCCGTTCGGCGGCAGCCTCGACAACTACCGCACCGTCTTCGCCACGGACCAGTTCCTCGACGCCCTCAAGATCAGCCTGATGGTGACCGGCGGCACGATCCTCGTCGCCCTGCTGTTCGCCTTCGTCGCGGCCGTGGCGGTCTCGCGGTTCCGCTTCAAGGGCCGGATGTCGTTCGTCGTCACGCTCCTGGTGATCCAGATGATCCCGGTGGAGGGGCTCTTCATCTCCCAGTACAAGATGCTCGAGACGTTCGAGCTCCTCAACACCGTCGCCGGGCTGACCCTGGTCTACGTCGCGAGCGTGCTGCCCTTCACGATCTGGACCCTGCGCGGCTTCGTCGCCGGGGTGCCCTACGAGCTCGAGGAGGCCGCGATGATCGACGGCTGCTCCCGCACCCAGGCCTTCTTCCGGGTCACGCTGCCGCTGCTCGCGCCGGGCCTCGTGGCCACCGGCGTGTTCGGCTTCATCCAGGCCTGGAACGAGTTCACGCTCGCCCTGGTGGTGATGACCCGTGAGGACCAGCGCACCCTGCCGCTGTGGCTCTCGACCTTCACCGACGTCAACCGCGGCACCGACTGGGGCGGGATCATGGCCGGGTCGAGCCTGATCGCGGTGCCCGTCATCATCTTCTTCCTCGCCGTGCAGGGCCGGATGGTCAGCGGTCTGACGGCCGGCGCGGTGAAGGGATGAGCCATCCCACCTCGAGCAGCCACCTCGAGACCGACCTCGACCCCCGCCGGGACACCGCCCTCGACAGCCTGGCGCTCGGCGTCCTGCTCGGCGCGTTCGCCGGCACGTCGCTGCCGGCCGACTACCGCGACCTGCTCGCCGCGGGCCTGGGCGGGGTCTGCTGGTTCGGCGCCAACGCCGCCGACGGCACCGACGCCCTGGCGCGCCTCGGCCAGGAGGTGCGCGCCGTCTCGCCCCGCGCGGTGATCGCCGTCGACGAGGAGGGCGGCGACGTCACCCGGCTCCACGCCACCGGCCTCAGCCCCGTCCCGGGCCCCGCCGCCCTCGGCGCGGTCGACGACACCGGCCTCACCCGCGACGTGGGCCGCGCGGTCGGCGCCGAGCTCGCAGCGGTCGGGGTCAACCTCGACCTGGGCCCGGTCGCCGACGTCAACACCAACCCCGACAACCCGGTCATCGGCACCCGCAGCTTCGGCGCCGACCCCGCCCTGGTCGCGCGACACGTCGCCGCCTGGACCGAGGGCCTGCAGCAGGCCGGCGTCGCAGCGTGCGTCAAGCACTTCCCGGGCCACGGCGACACCGCCGAGGACAGCCACCTCGCGCTGCCCACGCTGGCGGTCGACGAGGGGACGATGGCGGAGCGCGAGCTGGTGCCGTTCGCGGCCGCAGTCGCCGCCGGCACCGCCGCGGTGATGACGTCCCACATCCTCGTGCCGGCCCTGGACCCGGACCTGCCCGCCACGCTCAGCGCCCCGGTGCTGGCTCAGCTCCGGGACCGCCTCGGCTTCGACGGCGTCCTGGTGAGCGACGCGCTCGACATGGCAGGAGCCTCCGCGGGGCGCGGGATCCCGGAGGCGTCCGTGCTGGCGCTGGCCGCCGGGGTCGACCTGCTCTGCCTGGGCCCCGAGCGGTCCGCGGCGTCGGTGCGCGAGGTGCAGGCCGCGATCGTCGGGGCTGTCGGCGAGGGCCGCCTGTCGCGCGAACGGCTGGCCGAGGCGGCCGCCCGCGTGGGTCGCCTCCTCGACCGGCTCGCGCCGGCGACGCCGTACGACGTGGACGGTGACCGGCTGGTCGCCGCCGCCCGCCGGGCACTGGTGGTGGACGGCGAGCTGCCCGACCTCGCCGGCGCGCTCGTCGTGAGCGTCGCGACCGAGGCCAACATCGCCGTCGGCGACGTGCCGTGGGGCCTCCCGCCCGACCACGCCGTCGACCCGTCGGCCGACCCCTCGGCCGACCCGTCAGCCACCGATCTGCCAGGCGTCGGGCCGCTGGTCGTCCAGGTCCGCGACGCCCACCGCCGGCCCGAGGTGGGCGCGCTGCTGGGGCGGGTCGCCGCCTCCGGGCGTCCTGCCGTCGTGGTGGAGTGGGGCTGGCCGGGACCGTACGACGGCCCGCTGGCGCGCATCTGCACCCGTGGTGTCTCCGGACCCGGCGTCCGAGCCGTGACCGACCTGCTGCAAGAGAAGGGATGGGAGCGGTGAGCGTGACGCTCGACGTGGGGCTCGACGTGGGGGCGACCAAGACCCTGGGGGTGGCGGTCGGTCCGGACGGCGACATCCTGGCTGAGGTCCGGGAGCGGACCCGGCTCGGCGCGGAGGGAGTGGTGGAGACCGCTGCGCGCGTCTTCGACGCCCTGCGCGCCGCCACCGGCGAGGCGCTCGACGGCACGGTCGGCGTCGGCATGCCCGGGCTGGTCGACGTGCGTCGGGGGGCGGTCAAGCACGCGGTCAACCTCGGGGTCAACGGCGAGTGGCTGCCGGTGCGCGACCTGCTGTCGCGGCGCCTCGACCTGCCGGTCGTGGTGGAGAACGACGTCAACGCCGCAGCGCTGGGCGCCCGGGTGCTCGACGAGGCCGACGACGTCGTCTACCTCAGCGTCGGCACGGGCCTCGCGGCCGGCGTGGTGCTCGGTGGCCGCCTGCGTCGGGGGGCGCACGGTGCGGCCGGGGAGGTCGGCCACGTCTCGGTCGACCCGTCGGGCGCTCGCTGCCAGTGCGGGCAGCGCGGCTGCCTCGAGACCATCGCCTCCGGCTCGGCGCTCGCGAGCGCCTGGCCGGTCACGGACGCGCACCCGGCCGCCGCCCTGTTCGCGGCCGCTGCGCGCGGGGATGCCGCCGCCGTGGAGGTGCGGGACCGGTTCTGCGACGGAGTCGCCAGTGCGGTGCGGGTGCTGAGCCTCGCCGTGGACCCGGTCAGCATCGTCCTCGGCGGCGGCGTCGCCCAGGTGGGGGAGCCGTTGCGACTGGGGGTCCAACGGGCCCTGGAGGCCCAGGCCGCCGGGTCGCCGTTCCTCGCCTCGCTGGACCTCGCGGGGCGGGTCCGGGTCGTGCCCGCCGACTACCCCGTCGCAGCCGTCGGCGCCGCGATGCTGGGGCAGTGAGGGCAGGCTGGTGGAGGTCGTCGCGCTGGGGTCCGTCGAGGACGTCGGCCGCGTCGCCGCCGACGTCGTGGAGGGGCTCGTACGACGCTCGCCCGAGGCGGTCCTCGGCCTGGCGACGGGGTCCAGTCCCGTCCCGGCCTACCGGGAGCTGGTCCGGCGCCGCCGCGCCGGCTCCGGCTCGTCGTACGAACGGGTGCGGTGCTTCACCCTCTACGAGTACGTCGGGCTGCCCCCTGGACACCCGCAGACCTACCGCGAGACCGTGTTCCGCGAGCTCACCGACGACCTCGGCATCGCCCGGGACCGGGTCGCCGGTCCCGACCCGGACCCCGACGGCCTCCCGGAGGCGGGGGAGCGGGACGAGGCGGCGCTGCGCGCCGCCGGCGGCGTCGACCTCCAGGTGCTGGGGATCGGCACCGACGGCCACCTCGCCTTCAACGAGCCCGGGTCGTCCCTGGCGTCGGCGACGCGTCTGAAGACGCTGGCCGAGCAGACCAGGCGCGACAACGCGCGCTTCTTCGGGTCCGTGGACGACGTGCCGCGGCACGTCCTCACCCAGGGGCTCGGCACGATCCTGCGGGCGCGGCACCTGCTGCTCGTGGCCCTCGGCGCGGGCAAGGCCGACGCCGTGGCGGCGGCCGTCGAGGGACCGCTGTCGGCGTCCTGCCCCGCGTCGGTGCTCCAGCTCCACCCCCACGTCACCGTCCTCCTCGACGGCGCCGCGGCGGGGGCGCTGGCACGCGCCGACCACTACCGCGAGGTGCACGCCGGCAAGCCGGACTGGCAGGGCTACTGACCGCGCTCACCTCCCGCTCCGGAGGAGTACGACTCGGCCGCTGTGGGTCGGACCGTCTAGACTGGGCACGTTGACAAATCAAGAGGGGCTGATCGGTTTCGACTTGGGACGTTAGTTCCAGGGGAAGCGGGTCGAGAAGCCAGCGTCATCTCGTAAACGACCGCTGGAAACCACAGTTGCCGACTCCAATCGCAACGACTTCGCTCTCGCTGCCTGAGCAGTGATCGAAGGGTCTGTCCGGGCATCCGTCCTCGTCCCGGGTCCAGGCCTCATCTAGAGGACTTGCTGCTCATCTCCTGTCAGGAGGGATGAGCGGGACTTCATCCTGACTGGGCCTGTCGGCGACGTGTCTGTGCGAGCGCCGGGGCCGAGAAAAGCGACATCACCGACTGCACCCGGAGAAGACCTGGATCGACGCTCGAGGACCGGGGTTCGATTCCCCGCAGCTCCACCACCAGCCATCCAGCACCACCGAGCAGCACCAGCCCGAAGCCCTCTTGGACGAGAGCCGCTCCGACGCCCGTCGGAGGGGCTCTCGTGTCTGTCTTCGGCCGGTCGTCTTCGCTGCCGCGCGGGGTCAGCCCGTGGTGGTGCGTGGCTCAGCGTCGTCCGAGGACTTGAACGGTGTACCAGCGACCGCTCTCGGACCTGGCGGCGCCCACGGACACGAGCCTGAACGGTCGAGTCAGGATGTTGTCCCGGTGGCCCGAGGAGCGCATCCAACCCCGGCTGACGACCGTCCGCCCGTTGCTGAACCCGTGGGCGACGTTCTCGCCCACGCGGGACAGGTCGCAGCGCCGCAGGACCGGGGACAGGTCCTGGTGGAAGATGCGCTGTTGCTGCGCCATCCGTGCGGCCTGCCGATCCGCGAATCGGGCAAGGCAGTCGTCCGGGCGCAGGCGACGCAGGTCGTGGTCGACGCGGTGGACGTTGGTGGCGTCGACGGCTTGCCGTTCGTAGTCGGGAGCGGCGCCCGCCCGGGCGGGGAGCACGGGCAGCGCGGTGGACAGGGCGGCGAGTGTTGCCACGAGGGCAGCGATCAGGGCGCGCAAGAACATCTCTTTCACGAGTGGGGGAAGCCGCTGGGGACGGCCTCCCCAGGGTGACACCCTCACCCCTAGGGGTGGCAAATCGACGCCGGGCCCCGTCCGAGAACGCACCGTGCGCGCGATCGGCCGGCGCCTGCCTTCACCTAGGCTCCGAGGATGCGCATCGTCTCCCTCATCCCGTCCGCCACGGAGATCCTGTTCGCCGTGGGGGCGGGAGACGACGTGGTGGGGGTCACCTTCGAGTGCGACCACCCGCCGTCGGCGCGCGACCGCCGCGTCGTGTCCACCTCGGCGATGCCGGAGGGTCTCACGCCACGGGAGATCGACGACTTCGTCGGCGCGGCCATGGCGGCCGGCGAGGACCTCTACCGCCTCGACGCCGGGGCGCTCGCCGAGCTCGACGCCGACCTCGTCGTCACGCAGGACCTCTGCGCGGTGTGTGCGGTCGACGTGGACACCGTGGAGCAGGCTCTCGGCTTCCTCGGCTGTCGGGCCGAGGTGGCGACCGTCGACCCGCACACGCTCGACGAGGTGATGGCCTCGATCGCGTCGATCGGCGCGCTGACCCGGAGGCCGTCCGAGGCCGCGGCTCTCGTCGCCTCCCTCGAGGCCCGCCTGGCGGCGGTGGCGGAGCGTGTCGCCGGGCGACCGAGGCCGCGGGTGCTGGTCCTCGAGTGGACCGACCCCCCGTTCGCGCCCGGTCACTGGATCCCCGAGATGGTGGTCCGCGCAGGCGGCGAGCCCACCCTCGGGGTGGCCGGCAGCCGATCGACCCGGGTCACCTGGGACGAGGCCGAGGGGTCGCGCCCGGACGTCGTGGTGTGCGCGCCGTGCGGCTTCGACCTCGACGGCAGCGCCGCGCTCGCCGAGGACGTACGGGCCCGCTTCCCCGGGCTGCCCGTGTGGGCGGTCGACGCCGACGGTCACTTCGCCCGGCCCGGCCCACGACTGGTGGACGGCGTCGAGGTGCTGGCCGGCATCCTGCATCCGGAGGTGCACGAACCGTCACCTCACTGCCGCAAGGTGTAGCAAGCACGCCGGCTCCGGCGTCGCCGGCTTCGCCACGGCCACCCGCCGCTCCCTGCTGCCGCTGGTGACCGAGCTGTCCCTGGGCCACCCCGGGATGCTGCTCCAGATCCACGAGGACGAGCCGCTGGAGACGCTCGGCCAGCCGATCCCTGCCGGAGTCACGGTGCTTCCCCTGCGCGACCCGAGCGTCACGCTCCGGGCGTGCATCGCCTTCCGGCGGGACAGCGCCACCTGGGCGCCCCTCGGGCTGGTCCTGGACTCGCTGTCCGCCTGACCGCGGGGTCCTGGAGAGCAGAATTACCCTCCCCACCCGTACCCGTGGGACCCCGTCGATCGTTGTGCCGACGTAGACATCGGCGCAACGAGAGGGACAGGGGTTACGGTTGCCCCACGCGCTCTCCACGAGAGGCGTCGACAAGGCACGGTTCGACCACAGAAAAGTTGGGCGCACAGGGAGGTGGAGCGTGATAGAAACGGACGACCTCACGCTCCCGCCCGAACCCGCGACCGTGGGACGCGCCCGCCGGGCGGTCCGCCAGGCCCTCAACGGCACAGCCAACGTGGACCTCGTCTACGCGGCTGAGCTGGTGACGTCGGAGCTGGTCACCAACGCGGTGGTCCATGCGTGCACCGAGGTGCACCTCCACATCACCGCGGAGGCCGAGGCGATCCGCGTCGAGATCGAGGACGGCAGCGTCCACCTGCCCGTGCGCCGCACCTGGACCGAGACCGCAGGGACGGGCCGCGGACTGCTCATCGTCGAGGAGCACGTCGACCGGTGGAACGCCGCGAGGACCGAGCACGGCAAGGTGGTCTGGTTCGAGATCGGCGAGCCCACCACCCCGTTCTCGCGGCACGCGCCGGGGGTGGAGCCGCTCCAGGACCCCGTCGAGATCACGCTGCTCGACGCGCCCCTGTTGATGCACTGGGCCTGGCAGGAGCACGCGACGACGCTCCTGCGCGAGTTCCTCCTCTACTCCCTCGACGACGATCCCCAGGCGCTCGACCACCACGCCGCGGCCAGCGACGCCCTCAGCATCCTGCGGGAGCAGCTCCCCACGCCCCAGCTGCCGAGCGAGCCGGGCGCCCTGATGGCGAGCTCCGTCGAGCCGGCGGTCACTGCCGACAAGGCGACGCTGCTCGTGCCGGCTGCGTCGGTGCGCAGCTTCGAGATCGTCGACGACCTCCTGTCGCGGGCCGTCCGGGCAGCCCAGGAGGGCCGCTTGCTCGGACCGCCCACCCAGCCGGAGATCTCCGAGATGCGGCAGTGGATGTGCGGGGAGATCGCCGGGCAGGTCCGCGGCGCCGAGCCGACCCCGTGGCGGGCAGCGACCGACGTGCGGGTCGCCCTCGACCCCGGGGCCCCCCAGACCAGCGCCGCTCGCGAGCTCGCCCGCTCCGACGAGCCGCTCATCGCCACCGACGAGGCGAGCGTCATCGTCGCCGTCACACCTCCGGTGGTCGCGTTCCTCGGCTACGACGACGAGTCCGAGCTGCTCGGCCGGCGGATCCTCGTGGTCGTCCCCACCCGCTTCCACCAGGCCCACATCGCCGGCACCACCCTCCACGTCACTAACGGCCGGGACGCGCTCCTCGGCATCTGGATCGACGTGCCGATCGTCCGGGCGGACGGCTCGGAGGTCGTCGTGGGACTCAGCGTCGCACCCCAGCGCATCGAGAACGGCCACAACCTCTTCGTGGCCCACGTGCGCCTGCCCGACGACCCGTCCTAGGCTCCCTGGTTCCGCCGCCGGGTCTCCCACGCCTTCCGCGCGGCCCTGCTCCGCTTGCGCCGCAGGCGCTCCGCCTCGAGCACCGCTCGCTCCGCGGCGCGCGCCTCACGCCGTACGGCGTTCTCCTCGCGCCGCCGCTCGGCCTCGACGACGGCGGGGGAGCGGACCGGCCAGACGTACGGCAGGTCGTCGGGGTCGTCCGGGAACAGCTGCCGGTAGTGGTCCGGGTCCTTGCGCACCAGGGCTGAGCGGTGGCTGGCGTGGACCGGCTCGTCGCCGAGCCAGGGCGGCAGCGCTCCGGCCGCCGCCAGCTCCTGCTGGGAGCGGATCTCGAGGACGCCGGCGGCCCGCAGGTCCGCGGCGATGGTGGCGGCGCACGTGTCGCCGAACCCCAGCCTGGTCCACACGTCGCAGCAGACGAGGCCGTAGCAGCCCAGCGCCTCCTCGAAGCCCTTCCACATGAGCGATGCGGGATGGTGGGCCCAGCCGTACCCCTCCACGGTCAGGGCCCGGACGACCTGGATGGTCTCGACCCGCTGCTTCCCGAGCCGCTTGGGGTCCAGCGCCCGGGCGGAGCGCTCGAAGTCGGCGTACGGGAGGAACGTCTGCACCCGATCGAGGGTAGGTGGCGCACCCTTGCCGGGCCTGCTCGGGCGTGGTGGAATGCGCCTGCGTCGTGGCAGCGGTGGCCCATCGGGGTGCGGCCGGCGAGCGGCGGCCTGGGGGAGGCTTCGTGCGTCAGCGGTGCGCAACCGTGCTCGTGACCGTGCTCGTCATGGCGGGACTGGGATCTGTCGTCCCCGCCGCGCACGCCGGGCGGGCGCCCACCATCGCGATCTCCAGCGGCGTGGTCGCCTCGGGTGACCCCGTGACGGTGCGAGGCAGGGTGGGCACACCGGCGCGCACCCGCGTGCGGCTCGAGAGGCGTACGCCGTCGGGCTGGCGAGCGGTGGCCGCCACCCGCACCAACCGCCGCGGCGCCTACGCCTTCCGGACCACGCCTGCGGACGGCGACCAGCGCTACCGCGTCCACGTGCCGCGGAGCGCCGGCGAGCCGGCCCGATCGTCGCGGAGCCTGCCGGTGCGGGTCGAGTGGCGACCGACGCTGAGCATGACGCAGGCCGCTCACCGGACAGCGCCGGGCGGAGCCGTCACCACGACCGTGGCCGGCACGTCCTCGCGGCTCTCCGGCGTGGTCCTGCTGCGGCAGGTCCAGGCGGTCGACGGTGCGTGGCAGGTCGCCGGCACCACGACCGTGGGTGCGGGAGGGGAGTGGAGCGACTCGTTCGGGAGCGTCCACGGCTCGGTCGTCCGGTTCGTTGCGCCCGCCTCCGGGGCTCGGCTGTCCGTGGCGACGAGCGGCGTCGCGGTCGACGGGTCCTGGACGCCGGTCGTGTCGGTCAGCACGACGGCAGGACCGGGGGACCAGCTGTCCGTGACCGGGTCCGCGCCGGGGCTGCTGCAGGGCACAGCGGTGGATCGCCAGGCCGTGGTCGGGGGCGTCTGGACGACGGAGACGATGGTCCGCACCGGCACCGACGGCAGCTTCACCGACAGGTTCGCGGCGGTCGCCGGCCGGGACTACCGCTACCTCGTGCCCGCCGCCGGACCGCGGCGTACTGCCGTCTCCCGGACCTTCGTGGGACCGGTCGGTCCTCAGGACCCGGGCCCCGGTCCCGACCCGGATCCGGACCCCGACCCGGACCCGGACCCGGACCCCGTGCGGCCGCTCATCGAGGTCGGTCGGACGACCTCGGTCGTCTTCGCGGAGGGGGTGACCGAGCGGTTGTTCCGCCTGCCCCTGACGAGCGGTCAGACCGTCACCTACTTCAGCCGCTTCGCAGCGTCCCTCACCACTCCCTCGGGCAACGCCGTCCCGACGTTCGGCACGTGGGAGCCGGTGACCGTGACGGCGACCGAGTCGGGGGACCACCTGCTGCGCGTCGTCCGTGGTGGAGCGGGCTGGGAGGAGACCGTCGACGTCACCATCTCCGAGCCCGTCCGCATCCGGACCACGCTCGATGCCGCCGGCGTCGACGTGCACGCCCCTCTGCCCGGCCAGCACGCCGAGCTGCTCTTCGACGCGCCCGCCGGCGCGCTGGTGTCGGAGCACGCCGTCGGCAGCGGACCCAGCACGCCGTCACCCGGGATCGTGAGCCTCCTCGATCCCGAGGGCAACGAGCTCACGCGCCTGGGGCGGCTGATGAACGGCGGTCTCGGCTGGCTGCTTCCCGACCGTGCCGGCACGTACGTGCTGAGGATCCGTCCCGAGTCCTCGAGGACGGTCGAGCGGATGCAGCAGGCGGTGCTGACAGGGGTCCAGGCCACCTCGACCCTGGACGGCGAGCCGGCCCGCGTGACCCTCGACAGGACCGGGCGGGTGGCGCTCGTCCGGACCACCGTGCCCGCGGGGATGCAGGTCCGCCTGTCCGACACCGGCGAGTCGTTCCGCATGTCCACGGAGGTCTTCCGACCCGATGGCACCGCCGTGAACGCCTCCAGCACGGTGCCGGACATCGGTCCGACGCAGTCAGGCACCTACACGACCTTCGTGTGGGCGGAGTACCCGGTGGACGCGGACTTCTACGCCACCACGCCGCTGGAGATGACCATCGACGGCGGCGTCGGGTCGTACGACCGGGGACCTGCTCCGTACCGGCTCGTCCATGCCACCGTCCCGGTCACGTCCGACCAGCTCTTCTCCGTCGAGGTCCTGGATGACCAGGGCTTCTGTGACGGGGCCAGCGGTGAGGTCGGGGACCAGGGGCTCGTGGACTGGGGCGTGAACCCCCGGAACCAGCCGACGGTCCTGCACACGGCGGCGGCCGGCGACCTCGAGCTGGGCTTCGTCCCGTGCGAGCGCACGGGCACGGTCCGGCTCCACGACGTCGAGATCGTCGACGACGAGATCGTCTCGACCTCGACGTCGCAGGACGGAGTCACGACGACGCTCAGTCGTGCCACGGTGACGGCACCGACCCCCGGCCGCTCGTTGCTGGTGGCCTATGACGCGGGAGCCCGTTGGGGCGACTGGGTGACGCTGCGGGGGACTGGCTCGACCTTCGCCCCCGGAACGACGTTCGCCCACTCCGACGCCTCGTCCGAGCTGCTCGGGCCGCTCAACTTCGGGCCCTGGGACCCGATCAGGCAATCGTTCTCCTACAACCAGGTGCGCGGTCCCCGGGTGATGCTCCTCTACCCGGGTCCCGAAGCCAC
Organism: uncultured Nocardioides sp.; assembly: GCA_902805885.1. GTDB lineage: Bacteria > Actinomycetota > Actinomycetes > Propionibacteriales > Nocardioidaceae > Nocardioides. The sequence continues at coordinate 10,210 of CADCUM010000091.1, read as the reverse complement.
CGGGACGCTCGAGCTCGAGATCGAGGTCACCGAGCGGTGAACCCCGTGCACTAGCGTCGCCGTCATGGCTGTCTGCGTGTTCTGTGACATCGTTGCCGGCCGTGCCGAGGCGCACGTGGCGCTCGACCGGGACGACTTCCTCGGCTTCCTCGACACCCGGCCGGTGTTCAAGGGCCACGTCCTCCTCGTCCCGCGCGAGCACGTGGAGACGCTGCCGGACCTGCCCGCCGGGCTGCGCGACGGGTTCCTCGAGGCCGCCCAGGACCTCGCCGTGGCGGTCAAGGACGCGCTGGGCGCGCAGGGCTCCTTCGTCGCGATGAACAACACCGTCAGCCAGTCGGTTCCCCACCTGCACCTCCACGTCGTCCCGCGCACGAAGGGCGACGGCCTGCGGGGGTTCTTCTGGCCACGGACGACGTACGACGACGGCGAGGCGGCGTCGTACGCCGAGCGTCTGCGCGCCGCGCTGGCGTAGGACCACCGGCGCGGCCGCCCACCTCGCCGCCCGCTACCCTCCCGGGGTCAGCGCCGTACGAGGTCAGGAGTGGACATGGGTCGGTTCGACGGACGGGTCGCGGTCATCACCGGAGCCGCGCGCGGCATCGGGTTCGGGATCGCGCAGCGGTTCGCCGCTGAGGGCGCCTCGGTCGCGGTCCTCGACCTGGACGAGGCCGCTGCGCAGGACGCTGCGGGACGGCTCGACCTGCAGGACGGCGCCAGGGCCGTCGGCCTGCTCTGCGACGTCACCGACGCCGCCGCGGCGGAGGCGGCCGTCCAGCGGGTCGTCGACGAGCTGGGCGGCATCCACGTGCTGGTCAACAACGCCGGAGTCACCCGCGACAACCTGCTGTTCAAGATGACCGAGGACGACTGGGACCTGGTGATGAACGTCCACCTCAAGGGCGCGTTCAACATGACCAAGGCGGCGCAGTCGCGCTTCGTCGAGCAGAAGTACGGCAAGATCCTCAACCTCTCCAGCGTCTCGGCGCTGGGCAACCGCGGGCAGGCCAACTACTCCGCCGCCAAGATGGGGATCCAGGGCCTCACCCGCACCCTCGGCATCGAGCTGGGGCCGTTCGGCATCAACGCCAACGCGATCGCGCCGGGGTTCATCGCCACGGAGATGACCGACGCCACGGCCCGCCGGCTCAAGATGGAGCCCGAGGAGCTGCAGAGGCTGAACGCCGAGGCCACGCCCGTACGGCGCGTGGGGCAGCCCGAGGACATCGCTGCCGCGGCGGCGTTCCTCTGCAGCGACGAGGCGTCGTTCGTGACGGGCCAGACGCTCTACGTCGACGGCGGCCGCAAGCTCGGCTGAGCCACGGGGGAGGGATCGCCGACCGAGTGTCGCGGATCGACTGCGCCCGTCCCTACCGCGAAGTAGCCTTTTCAACGAACTCGATTTGGGTTTGTCCGACGGGTCTGCCTACCGTTCCCGTCAGCATCAACCGTCAGCATCACACCCCGCTCCGGACACGCCGAGTCCTGCCCGCCCGGAGCGGTTCCCCCGACATCATCGAGGGCAGGAGTGGGGGACCCACAGGTTCCACTGCCGTGCGCGACGCGCGCGGCTCGGGGTGAAGCCATGGCCGGCAACGGACGTGGCGGAGCACTTTCCAGCTCCAACCCGACAGCTCACCTCACAGGCGTGGGAAAGGGATCACACATGCCTGGAATCACCCGTACGGCGCGCGCTGCCGCGCTCGGACTCGCCGGCCTCGGCCTCACCTTCACCGGGATCGGTGCCACCGCAGCGGTCGCCCCGGCGGCCCACGCGGTGGAGACCTCGGAGTCCTCGAGGTCAGGAGGACCCGGGCCGCGACCCGCCCAGCTCCGAAACAACCGGGTGCTCGCCGCGAAGAACATCGCGCTGGGCCAGCGGGGCGACCGCTACTCCTACGGTGCGGCGGGGCCCTCGGCGTTCGACTGCTCCGGCCTCATCCACTACGCCTACAAGCGGGCGGGGTTCGCCGTCCCCCGGACCTCGGGCGCCCTGGCGGGCCACACCCGGCGGATCGCGAAGCAGGACATGCGCGCGGGTGACCTGATGTTCTTCGCCAACGGTGGTGGCGTCTATCACGCCGCGATCTTCCTCGGCTGGTCCGGTGGCCGGGCGATGATGGTGCACTCGCCCAGCACCGGGTCGCGGGTGCACGTCGCCCCGGCCTGGACGAGCAGCTGGTTCGGCGGCACCCTGCGCTGACCTCGCGTGGCGCGCCTTCCCCACCCGGGGAGGGCGCGCCCGCAGACTTCGGTACGACCCCTCTCCTCCCCGCCTGATCGGAGCCCCCGTGCGTCACCCCCTGCGCGTCCTCCCCGCCGCCCTCGCCACGGCAGCGCTGCTCCTCGCCGGGTGCAGCGGTGGCGACGAGAAGGGGACCGAGCCGCCCGCGAGCTCCGAGGAGCCCAGCGCCTCGGCGTCCGCGGAGGAGCCGCCGGAGCCGTCGTACTGGCCGCTGACCGGCCTGGAGCGGGACGGTGACGCCCCTGCGCACTCCGTCCTGGTGACCAAGATCGACAACACGTCCTCGAGCGCGCCCCAGGTGGGCCTCGGCGCGGCGGACCTCGTCGTCGAGGAGCTCGTCGAGGGCGGGATGACCCGGCTCGCGGCGTTCTACTACACGAAGATGCCGGCCGACGTCGGCCCGGTCCGCTCGATGCGCGCGACCGACATCGGCATCGTCCCCGACGGCGCCACCGTGGTCATGAGCGGCGCCGCGCCCGTGACGCTCAACCGCGTCAGGGCGGCCGGGATCCCCTGGATCACCGAGGGCGCCGAGGAGGTCTACCGCCAGACCAGCCGCTCGGCGCCGTACAACCTGTTCGCGCGCCTCGACGACATCGCCGAGCGCGCCAAGGCCAAGGACGAGCCCGCGCCCTACCTGCCGTGGGGAAAGCCCGCAGACCTGCCCAAGGGGGTCAAGGCGCGCACCCTCACCGCCAGCTTCGGCAACCACAGCACCTCGTGGGAGTACCGCGGCGGGCGCTACGTCAACACCAACTCCTACGCCGCCGAGGGCGACGAGTTCCCGGCCACCAGCGTGCTCGCGCTGCGGGTGCAGGTCGGCGACGCCGGCTACAAGGACCCCGGCGGCTACCCCGTCCCCGAGACGAAGTTCGAGGGCAAGGGCGCCGCGCTGCTCTTCCACGGCGGCAAGCTCGTCCGCGGCACGTGGAGCAAGGACGGCCTGAAGGCCCCGCTCGAGCTGCGGACCAGCGCGGGCGACCTGACGGTCCCCGCCGGCCGTGTCTGGATCGAGCTGGTGCCCGCCGTCAGCGGCGACGTGACCTGGGCGAAGTAGCCGCCTCGTCCGGCTGGACCGCCGGGCCCAGGGCTAGCCCGGGCGCGGACCCGAGCCGGGCATGTCGACGCCCTGCGCCTGCAGCACCTGCAGTCCCGCCAGGATGTGGCCGATAGCCGCCTCGACCCGTGCCGCCGACTCGGCGGGGTCGGTGCTCGCCGCGACGGCGCCGCCGGCAGCGGAGAGCGCCCCGAAGAAGATGCGGGCGAAGGTGTCGAGCATCGGGTCGTCCGCCGCCCAGGTGCCGGCGCCGAGCACCGCGTGGACGATCTCGACGACGGTGGCGTACGACGAGCGCTCCTCCTGCTCGCGGTAGCGCTCGTGGCCCAGCACCGACGGGCCGTCCTGGATGACGACCCGCTGGTAGGCCGGCTGCTGGACGACCTCGAGGAACTCGCGGAGACCCGCCTGCGCCTTCTCCCACGGGTCGTCGCTGCCCTGCGCGGCCTCCCGGATGTCGGCTGCCGCCCGCGACTCGACCAGCTCGAAGACCGCCTCGAACACGGCCTGCTTGCCGCTGAAGTGGTGGTAGAGGGCGCCCTTGGTGACCTCCGCGCCGGCCACGATCGCGTCGAGGGACGTGTGGGCGTAGCCGTGCTCGGTGAAGAGCGCCTCGGCGACCTCGACGAGCGACTGCTTCGTGGCGGCCGAGTACTGCTGGCGTCGTCCCGACCCGCTGACCTTGGGCACGCCCACCCGGGGCACCTCGGGGATGAGCTTGGCGGGCGGCTTCGTCATGACCGCACCCTAGTTCGCCCTCGAGCCGATGTGCCCGGGGTCACGGAGCCGCGTGAGCGCAACAGCGTGCGCGCGTGGCATACTCGTAGTACGTACCGTCGGTATGTCGAAGGAGGCGCCATGACCTGGAAGGTCCACCACCGCCGCGGAGAGGTGCTCCGCGACGTCGCCCACGTCGCCGACCGACGCCGGGACGGCCGGCTGCCGATGGACGTCCCTGGCGTCCGGGAGACCTTCGGCGACGAGCTCACCCTCCTCGGAGCGCTGCAGCTGCGATGGCACACCCGGCTGTCCGGGCGCATCGAGCGCGAGCTCGCCGACCAGCCCCTCGACCTCGAGGCCGCCGTCGTCCGTGCCTGGCTGGCGACCGCCCAGGAGATGCCCGGGGTCCGCGCGGTGATCGACCGTGCCACCGAGGCACCCCCCACACCGCAGACAGGGGCCGCCATGGCCCGGGCGCGGAGCAAGGAGCGCGAGCTCCTGGCCCTGATGTCCGGCCGGGCCAGCGACGCCGGCGCGGCCACCGACCGTGTGGGCGCCGCCATCGAGGACCGTGCGCGTCGCGCCTGGCGCGGCTCGACCCCACCGCGCGAGCAGCGTGCTCCGGCGCAGGCGCTCGTCGAGCGGATCAGGGCCGTGCTCGCCGCTTGAGGTGAGGACAGGGCTGGGGCCGTCGGTCATGATGGCTGCATGAGCGGCGCGGCAGCGGGGATGTTGCTGGTGGCCACCCCTGCCCTCCAGGACCCCAACTTCGCCGACACGGTCGTGCTGCTGCTCGACGTCAACGACGAGGGCGCGCTCGGGGTGATCCTCAACCGCCCCCTGTCCATCCCCGTGGGTGACGTGCTGGAGCAGTGGCGCGACGTCGTGGCGGAGCCCGACGTGCTGTTCCGCGGGGGACCGGTCAGCACCGACGGGGCGATCGCGGTCGCGCGCCTGCGCGACCCGGACGACGCCCCCGTCGGGTGGCGAGCTGTGACGCCGGCGCTCGGCGTCATCGACCTCGACACCCCTGTGGAGCTGCTCGACGGCTCGCTCGCCGGGATGCGGGTCTTCGCGGGCTACGCCGGCTGGGACGCCGAGCAGCTGCGCGAGGAGATCGCCGAGGGCAGCTGGTACGTCGTCTCCGGGAACGCCGCGGACGCCTTCCGCGATGACCCCGAAGGACTCTGGCGCGACGTCATGCGCCGTCAGCCCGGCAGCCTCGCCTGGCACCTGACGCGACCAGCGGACCCCGACCTCAACTGAGCGCACGAGCGGCCGTGGCGCTGTCGGCGACGGAGCGACTCGGACCCGATGGTGGTGCGCCGCCCGGGGTCAGCGACTAGCCTCCCCCGGAGCACTCGCCCGGACGGGGCGGTCGGACGGGGGAGAACGATGGCAGCCAGCACGACGGCACGACTGCTGGGCCTGTGCCTGGCCGGGACCGCCGCGGTGGCCGCGGCGATGCCCGCCCCCGCCGGGGCGGGCGCGGCGCCTGCGACCTCGCCGTCATCGGCGGCAGCCGCGTCCCAGCCGAGGGGCTGCGCGGACGTCGTCCTGGTGTGGGCCGGGGGACAGGAGGCCGACCTCTTCCGCGACCGGCTCGAGGACGTCCCGGGCGATCCCTCCGTACGGATCGTCGACGTGTCCGCACGAGCGCCGCGCCTGGAGCGCGACGACTGGTCGGCGGTGCAGAGGCAGGGCCTGGAGCACCCGCACTTCCGCGGATACCGCGACGCCGGGGCCCGCGTCGTGTCGACGGCCGCCGGCGTGGCGCAGCGGTGCCCCGACACCCCGGTGGTCCTCGGAGGTCACTCGGCCGGGGCCGTCGCTGCGCGTGCCGCTCTCCGGAGGATGAGCGGTGCCGAGCACCGTGTCGCCCGGAGACAGCTCGCGCGGGTCCTGCTGGCCGGCGACCCGCTGCTCGACCCGAAGGAGGGCGGGCACGTCGAGACCACCAGTGAGGCTCGTGGGTTCCTCGTCGGGAGGGGACCCCGCCTGCCGCGCTGGGCGCGACGCGGCGACCTCGTCTGGAGCGCGTGCAACCACCAGGACCTGTTGTGCGACGCTGCGCTGCGCGACGAGGTGCCCCTGCCGGGCACGGCCCTCACCGCGCCCAGCTACGTCACCGAGCTCCACCGCACCACTGCCGATCTCGGCACGGTCCGCCCTCGGACGGCGGCGACGATGCTGACCGGCGGCCGTGACCGGCTCGACGGCGAGGCGCTCGGGATGCCCCCGGTGCGGCTCACCGTCGTCCGCCTGCCCCGTGGCCTCCGGATCGCGGAGCGCCGGGACGGCGACCTCATCGTGGGGTCCCCGCGGCCGGGCCGGCAGGTCGTCGTCGTCCGCGCCCGCGGCGTACGGCTGGCGCCGTCCGTCGAGCGGCGGGTGCGGATCGTCGTGACCGGGGTCAGCCCCGCGGGGCGGCCGGGCACCGTCCTGGTCACCCGCGGTCGCGACGGCGACCCCGCGGGCGGCGGCTCCCCCCTGGTGTCGGCTGACGGCGGCACCGTCATCTACAGCTCGTACGCCGACAACCTCGTCAAGCGGCGGCTGCCCGAACGGGCGCACCTCTTCGCCTGGAACGCGGCGACCGGTCACACGGAGCTGGTGGGCCTCTCGCCCGAGGAGGAGCCGGTCGAGGCGTACTGGCGGGACGTCTCGGCCGACGGCAGGCGCGTGCTGTTCCACTCCGACGGCGCCCTGTGGTTGCGCGACCGCGACACGCGGACCACGACGGCCGCCCCCGCCCGGGCGCAGCTGACCGAGGACGGGCAGCTGGTCACGTACCCCGAGCCGCCGGAGGGCTGGACCCACACGCGCGCCGCGTCGCCCGACGGACGTTTCGTGGTGCTCGAGCGCCGGACGCCGCGGAGCGGGTTCGCGGTCGACGTTGCCGTACGCGTGGTGGACAGCACGACGCAGCAGGTCGTGCACGAGGGCACCGTCACCGAGCCGACAGACGTCAGGTACGCGCCGGCGGAGCTCACCGCCGACGGCCGGTACCTCAAGATCGACAGCGGCTCGATCAGTGGCCGTGGAAGCCACGTCGTCGACACGGCCGACGGACTCCGGTCGGTCGCAGGCGCGAACGACATCTCGGACGACGGCCAGCGGCTGCTGGACGCCGGCTGCTTCGCCCTCGACGTGGTCCGACACGCCACCGGTGAGGCAACCCGGCTGGTCGCCGCGGGGCTCGGCGACCACGACTACGACGAGTGCCCGCTGGCGGGCACCTCCCTCTCGCGCGACGGGACGGCGGTGGCCTACGACTTCCGCGGCGAGCAGGTGCTGCCTCGCGTCCGGACGCGCTCCACCCAGATCTACTACTGGCGCTCCCCGGGCACCTGACGCAGCCTGCGACCGGGCGCTCGACCTGACGTAGGGTTGAGCGTCATGAGCACCATCGGCTTCTCTCCCGGCGCCCAGACGATCGAGGACCGTCGCACCCAGCCGACAGACGATGGTGACCACGAGCGGTTCTCCCACTACGTCCCCAAGGACAAGCTGACCGAGGCGATGGTCATGGGGACCCCGGTGATCGCCCTGTGCGGCAAGGTCTGGGTGCCCAGCCGTGCGCCCGAGAAGTTCCCCGTGTGCCCGGAGTGCAAGGAGATCTGGGAGGAGATGAAGCCCGGAGGCGGCGACGGACCCGGCTCCGGCGGATCCTCGGGCCCGGACGCGTGAGCGGGCGCCCCGACGCGCCCCTGCCTCCCGCGTGGCCCGACCGGGCCGCCTGGGGCACCGCGCCGTCCCTGCGCGCCTGGCAGCAGGCCGCGGTCGACCTCTACTCGAGCAGGCAGCCGCGCGACTTCCTGGCCGTCGCCACCCCGGGCGCCGGCAAGACGACGTTCGCGCTGACCGTGGCCGCGGACCTCCTGGGCCGCCGCGTGGTCGACCGGATCATCGTGGTCGCGCCGACCGAGCACCTCAAGACCCAGTGGGCGGAGGCGGCCGAGAAGGCCGGCATCCCGCTCGACCCGACGTACGCCGCCGGCAAGGGGAAGACCTCCGGCGACTTCGTCGGCATCGCCGTGACGTACGCCGGCGTGGCGGTCAACCCGCTGGCCATGCGCATCCGGACCGAGCGGTTCAAGACGCTGGTGATCCTCGACGAGATCCACCACGCCGGGGACGCGCTGTCCTGGGGGGAGGGGGTCCGCGAGGCGTTCGACCCCGCGACCCGGCGGCTCGCGCTCACCGGCACGCCGTTCCGCTCCGACGTCAACCCGATCCCGTTCGTCACCTACGTCCCCGGCGCCGACGGCATCCCGACGTCGGTCGCCGACTACACCTACGGCTACGCCCACGCGCTCGCCGACCACGTCGTCCGGCCCGTGCTCTTCCTGGCCTACTCCGGCGAGATGCAGTGGCGCACCCGCGCGGGCGACGAGGTCGCCGCCCGGCTCGGGGAGCCGCTGACCAAGGACATGCACGCCCAGGCCCTGCGCACCGCGCTGGACCCGCAGGGCTCGTGGATCCCCGCCGTCCTCGAGGCGGCGGACCGACGGCTGACGGAGGTGCGACGCCACGTGCCCGACGCCGGCGGCCTGGTGATCGCCAGCGACCAGGACTCCGCGCGGGCGTACGCAGCGCTGCTCAAGAAGATCAGCGGTGAGGCCCCGACGGTCGTGCTGTCCGACGAGAAGGGGGCATCGAGGCGGATCGCGACGTTCGGAGCGTCAGACAAGCGGTGGATGGTCGCGGTGCGGATGGTCTCGGAGGGGGTGGACGTGCCGCGGCTGGCGGTGGGCGTGTGGGCGACGACCACGTCGACCCCGCTGTTCTTCGCCCAGGCCGTCGGGCGCTTCGTCCGGGCGAGGTCGCGCGGCGAGACGGCCTCGGTGTTCCTGCCCTCGGTCCCGCACCTGCTCGAGTTCGCCTCGGACATGGAGACCCAGCGCGACCACGTGCTGGGCCGGCGCATCGACGACGAGGGCGACATCTTCGCCGCGGAGCAGGACCTGCTGGCCGCCGCCCAGGCCGGTGAGGGCGCCTCCGACGAGCTCGAGATGTCGTGGGAGGCGCTGGGGTCGACGGTGTCCTTCGACCGCGTGCTCTACGACGGCGGCGAGTTCGGGCACTCCGGCGAGGTGCACGTCGGGTCGGAGGAGGAGATGGACTTCCTCGGCATCCCCGGCCTGCTGGAGCCGCACCAGATGCGCGAGCTGCTGCACTCGCGCCAGTCCGAGCGAGCCCGCCGGCAGAAGGCGGAACGACCGGAGCCCGAGTCCGTCGAGGAGCTGACGACCCACCAGCAGCTCGGCGTGCTCCGCCGCGAGCTCAACGGGCTGGTCGCCGCCTGGCACCACCGCACCGGTCAGGCCCACGGCATCACGCACGCCGCGCTGCGCAAGGAGTGCGGGGGGCCGCCGGCCGCGGTGGCCAGCGCCGAGCAGCTGCACGAGCGGATCAACCGGATCCGGGAGTGGGCGGTGCGTCAGACCTCCTGACGGGGCCCGCTGGGGACTAGGGTCGCATCCATGGCGGCCGAGACCTCGCAGACGCTCGACCGTGGGCTGCGGGTGCTCCGCGTGCTGGCGGACAGCCCCGAGGGGCTCACCGTCACCGAGCTGTCCGCCCGGCTCGAGGTCAACCGGACGGTCGTCTACCGCCTGATCAGCACCCTCGAGCAGCACGGCCTCGTCCGCCGCGACGCCCGCGGCCGGCTCTTCGTGGGGCTCGGCGTCCTCCACCTCGCCGCCGCTGTCCAGCCGCTGCTGCGCGACCAGGCCGTACCGGTCCTCCGCTCGCTCGCCGAGGCGATCGGGTCCACGGCCCACCTCACGGTCGCCGACGGCGACGAGGCGCTGGCGCTCGCCGTCGTGGAGCCGACGTGGACCGACTTCCACGTCGCCTACCGGATCGGCTCCCGCCACCCGCTCTCGCAGGGGGCCGCCGGCAAGGCCATCGAGCTCACGGACCCCGACGGTCCGGCGTACGCCGTCACGAGCGGCGAGCTGCAGACCGGCGCCAAGGGCCTCGCCGCGCCGGTCCGGGGTGTGGAGGGCCTGCGGGCAAGCGTCGGCATCGTCACCCTCGATGGCGCGATCGACGAGCGCGTCGTCGCGCCCCGGGTGATCGCCGCCGCCGAGGACGTGGCGGCGCGGCTGCGCTGACGCGCGCCCCGGGCTGTGCCCGGCCGGCTCCTACAGCCTGCCCCGCCTGCCTGGCCCCCCGCCTGC
>CADCUM010000090.1 GCA_902805885.1 uncultured Nocardioides sp. | reverse complement strand
GAGAAGCCGTAGTTGGAACCGATCGCGAGGTTGAGGCAGAAGACCGCGACCAGCCAGGCGGCAGTCACCACCACCGCCAGCCGGTAGCGGCGCCAGTCCGGGTGGATCCCGCGCGTCCAGGTCAGGTGCACCGCGGCCCACACCGTGCCGATGTGCATGACCCAGAACAGCAGGAAGACCGGGTGCGGGAAGTCGGCCGCGAGGTCCGGGGTGGCGACGGCCTGCGTGGTGAGGGTGATTCCCCAGAAGTACGTCAGCGCCACCGCCCAGCGCGCGTGCGTCCACAGTGCGACGACCGCGACCACCGCGGCGAGGTCGCACAGCTGCACCGGCAGTGTCTTGTCGAGCTCGAAGTAGTCGGGGGTGAAGTAGAGCAGCTGCAGCGGCAGCACGGCGACGGTGAGCAGGACGGCGAGGCCCTTCCCCAGCCGGTCGTCGGGATCCGTCCACCGGCGCCCGACCAGGACGAGCACCACGATCCCCAGCGCGAGGACGAGGACGGCGCCGAGGTGGCTGGCGCCGTACGGGGTGAACTCCTGTGACTGCACCTGACCAGTCTGCCCGGGGCGAAGGGTCCTACGTCGAGAGCCTGCGGGCCTCGGCCTGGGCGAGCACGCGCACCCACATCCGGTCGGCGTCGGCGAGCGCGGTCTCGGGGGCCACGTCGGTCGCGAGTGCCTCGTCGACGTCCGGCGGCGGGGTAGCTCCGGCGGAGCGGGCGGCGCCGACGATCACCCGGGCGGCTGCCAGGGCGGGCGCGCGCCGCGTCGTCATCACCGACTCGTACGACGTCCGGCCGCCCGAGGCGGGGACCTCCCACGCGGCGAGGACCGCGGCGAAGGTCGGGCTGAGCGTCACCACTGTCCACTCCCGCCTCAAGGGGGAGTCCTCGGCCAGCTGGCACCGCGCCGGCCGCGCCGTGGGGTCGGCGGGCAGGGTCTCGTCGAAGTCGGCCAGCACCGCCGACCACGTCGCCGTGCGGGCCAGCTCGCCCCAGCGCCGCTCGGACCCGCTGAAGCGGTGTCCCTCCTGGAACGTGCCGAGCACGACCGACCGCTCCGCGCGCGCCAGGCACTCGTCCTCGATGGCGTGGGAGGCCGCGACCAGCACCGCCCGGCCGAGTCGCTGGGTGCGGAGGTCCGGGAACTCACGGACGAGGGTGGCATGCACCGAGTCGCCCCGGGCGTGCTGCTGGCGCTGCAGGACGCTCTCGATCGCGAGGCTCAGCGGGACACCGCGTCCTCGCGCCGCCAGGACCTCGCCGACGAGGGTCACGTCGGCCTCGGTGAACCGTCGGTGGCCGGACGTCGTACGCCGTCCGGCCGGGAAGCCGAAGCGGTTCTCCCACGTGCGGAGGACGTTGGGCGTCAGTCCCGTCCGCTGGGCGAGTGCGCCGATCGTCAGGTGCTCGCTCATCGGTGCCTCCGGGAATCAGGTGGTCGAAAGGGCTGGTCAAAACCTCTACAGGTAGTTATACAGGTACGTAGAGGTTTTCACGTCCCCCATCGAAGGAGCAGTCCCGTGGTCACCATGGTCCTCATCAGCTCGACCGCCATCCTCGTCGGCATCATCGGGTGCCTCGTCATCTGGGGCCTCGACGCGCTGCGCGCCGACGAGATCGACAACCCCAAGCCGGCGACGTCGGGCGCGCGCAGCCTGTCCGCGGGGTCCGGTGATCCGCGGGCGATCGACGTGGAGTGACGCGGCGACCCAGGGCTCAGTCGTCCCAGGGTGCGTCGTCGCCCATCTTGGCGTAGTACTTCGCCACGTGGCTCTTCAGCCGCGCGACGTCCTTCTCGGGGATGTCGGCGCCGCCGCGGCCGCCGGACAGGACGTTGGCCGCGGCCATGATGCCGCGCGGGACCGCCTTCAGGTCGCCACCGACGACGTCGGCGACGAGGAACTTGTGGGCGGTGAAGTTGTCCTTCTTCTCCGCGTCGTACCAGAGGTGGGCGTTGCGGTACTTCTCGTTGGGCTCGTCCTCGGCGCCCGCCCACTTCCTGACTCGCTTCTCGGCTGCGTCGCCGTCCCACTCGTGATCACGGTCGGCGAGGGGTAGGTCCTGGAAGCTGGTGACTGCCATGCTCTCCACCATGTCCTCCGGGCCGACCAAGCGCAACAGCCGGACCTCCGCAAGGAGGGGGCGAGTGGTCGCCGCGGTCGTGCTCGTCCTGACGGTGCTCGTCCTGGCCCTGGGCGCCTGCGCGACCGAGAAGCGATCGGCTGGCGATGCCAGCGAGGCCACTTCGTCGGGGTCGGTCGCGCCGTCCGACCCGCCTGGCTCCGACCTGCCCGGCTCCGACCTGCCCTCGGTCGAACCATCCGCCGGCGAGGAGTCCCTGCCGTGCGTGCCGGGGGCCGAGCCGTTCACCGGGCCGGCGGCAGAGAAGCACGGCGCGGAGCGTGTGATGGCGGCGTACTGCATGCTCGCGGATCTCGTGGGGCGGCAGAGGACGACGTCGCTCGCGCTGCCTGTCCCCGAGCAGCAGACGCGCGACCTGGCGCGACTGGCGAAGGTGCTCACGCCGCGCGTCCGGCAGGACTGGGACCGCGTCGTCCGCGCTCGCGTGGCAGGGGAGCCGACGGCGACCGAACGGGTCAACGGCCTGACGTTGCACGACGTGGCGGAGGTGCCGCGGGGCTACCGCCGCGCCGACGACCTGCCCCACCTCTTCGGCACCCGGGTGGGTCCGGCCGAGGCGGCCATCGTCGGCCGCGATGCGCTCGGCCTCAGCTTCGCCGTGGAGACGAACCTCGTCCTCGAGCGGCTCGACGACGACAGCGGGCGGCACTCGCTGCTGCCTGTGACGAGGCGGGGGACGTACGTGCTTGTCGCCCGCGGTGACCGCTGGCTGGTCGACGACTGGGAGGTGCTGTTCGAGCGCGGTCCGGTCGAGGTAGTCACACAGTGAACGACCCACAATCGCGCCACATCGTCATCGAAAGTTCGCCCGCCCCGGGTTGCGAGGCGCATACTGGACGGACCATGACGAACTCTTCAGCTCCCCGGCGCCGCCACCTGGCCAGCAGCCCGTTCGCGCCCGACCCCGAGCCGACCATCGAGGACTTCTCGGTCGACGACGCCGTGTGCCACGACCTCTACGGCCTCGGCAAGGTGGTCAACGCCGAGGCCCACGCCGTCACTGTGGACTTCGGCTCGCAGCGGATCCGCATCCGCAGCCCCTACGCCAAGCTCCAGCACCTCTGATCCGCGGCGGCTCCGGCGCGACGTCGTACGACGCCCGCGCCGGTCACCCGTGCTCGGACATGTGACCGCCCCCAGCGCATCGCGCTGGGGGCGGTCATGTCTGCGGACCTCGAGGTCAGCGGTTGCGGTCGTCGTCGTAGAAGTCGCGGCTGCCGGACTTCGCGAGGCCGCGGCTGAGCAGGTAACCGATGGTCAGCCAGGTGATGTACTTCCACGCCTCCTGGGTGCCGAAGTCCGACGCCTCGTCGGCCATGGCCGCAGCGATCAGGACGCCGACCACGGCGAGGATGTAGATCGGCAGCTCGGTCGTCTTGAGCGAGTGCTTGGTCTCGGTGCTCACGCGACGGGTCGTGTTGTGGCCCGTGGTCGTCGTGCGAGCGGTCGTGTGGGCGTTGTCGTCGGTACTGATCTCGTGGGACATGTGGATGCAGTACCCGGGTCGGTCGCTTCTAGGCGCTTCCGGCCTGTGACGTGCCTCGTAGGGGTGGCCAGGCCCGGTCCTTGGTGGGCCAGGTCACCACATGCCCGGCTGCGTCGTCGGGTACCGACTCGTCAGTACGCCGACTCGAAGGGACTCGACCATGGTTGTCCGTCAGGCAGTGACCTACGCCGTACGACGCAGCACCGGGATGGTGCTCCACCCGCGCCGCACCCTCGGGGAGCTCGTCGCCGACTCCACCCGCGTGGCCTTCGCGGGTGTCGATGCGGCCGGCCGGGTGGTGGGCGTGCTGGCGGAGAGGTCGCCGTTCCACACCGAGCCGGTGCAGGACGCGGTCCAGGAGGTCGTCATCCAGCGGCCCGGTCCCGTCCCGCCGGAGGTGCTCGAGGACGCTGCGACCCCGACGCCCGTGCCCGAGCCGCCCAAGGCGCCGCGCACCGCCCGCAAGGTCGGCGAGGACATCGAGACGCCGTCGGGCATCACCGCCGCCGGCCCGGGCTACAACCCGGACACCACCGAGACCGACCTCTTCCAGCCGGACACCGAGCCGCTCATGGACCCGGCCACGACCAAGCGCGTCGCGGCTGAGGCCAAGACGCTGAGCAAGGCTGCCTCGCGGAAGAAGTAGCGCTCCTGCGGTGCGATCCTGCACGCAGGCGCCCTCGCGCTCGTTCATTCAAATGAATGAACGAGCCCGAACGTGCGCATCGTGGCGCTGATCTTCGATCGGGGGGCCAGGACTGTCGCGCGGCCGGCAGGCTCGACGGCGTGCGCCGACGCCGTACGGCGGGTCGCACGCCGGTTGACTCCCGGAGTGGCCCAGGCTTGGATTGACGCCGCGCCCCATGGCCGCCGCGCGGAAGGCGGCCAGGCCCACTCCATCGTGCTCACCGCGTGAGGCCGAGCTCCTCCGCCACCTGCCGGAGCGAGGGGCCCAGCCGTTCGAGCAGGGGGTCTCCCTCTGGGGCTGCTGGCAGGGCTTCGACGAAGCCCAGCCCGATCAGATCCTTCTCGTCGGCCCCGGCGGCCTCGAACTCCTGCTCCAGCCAGCGCACCAGCGCACCCACCGTTGCGGCGTCGCTCACCAGCTCCGCGCTGGCCCAACGAGCGGCGTCCGCCATCAACAGGTACGGCAACAGCTCGCCACCCATGTCATCGAGATGGCTGTGGTAGAGCGGCCGTAGCTGCGGAAAGCTTTGGATCATCCGGTGGACGAGGTCCTGTGAGGCGGTCATGAGCTCAGTGCCTCCTTGAGTTCGGCGATGAGGGACTGTGCGACGGACCGGTCGCTGGACGAGGCGTCAGGATGTCGATCCAACCAGTTCTCAAGACCTTGCACGGTCTCGCGTCCCTTGGTGAGGTGGCGGCGCTGGTGCACGGTCTCGCCGGTGCGGAGCTCGTGCCGGATCGCGTCCATGGTGGTCCCGTCGCCGACCCGGTTCGGGTTGTCCGCGCCCTTGAACAGGTTCGCCACGTAGTTGCCGAGCTTGGGATCCTCGACCTCCGGGGGTCGACGGGGTGTCCCCTTGCCGACGAACCGCCCCAGCGGATTCACCGCAGAACCCCGATCGTTCCGCGCAGGGACCCGCGCGAAGCGCTCGAGCTCCCCACGCACCTTCACCAGTGAGTCGCGGGCCGCGCGGACCCGGGAGGCGCCGACGGAGCCGGCGGCGCGGGCCGAGACGAGCAGGGCGTGGAAGCGCGGGGCCTGCGCGCGGATCCGGGCGACGGTCGCACCGATGCTCCCGCTCGCGCCGAGACCGCCGGTCACGGCGCCGACGACCGCAGAGACCAGCACGCCCTCGACGATCATCTGCCCGACCTCGGCGAGCAGGGCGCGGGTGCGGTCGTGCGTCTCCTCGACGGAGTCGGCGTAGTCGTCGCACGCCTGGCCCAGGGCCACCAGCTCGTCGGCGACGGTGACGACGAGGTCCCTCAGCGACGCCACCACCTCGATCGCCACCGGCACCTCGGGGGACTCCTGCCGTCGGAGCAGCGGTTCGACGACGTCGAGGTGGGAGGTCAACCGCTCGACGGTCGTGGCGGTGCGTTGCCAGGTGAGCGCCGCGTCCCGCAGCAGCGACACGTCGGCGCCCGGCCAGACGAAGCCCTCGACCCGGTCGAGGATCCACCGGTCGATCTCGCCCAACGAGGGCTCGTCCGCCCCGAGGCTGCTGGGCGGGTCGTCAGGCGCCACGTGCCGCCAGGCGTCGTCGCGTCCCTCGTCGTCCCGCCCGTCATCGACGTCGGCGCGCCTCCCCGCCGACGCGGCCTCGGCCGCGGCGTGGTTGGCGCCCGTGCTCCTCAGCAGCCGGCCCAGGCCGATGAAGGCGTGGGTCAGCTCGGCGAGGGTCGCCAGCGCCTCGCGCGCGCCCTCGTCGTACGACGAAGCGAAGTCGACGCTGGTGGAGTCGTCGCCCGCCATGCCGGCGTACCCGCCGAGCTTGCCGGCCAGCGACTCGGTCACCAGGGCCGCGACGTGGTTGGCGGTGTGACAGGCCTCGGCGGCGTCGCGGAAGCCGCCGCACTCGACCGCGATCCTCATCGCACCTGCTCCCAGAGCGCGAGGTTGGCCGCGACGGACGCGCGGTAGTTGTCCTCGGCGGTCGTGGCGAGGCCGCGGACGCCGGCCAGTGCGGTGATCATCGCCGCGCAGTCGCCGCGCCAGGCGAGGTACGACGTGGAGTGCGCGTCGGCGGCGAGGCCGGACCAAGCAGGTCGGAGCGCGGCGTGCAGGTGCTCGACGTCGGCGGCCAGGTCGAGCAGCCGGCGCTGGCAGGACGCCATGGCGGCCACGACCTCGCGGAGCGCGTCGACGTCCACCTCGAAGGCCGTCATCCGAGCCGTCCCTGCAGGCGGGCGGAGGTGAGGCCGGACGCGGCGTCCGCACCGTCGAGGTCGGCGGCCGCGAGGTCGAGGGCGGCGAGGTCGGCGCCGAGCGCCGCGATCACGGCGTCGGCACCCTCGCGCCACTCGTCCCAGCGGGTGCGGAAGGACTCCGCCGCGGCACCGCGCCAGCCCGGCAGCATCGACTCGACCGCGTGGGCGACCTCCCGGCGCTGGTCGGTCAGGTCGTCGACCCGTGCCGCCAGCGCTGCCCGCCGGGCGGCGACCCCGGCGCGGTCGAGGTGGATGGTGGAGGTTCCCGAGACGTCCATGGCCGCAAGGCTGGTCGAGACGAGCAGGTCGCCGACAGCCCCTCGTCGCGATCTGTGGACAACCTCAGCGGCACGGCAGCGAGCCGAGGCGTGCCAGACCCTCCAGGTCGCCGGGGCCGTAGGAGATCTGCCCGCGGCTGCTGTCGTACATCATCTCCATCGGCTCGGGCACGTGCGCGAGGCCGACGACGTGGGCGAGCTCGTGCACGACGACCGCCTCCATGACCTGAGGACTCTGCGCGATCGTCGTCGGGGTGAACGCCTCCGTGTCGAGGACGACGCCGCCCGTGACGTACTCGACGTGCCCGTAGTCGTCCTCGGTGGCGCCGCCGCCGAGCCCGGCGACGTCGCCGGCGAGCTCGTCGTACTCACCGGCGTCGCCCCACCCGATGACCAGCCGCTCGTCGGCGCCCAGTGAGATGGAGCCGCCGCGGAAGGGCCTCAGGTCGGTCTCTCCCACGTCCTCGAACTCGAGCCCGGTCGCCTCCGACGTGCGGGCCACCGCCCGCTCGATGAGCTCGGCGCCACCGGCCGGCTGACCCTGCGGGTTGACCGCGTAGCGCACCGGCTCGCACGGGTCCCAGCCCACCGGCTCGCTCGACCCCGGCTGGGTCTGGAGGAACGCGAACCTCCCGCCCCGGTGCAGCACCGTGGGTGCGGGCAGCCGCCGCTCCGGCTCGAGCCCGGCGAGGCGGCGTACGCCGTCCAGGCGGTCCGAGGGGTGCCACAGCACGAGGACCGCCGCCAGCGCCGCCACGAGCAACGCGACGACGGTACGACGCGTGGCGTGGGCGGGGTGCACGGGACGATTCTCCGGGCGCGGGAGCGCCGTGTCTCGCATTGTGCGAGGAACGACGTGCCCGCTCGGCGCGATCAGTGGGGACGACGTGCCCGGTCAGCGGAGTCGCCGGGCGCGCAGGACCGCGTCGTGGACGGTGACCTCCTCACCGGAGTGCGGATGGGTCGCGGTGCGGGAGCGGGACTCGCACACCTCGACCTCGAACGCCGGGTCGGTCCCGGGCGCCGGCGCGAGACCCGGCAGAAGGGAGTCCGCCGTGTAGAGGAACGAGTGGTGCCCGTGCCGGAGCCCGGTCGAGTGGTCGTCGGGGTGGTGGCCGACCACCAGCAGCGTGCCGCCGGGCGCGACGGCGGCGGCGAGTCGCCGTACGACGTCGACCATGCCGCCGTCGGGCAGGTGCAGGAACTGCGCCGACACCAGGTCCCAGGTCTCCCCGTCGGGTGACCACGCGCGGACGTCGGCCTGCCGCGTGACCACCAGGTCGGCGACGCCGGCCTCGACGGCCGCGGCGGAGGTACGGGACAGCGCCGCGGCCGCGAAGTCGAGCGCCGTCACCGACCAGCCCTGCGTGGCGAGCCAGACCGCGTCGCCACCCTCGCCGCAGCCCACGTCGAGGGCCCGGCCGGGGGAGAGGTCCGCAGCCTCGGCGACGAGCTGGGGGTTGGCCCGCCCGCTCCAGACCCGCTCGCCGGAGTAGCGCTCCTCCCAGGCCGCCGGCTCGAAGAGCTGCTCCCGGTGAGCCTGCACGGCCCGCGCCGCGTCCTCGCCGGCGAGCTCGGCGTTGATGAACGCCCCGACGCGCATCCCGTGGGCCGCGGACGCCATCAGGGTCATCGAGACGTCGGTCGCGTTGCCTGCCGCGAAGACGCCCGGCACCGAGGTCGCGCCCGTGGCCTCGACGCCGATGACCGAGCCGAGGACCACGCCGTTCATCTCGAACGGCTGCGGCCGGAGCCCCAGCGGCCAGAGGAAGTCGGCCTGCACCCGGGGCGTGGTCGCGACCACGATCGCCTCGCGCTCGAGCACCGAGCCGTCGGCGAGGCGGAGCCCGACCAGCCGGTCGCCGTCCGTCACGACCTCGCGTGGGGTGCCGACCTCGACCCGGACGCCGATCGCCGCGAGCCTCTCGAGGTCGGCGTCGGGCAGCTCGGTGCCGTCGGCGACGACCATGACGACGTCGTCGGAGAGCTGCCGGAAGAGGAGCCCGTGGTGGGCGGCCATCGGGGAGGTCGCCAGCACGGCGATCGGCTGGTCGCGCACCTCCCAGCCGTGGCAGTAGGGGCAGTGCAGGACGTCGCGCCCCCACCGCTCGGCGAGGCCGGGGACGTCGGGCAGCTCGTCCACCACCCCGCCGGTGACCAGCACCCGCCGGGCCCGGTCGGTCCGGCCCGACGCGGACGTCACGAGGAACGCCGCGCCCGACCGCTCCACGCCGACGACGCGGTCCGTCACGACCTCCACGCCGTACGACGCCACCTCGGCGCGGCCGTCCTCGAGCAGCTCCAGCGGCGGCACCCCCTCGCGCCCGAGGTAGTTGTGGGCATGGTCGGCCGGTGCGTTGCGCGGCTCGCCCGCGTCCACCACCAGCACCCGGCGCCGGGACCGGCCCAGCGCCATCGCTCCGCTCAGGCCGGCTGCACCGCCGCCGACCACCACCACGTCATAGGTCTCATCGCTCATGACACCCAGCATGGAAGGGGTTCGCGCTATTGACAAAGATACTTGCCGATCTGGCAAAGTGAACGCATGGGCCAGCGCATGCACCAGTCCATGGACCGGCTCTTGGACCAGCCCGTGGACCAGCCCATGGACCAGCCCAGGAGGAACCCGTGAACCAGCCTGTCGACGACGAGGACGTGCTGCGCGGGGTCGGCCCACGGCTGCGCCAGCTGCGGCTCGAGCGGGAGGCGACGCTGACCGACCTCGCCGAGGAGACCGGCATCTCCGTCAGCACGCTCTCCCGCCTCGAGTCGGGCCGGCGCAAGCCGACCCTGGAGCTGCTGCTGCCGCTCGCGCGGGCCCACCGGGTCGCGCTCGACGAGCTGGTCGACGCGCCCGAGACGGGCGACCCCCGGATCCGGTCGAAGCCGGTCGTGCGGCACGGCCGGACGTTCATCTCGCTGACCCGGCGGCCCGGCGGCCTGCAGTCCTTCAAGATGGTGATGCCGGTCGAGGCGTCGGCCGAGCCGTCGATGAAGACGCACGAGGGCTACGAGTGGCTCTACGTCCTGTCCGGTCAGGTCCGCCTCGTCCTCGGCAGCCGCGACCTGACCATCGGGCCGGGCGAGGTCGTGGAGTTCGACACCCGCACCCCCCACTGGATCAGCAACCCCGGCCCGACGCCGACGGAGGTGCTGGCGATCTTCGGACCCCAGGGCGAGCGGATGCACGTCCGCTCCTGACCCGGCCGCTCCTGTTCTGGGTCGCGAGCGGGTACCTCACGCCGCATGAGCATCCGCAAGGGCACGACAGTGAAGTGGAAGTGGGGCAGCTCCTGGGCCGAGGGGAAGGTCGCCGAGGTCCACCAGGACGACGTCACCCGCACGACCAAGGGCTCGGAGATCACCCGGCACGGCAGCGCCGACGACCCGGCGTACGTCATCGAGCAGGAGGACGGCACCGTCGTGCTCAAGCTCAGCAGCGAGGTCGAGCGGGCCTGACCCCATGACGACGAGGTGGCTCTTCGGCGACCAGCTCGGGCCGCACTTCACCGAGGACCACGACGGGCCCCTGCTGCTGGTGGAGTCCCGCGCCGTCTTCCGGCGCCGGCGCTACCACCGCGCCAAGGCGCACCTCGTCCTCAGCGCGATGCGGCACCGGGCCGCCGAGCTGGGGGACCGGCTCACCTATGTCCGCGAGGACACCTACTCCGAGGTGGTGCGGGCGCTGCTGGACGCGGGGGAGGACGTCGAGGTCGTCCACCCCACGTCGTACGCCGCCCTGCGCCTGGTCGAGGAGCTGGGTACGACGGTGCTCCCGCCGCGCGGGTTCGCGACGAGCCGCGACGACTTCGACCGGTGGGCCGAGGGCCGGGGCGCGAAGCGGCTCCTGATGGAGGACTTCTACCGTCGCGCCAGGCTGGCGCACGGCGTGCTGCTCGACGGTGGCGAGCCTGCCGGCGGCCGGTGGAACTTCGACCACGAGAACCGTCAGCCCCCGCCGCGGGGCGCGACCACCCTCGGCGTGCCCGACCCGTGGTGGCCCACGGAGGACGACGTCGACGCGGAGGTCCGGGCCGACCTCGACCGCTGGGAGCGCGACGGCGACGTCACCTTCCTCGGCACCGACGGGCCCCGGCTGTTCGCCGCCACGCGCGACGAGGCGCTCGCGGCTCTCGACCACTTCGTCGAGGAGCGGCTGCCGCACTTCGGGGCCCACGAGGACGCGATCCTCGAGGGCGACCCCTGGATGGCGCACAGCATGATCAGCGCGTCGATGAACCTCGGCCTGCTCCACCCGCTCGAGGTGGTGGAGCGGGCGGAGACGGCGTACCGCAGCGGCGCCGCGCCCATCGCCGGCGTCGAGGGGTTCGTGCGGCAGGTGATCGGCTGGCGCGACTACGTCTGGCACACCTACTGGCACCAGGGCGACGACTACCGCCACGAGAACGCGCTGGGCGCGACCGAGCCGGTGCCGGACTGGTTCGCCGAGCTCGACGGCGACGCCACCGACGCGCGCTGCCTCTCCCACACGCTCGGACGGCTCGCGGAGCACGGCTGGGTGCACCACATCCCGCGGCTGATGGTGCTCGGCTCGTACGCGCTCCAGCGCGGCTGGTCGCCGCAGCAGATGACCGAGTGGTTCCACCGCGCCTTCGTCGACGGCTACGACTGGGTGATGGTCGCCAACGTCGTCGGCATGTCGCAGCACGCCGACGGCGGGACGATGATGACGAAGCCCTACACCTCGGGCGGCGCCTACATCAACAAGATGAGCGACCACTGCGGGTCGTGCCGGTTCGACCCCAAGGTGCGGGTGGGGGAGGACGCCTGCCCCTTCACGGCGGGCTACTGGTGGTTCCTCGACCGGCACCGCGAACGGTTCTCCGGCAACCAGCGGATGTGGCGGGCGCTCCAGGGCCTCGACCGGCTCGCCGACCTCCCGGCGCTCGTCGACCAGGAGGAGCGCCGGGGGAGCAGCGCCCCCTGACGCGCTCTCCACAGGTCCGGGCTCTCCACAGGTCCGGGCTCTCCACAGATCCGGCGACGACGGTTTCGCCGGGGTGCCGGGGCGGGGAGGCTCGGAGGACCGACGCCAGGAGGTCCCCTTGTTCCACGACGAGCTCATCCGCGGACGCATCCGCGTCGTGCCCCCGCTCGACGCCGCCGAGCGCGACTTCCTCCACGACGTGGCCGACGGCGACGGGACGCTCCGCGGCACCCCGACCGGGCGGGGCGACCTGCGGGTGCCGTTCGCCCGCCTGGCCTGGCGTCCGTGCGACCGGGGCTGCTGCCTGCGGTGGGACGGCCGCGAGCTCAGCCGGCACCTCGGGTCGACGCTCGAGTTCGTCGTCGACCACCTGCTCCGCCCCGGTGCCAAGGCGGCCGGCCACCGGCGGTTCCCCGAGTTCACCTGCGACCACGTGCTCGACGGCGTCGTCGTCGTCCAGCGGTACGACGACCCCCGGCCTCACGTCGTACGGGTGCGCGCCAACGTCGTCGAGCAGCTCGACGTGCAGGCGGGGTGTGCGACGCCTGCGCCCGCGCGGGCGGCTCCGCGGGAGTGGCCGGCCAACGTCGTCGCCATCCGGCCGCGGCGCGCGTGAGGAGCCCCCCGGCGCCTTGCGGTTCCTGCGACGCACGCGGCCCGTCACGGGGACCGCACGCAACTGGTCCAGACGGGTCGCGGCCGCCTGGCTAGGCTTCCGCCGAGAACGGTGACCGAGGGGGCCGCCGGACACGAGCACCAGGGGGAACACCATGCGCAGCGAGCTCTTCGCCCAGCCCAACGAGGAGGTCCAGACCGCCGAGCGGTTCTCCCTCCACCACCGCAAGACGCTGCGCGTCGTGCTGGGTGAGCCGGTGCTCGCGGCCAAGGGCGCCATGGTGGCCTACCAGGGCCAGGTGAGCTTCGAGCACAAGTCGGCCGGGTCGATCGGCAAGATGATGCGCCGCCTCGTCACGTCCGAGGACACCCCGCTGATGACGGTCGCCGGCCGGGGCGAGGTGTTCTTCGCCGACACGGCCAAGGACATCTTCCTCGTCAAGCTCGAGGGCGACGGCCTGTCGGTCAACGGCACCGCGCTCCTCGCGATGGACGCCGGCCTCGACTTCGACGTACACCGCGTCAAGGGCGCCGGCGTGCTGGCCGGCGGCATGTTCAACACCCTCATCCAGGGCACCGGGACCGTCGCGCTCACCAGTGACGGCCAGCCGCTGATCCTCGACTGCTCCCAGGCGCCGACGTACGTCGACATCAACGCCGCCGTGTGCTGGTCGGCCAACCTCGTGCCGCAGGTCGTCAGCTCGATGAACATGCGCTCGATGCTCCGCGGCGGGACGGGCGAGGCGTTCCAGTACGCCTTCCAGGGCCCCGGCTTCGTCGTCGTCCAGCCCTCCGAGGGCCCCGTCGTGCCGCCGCACAACCACGGCTCGAGCGGTGGCGGGCTGGGCAGCCTGCTCTCGGAGTAGGTCGACTCCTCGTTCTAGGTCGCGTCGAAGTCCCCGCATGTGCGGGGACTTCGTCACGTAGTGGGTGTTGCAACACCCACGACGTGAGGGACTCGCCCACCCAGTGCGTCCGGTCCCTGGTTCGCGTCCCGGTCAGTTCCAGATCGCCGCGGCCCACTCGGGGTGGTCGATGAACGGGTTGCGGTTGCCCTGCCAGGCGCTGTGGATCCGGTCGTTGCGACGCATCTCGAACGCACTGACCGGGTCCTCGGTGTTCCAGCGGAGCAGGACGGAGATCTTCCCGTGCCACGGCGTCGTCCCGTTGACCGCGTCGTTGAGCTCGAGGTCCACGAACCCGTCGTCGCCCTCGTAGCGGATCGCCATGTAGAACAGCATCCGCGCGACGTCGCCCTTGACGGCGTCCCGGGGCTCGAAGGAGTCGGAGTCCGTCCAGCAGTCCGAGCACTGCGAGACCGCCGTGCCGCCGAGGTCGAAGTCCTTGTTGCCGCGGGTGGAGTTGACCGTCACGTCCTCGGGGCGCAGGTGGTGCACGTCGGTGCCGGGCCCGGCCGTGGTGCCGAAGCCACCGTGGCTCTGCGCCCAGACGTGCTCGCGGTTCCAGTCGTCGGCCGTGCCGCCGTTGAGGGTCTTGGAGATGGAGCGCCCCGAGTAGATCTCGATGACGTTGGCGGTGTTGCTCGGGTCCTGGTCGGTGTCCTTGAGCGCGGTCCACACCTGGTCGTAGGAGAGCTTGGTGTGGCCGTCGATGATGTCGTGGAGCGACGTGCGCAGCGCCGTGCCGCTCTTGCCGACGGCCGGCGCGTAGTAGGTGGAGTCCCAGGGGCTGGTCGTGCCGCCGGGCGGCGGCTGCGTCGTCCCGCCCGCGAGGGCGAAGGCCGTGGTGCCCGTCATGCCCGGGTGGGAGAAGTACGCCGCCAGCGTGCCCGTGACGTCGACCTGCTTGCCCATCAGCCCCGGGTTGGTGCGCAGCCCCCACTGCGAGCGGAAGGCGCTCGGGACCTGGACGTAGAGCATCCGCGTCGTCCCGGTCTCCGACGCAGAGTCGGCGATCGCGATGGCGTAGTCGTTGGTGAACCCCGAGCGCAGCACCGTGCTGGTGCCGGTGGGCTGCCCCACGACGTACCCGCGGACCGTCTGGCTCGTGCCGTCCTGCCGGGAGACCGCCTGGGCGACCGTGAGGGGAGCGACGGCCTGGGCCGCCGGCTGCGTGGGGCCGGCGAGCGGCAGGAGCGAGAGGAGGGTGGTGACGAGGGTGAGCGCGAGCGCCCGACCCGTCCCGAGATGACTGGTCATGGCAGGGAGCCTGCCGGAGTCGGCCCGATCCGGGAAGGGGCGGGACCTGCTCACCGGCCGGGCGACGACCGGCGCGACGACCGGCGTACGACCGGCGTGACGAAGGGCGTGACAAGGACCGAACCTCACAGAGTGCCACTGCTGGTGCGGGTGGGACGGGAGCGACACTCCGGCGCGCCCGGCTGGACCGGATCCACCGGTTGGTAACGAGTTCCGGGAAAAGCCCACGGAAACCCGGACGAGTCCCTACTTTGGGATTCGCCCCGGTTCCCACCGGGCCCGCTCGTCACCGAATTCGTCCACACCCCAACGCGAGGCAGACATGACTCAGGATGCCCCCCAGCCGCGATCGGCCACCGGCCTTTCGGTCGCGGGTTGGCCGCTGCGCCGGAAGATGGCGCTGGCGCTGGCCATCCCCCTGCTCCTGGCAGCCACCCTCGGTGGCCTCCGGGTGCAGAACGACCTCGCCGAGGCGAGCAGCGCCTCCACCGGTGCGAAGCAGGTGACCGTGCTCGCCCCCGCGGTCGACTACCTCGACGCAGCCGAGTCGGCCATGGTCGCGGCCCAAGGGTCGAGCACCTCCAGCGAGGGTGACCTCCTGGACGCGCTCGACGAGGTCAACCGGACCTCCGAGGAGCTCCAGGACGTCGCCGACCAGGCTGACCTCGACGGGCTGCAGTCGGCCCAGGTCAGCGCGATGCTCGACCTGAGCCAGGCCATCCGGACCGAGGGTGCGGCCGAGCTCGGCCCCGCCACCTGGATCGCCCTGGTGCGCCAGCTCGAGTCCAGCGTCTCCCAGCTGATCACGAGCGTGAACGCCGCCCAGGCCACTCCCGAGCCGCGCCTCGAGCAGCTCTCCCAGGCCCTCACCGGCCGCCTCTCCCTCGCGATGCAGCAGGCGCTCATCGCCAACGAGGAGCTCGGCCAGTCCGGCTCCCAGGAGCTCTTCTCCGAGATCGGCGTCGAGGCCTCGGCCGTCGACCGTCTCGCGGGCTCCCTCAGCTCGAAGTACACCGACGAGGTCGCCGAGCTCCGTACGACGAACGCGCTGCACGCCGGCCTGATCCGTGACGACGTGGCGATGGACCTCGGCGGGCGCGACTCCTACCTGCCCTACGACGCGATCACCACCGGACTGCTCAAGGGCGTGGAGAAGTCGCTGAACGCCGCGGCCTCCGACAAGCGTCAGAGCGCCCTCATCGGCGCCCTGGTCACCCTGGCCGCCCTGGCCGCGGCCGTCGCCCTCGCGGCGATGATCGCCCGCAGCCTGCTCGTCCCGATCGGCAAGGTCCGTGACGGCGCTCTCGCCGTGGCCCGCCAGAAGCTGCCCGACGCGGTCCACCGGATCCGGTCCGGCCAGGAGCCCGAGCCGGTCCGCCCGCTCGACGTGACCACCAACGAGGAGATCGGCCAGGTCGCCCGCGCGGTGGACGACCTCCACCGCCAGGCCATCCACCTGGCGTCCGGTGAGGCCCAGCTCCGCCAGACCGTCAACGCGATGTTCGTGACGCTGTCCCGACGCAGCAACTCCCTCGTCAACCAGCAGCTCGCGCAGATCGAGCGCCTGGAGCAGGACGAGGAGGACCCGAAGCGCCTCGAGAGCCTCTTCCGCCTCGACCACCTGGCCTCGCGCATGCGTCGTACGGCTGACTCGCTGCTGATCCTGGCCGACGCGCCCAACAAGGCGGCCGGACAGTTCAGCCTCACGGTCGGTGAGACGCTCCAGGCGGCCACGTCCGGTGTGCAGGACTACCAGCGGGTGCAGATCATGTCGCACCTCAACACCCGGATCAGCGAGGACGCAGCGGCCGACGTCGTGCACCTGCTCACCGAGCTGGTGGACAACGCCCTCACGTTCTCCCCGCCGACCGAGCCCGTCCGCATCAACGCGGTCCTCGGTGCCGACGGTGTGACGCTCACGGTGACCGACGCCGGCCTCGGCGTGCCGGTCAGCGACCTCGAGCGGTTCAACGCCGAGCTGTCCAGCGGTGTCCAGGCGACGCCCGAGACCGCTCGCCGGATGGGTCTGTTCGTGGTCTCGCGTCTCGCCGAGCGGCACGGCATCACCGCCCGCCTGGCCAAGAACCCCGGCGGCGGCCTGACCGCCACCGTGATCCTGCCCCCCGCGATCCTGCCCGAGCTGCCGCAGACCGCCCGCCCGGCGCGCACCGCAGTCCCGGCCGGGGCCGTCCCCTCCACGACTCCGACCGCCTCGACGTCCACGGGGACGCCCGAGGTGCTCGAGACCGGCTCCACGGTGGTGGAGACCTCCGGCCGCCGCTCGCGCTCGAAGAGCCGGAGCGACAAGGCTGCCGAGAAGGCCGCCGCCAAGGCTGCCAAGGACGCCGCCAAGGAGAAGTCGGCCGCCGACAAGGCCGCGCAGAAGGCCGCCGACGGCGCCGCTGCCGACAAGGCCGCTGCCGAGAAGGCCGCTGCCCAGAAGGCTGCTGCGGACAAGGCCGCTGCCGAGAAGGCTGCTGCCGAGAAGGCTGCTGCGGACAAGGCTGCTGCCGAGAGGGCTGCTGCCGAGAAGGCCGCTGCGCCCCAGGCCGCTCCCGAGACGAAGGTCCCCGACCTGAGCCTCGGCGCCGGCGACCCGGACCGACCCCCGCTGGGCAGCCTGCTGCCTCGTCGGGAGCCCGGCGCCAACATGCCGAGGACTGGTGCCGACGCGTTCCTCCCGCCCGAGACGTCCGCTGCCAGCGGTCCGCTCTTCGGCAAGCGGTCCGCGGCGCCCCGACCGACCGGCGACGCGCCGGCGGACGGTCCGAGCAAGGCGGCCAAGGTCGTCCCGATCACCGCCCTCGCGGCCCGGCAGCGCGCCCAGGCCGAGGAGGAGGCCCGGACCCAGGAGGTGCTCGGCACCGCCGCGGCCCAGGACGAGCCCGCCGAGACGGTCGTCGACGAGCAGCAGGTCGAGGAGCAGGAGCTCGTCGCCGAGCAGCCCGTCGCGGAGCAGGAGCCCGTCGCCGAGCCCGTGGCCGAGGAGGCCGCCCGCGTCGCCGACCCGCTCACCGACCCGCTCGCCGGACCGACCAACGGCACCGCCCCCGAGCCTGCAGCGGAGCCGTCGTACGACGCCGCACCGGTCCGCGCGGGTGTCGGGACCGGGCTGGCCAACGGCCTGCCGACCCGGCAGCCGGGTGAGGCCCCCGAGATCAACCGGGACATGCCTGGTCTGCCGTCCACCCCCGAGCCGGTCGCGGTGCCCTCCGCCCGGACCGACGTCCTGGCCGGTGCTCCGCTGCCGACCCGCTCGCCGGGCGCGGCGCCGGAGATCAACCGGGACATGCCGGGGCTGCCGAGCACGCCGCCCAGCGCCCCCAGCGAGTCGGCCAACGGCAACGACTCGCCGATCTTCAAGTCGATCCGCTCCGGCTTCCTCGCCGGCGACGACGGCGAGCGCGACTGGCACCAGACCGAGCTCGACCGCGGATGGGAGATCGCCGAGCAGGTGGCGGAGGAGGTCCCCGTGGCCGAGTCCACCCCGGTGGGGCTCCCGCGTCGCCAGCCCGGCGAGCGCCTGGTCCCGGGTGGCGTCGCCGCACCCGCCGGCGCGAAGGTCCGCGACCCCGAGGCCATCCGCCGCCGTCTCCAGTCCCACACCGCGGGCGTCTCCCGCGGCCGCCGAGCAGCATCCAACACCTCCCAGCACACGGAAGCAGGCCCCGCATGAGCTCCTTCGAATCCAGCACTCCCGCCTCGGGTGACGAGCGCGACCTCGATTGGGTGATGTCGCGCTTCGTCGAGGAGGTCCCCGACGCGGCACACGCCATCCTGGTGTCCGCCGACGGACTCCTCATGGCGTCCAGCACCAGCATCCCCGCCGAGCGGGCCGAGCAGGTCGCGGCCGTGTCCTCCGGCCTCGCCAGCCTCGCCGTCGGAGCTGCCCGTCTCTTCGAGGGTGGCGCAGTGATGCAGACCATCGTCGAGATGGAGATGGGCTTCCTGATGCTCATGAGCGTCGGTGACGGCTCCAACCTCACCGTGCTGACGACGGAGGAGGCCGACATCGGCCAGGTGGGCTACGAGATGGCCCTGCTGGTCGACCGCGTCGGGCAGACCGTCCAGGCCACCGCTCGCGTGGGCAGCTGACCGGAGACGCCATGACACCCCCAGACGAGCCGGAGGGCGAGGAGGTCTACCGACCTCGACTCATCCGGTCGTACACGATCACCTCGGGCCGCACCGCCACCTCGGTGGAGCTGCCGATGGAGGCGACGTTGCGCCTGCAGGCGGGAGCCTCGGCACCCGTGCTGAGTCCCTCCTCCGCCCAGGTGCTGGAAACGTGCGACCGGAAGTCGGTCGCAGAGGTCTCGGCCCTCACCAAGATGCCCATCGGCGTCGTCCGCGTTCTCCTGGGCGACCTGATCGAACAGGGCCTGATCCGCATCCAAGCCACCATCACCGAGAAGACGTCGACAGATGAGCGTCTCGAGCTCATCGAAAGGACCCTCCGTGGACTTCGAAACTACTAAGGCCCAGCGCATGGCTGCGTCCACCAAGATCGTCATCGCCGGCGGTTTCGGGGTGGGCAAGTCGACGCTCGTCGGCGCCGTCTCGGAGATCGATCCGCTGCGCACCGAGGCACTCGTGACCAACGAGTCCGAGGGCGTGGACGACCTCGCTGCGGTGCCGACCAAGGCGACCACGACCGTCGCCATGGACTTCGGCCGCCTGACCCTCGCCGAGGACCTGGTCCTCTACCTCTTCGGCACCCCGGGCCAGCGCCGGTTCTGGTTCATGTGGGACGACCTGTGCCGCGGCGCCATCGGCGCCATCGTGCTGGTCGACGTGGCGCGCCTCGACGAGTCGTTCTCCCCGCTCGACTACTTCGAGTCGAAGGGCATCCCCTTCATCGTCGCGGTCAACGAGTTCGACGGGGTGCCCCGCTACCCCGCCGAGGAGATCGCTGCAGCGCTCGCGCTGTCGCCGAACATCCCCATCATCAGCCTGGACGCCCGTGACCGCGAGCAGGCCAAGGGCGCTCTCGTCAAGATCACCGAATACTCCCTCCAGCGGCTCCGTGAGTCGCTCACCGTGAATGCGAACTGATCCCATGACCCGCTCGTCACGACCGATCCTCGCTGCCCTGACGGCGCTCGTCCTCGCCGGCGGACTCTCCGCCTGCGGTGGGCAGGCCGCAGGCCAGGACGGCGACGCCCTGTCCCAGGTCGACTACGTCTTCGACAACGCCCTCACCGTCTGCTCGGACATCCCGTACGAGCCGTTCGAGTTCCGCAAGGAGAACGGCGACTTCACGGGCTTCGACGTCGACCTGATGAAGGAGATGGCCGACCGCTTCAAGGTCGACCTCGACATGATCGACGTCGCCTTCGACGACATCACGTCCGGCAAGCTCCTCAACGAGGGCAAGTGTGACGTCGCAGTCTCCGCGATGACGATCACCGGTGAGCGGGCTCGCGCGCTCGACTTCTCCAGCCCCTACTTCGCCGCGTCGCAGGTCCTCATCACCCACAAGCGGTCCGGGATCACGACCTCGCTCGACTCCATCGCCGGCAAGCGGGTGGGCGTGCAGGCCGACACCACGGGTGAGACCTACCTGCGTGACTTCGCGCCGTCGGACACCGAGATCGTGTCCTACCACTCCCGGGACCTGCAGCGGGCGCTGGCCAACCAGGCGGTCGACGCCATCGTGCTCGACAACACCGCGGCCGGCCCGGTCGTCGACAACAACCCCGGCACCCGGGTCGCGATGGAGTTCAACACCGGCGAGCAGTACGGCATGGCGGTCCGCAAGGACGGCAACGTGCCGCTCCTGCGCAAGCTCAACGACACGCTGACCGAGATGCGCGACGACGGCTCGTACCAGAAGATCTACGACAAGTACTTCTGACCCCTCCAGGTCAGGGTCGGCGCAGAGCCCGGCGCGGCCACCGGTGAACCGGTGGTCGTCCGGGCTCTCGTCCGTCCGGGGGTGCTCGCGGACCCTCAGCGGCTGGATCAGCGCTGGATCAGCGCTGGAGCAGCCAGAGCCCGACGACCGTCGGCAGCGTCCCCGCGAGCAGCCACGGGGTGAGCGGCGACCTGCCGTGGATCGCCCGGGCGAGGGCGACGCCGATCACCCCGAACGCGCCGGCGATGACGCAGAGCCCCACGCGGGCCCCGGGCTGAGGGTCGTCCAGCATCACGGCTGCGATGACCAGGCCGACCGCGAGGTGCGCGATCGTCGTCACCACCAGCACCGACATCACCCAGCGCTTCACGCGCTCGAGGGACTCCGCCTCCGCGGCGGTGTCGCGGGGCCGGCGGGGCGCGTCGAAGTCGATGAGGTGCCGCTGCTTGCGCGGCTGCTCCGGCCCGGTCACGGGGACACCGTCAAGAAGAGGAACGCCGCCAGCAGCACGAGGTGGACCCCGCCCTGGAGGGGCTTGGCCCGCCCGGGCACGACGGTCAGGATCGCGACCGCGACGGTGACGAGGAGCAGCACGATCTGCAAGGTGCTGAGGCCCAGGACCAGGGGCCCCTCGAGCCAGATGGAGGCGATCGCGAGCGCGGGGATGGTCAGGCCGATGGACGCCATGGCCGATCCGAGAGCCAGGTTGAGACTCACCTGGACCCGGTCGCGAGCGGCCGCCCGGACGGCTGCGATCGTCTCGGGGGCGAGGACCAGCAGGGCGATGACGACGCCGACCACCGTCGCTGGGAAACCGACGGCTGCGACCGCGGACTCGATCGCCGGGGAGCAGATCTTCGCCAGGCCCACGACGGCCACCAGGGAGACGACGAGGAGCGCGGCACTCGTGACCGTGGCGCGACCCGTGGGCGGGTCGGCATGACCGTCCTCGTCGAGGTCGACCGGCTGGTGGTCGAGCCGCCGCTCGGTCCCGGCCCGCGCTGCTGCTGAGCGGGTCCGCTCGTCGCCGGCGTCGGTCCGTACGACGGGGACGTGCTGCGCGGCGCGGACCGGCAGGAAGAAGTCCCGGTGCCGGATGGTCTGGGTGACCACGAACATCGCGTAGAGGGCCAGGGACGCGACGGCCGCGAAGGCCAGCTGGCCGGGCGTGAACTCCGGACCGGGCTCGGACGTCGTCACGGTGGGGAGGACGAGGCACACGACGGCCAGGGTGATCACGGTCGCGAGAGCGGCCCCGGTGCCCTCCGGGTTGAAGACGGCGAGGTGGTGCTTGAGCGCACCCACGAGCAACGAGATGCCGACGATGCCGTTGACGGTGATCATGAGCGCTGCGAACACCGTGTCGCGGGCCAGGGTCGAGGTGTCCTTCTCGGTCGACACCATGAGCATGACGATCAGCCCGACCTCGATGATCGTCACGGCGACGGCCAGCACCAGCGACCCGAACGGCTCGCCGAAGCGGTGGGCCACGACCTCCGCATGGTGGACGGCTGCCAGCACCGCGCCGACCAGCAGCACGGCGACGAAGGCCAGCACCGCGTTGCTCGGCTCGCGTCCCCAGGTCAGCGCCAGGGCGAGCGCCGCCGCCACCGGGAGGACCAGGTTCCACGACAGCCGGGGCATGGCGCCAGCCTAGGTCGGACTCAGGCGTCCGGCGCCGACAGGGTCTCCAGCCGCGCCCGGAGCAGCGGCACGCGGTGGCTGTTGCCGGCGAGGCCGACGTACTGCTCCCCGAAGATCGCCAGCAGGGCGTCGTCGAGGCGGCGCACGGCGCCGGCGGGGTACTTGTACCCCATCCGGCGGATCACCGCGTCGGCGTCGACGGAGGAGAGCAGTCCCGCCAGGTCGTCGAGCGAGGTGATGTCGAGCTCGAGGAGGAGCCCCGCGATCCAGTCGTAGTGGTCGGTGTGCGACCAGCCCGCGTCGCTGTAGTGCCCTGCCAGGAACGTCGCCAGCTCCTGGCCGGTGATCTGCTCGCCCTGGTCGGTGTCGGCGCCGGGCGCCGCGGCCTGGATCCGCTCGCGGATCGTCGCGAACTCGCGGTCCGCGAGCTCGATGAGCCCGGCGGCGAGGGTGAACCGCCGGTCGAGGTCGGCGGCCGCGTCCTCGGGGACGTTGCCCTTGTAGCGGATGTCGTGCTCGAACTCGGCCCACGCGTGCTGCAGCACGGTCCGGACCTGCACGCTCGCGCGGTGGCCGGCGAGGTCGCCGTACGCCGGGTCGCCCGGCTCGAGCCGGACGAGCAGGTGCCGGCTGGCGTAGCCGAAGCGCCCGGACCGGGCGGTCTCCTCACCGAGGTCGCGGTCGTCGAGCATCGTCAGCTCGTCGGCGAGGAGCTGCGCCACCGCGGCGACGTCGCTGTGGACGTAGGTGATGATCCGGACGCCGACCTGGTCGGTGACCTGCTCCAGCGGGTCGGCGTAGACGGGCCGGCCGTCCAGGGTCCGGGTGGCCTTGGCCGCGAACGAGGCGACGCTCTTGGTGCGGCCGGTGACGCTGAGGTAGTCGATGCCGGCGTCGTCGAGGAGGGTCCGCAGCAGGGCGACGTACCCCTCGGTCACAGCGACGAGCCGCGGCTGCAGGGCCGCGTAGGCGCGCACCGCCTCGCGGACCGGCTCGCGGACCGGCTCGAGGCGCGGCTGCTGCTCGCTCATGGGTGCAGCCTGTCAGAAACCCTCCGCCGGGAGCAGGCCCGCGGCGCGGGCGGGCTCGGCGTACGCGTCGGCGAGGGTGGCCACGGTGTGGTGGGCGTTGAGGCCGCTGGGGTTGGGCACGACCCACAGCTCGGCGCCCGCCAGCGCGACGGGCTGGCGGCCGGCGACGGCCCTCGGCTCGCCGAAGGCCTGGCGGTAGGCGGTGATCCCGGCGACCGCGACCACGCGGGGGCCGACCTGCTCGACGAGCCGGCGCAGGCGCTCGCCCCCGGCCCGGAGCTCCTCGGTCGTCAGCTCGTCGGCACGCGCGGTCGCCCGCGGCGAGAGGTTGGTGATGCCGATCCCGCGCTCGAGCAGGTGGTCGCGGTCGGCGTCCGTCATGCCGCCGCCGGCGTCGATGGGCCGCTCGATGATGCCGGCGGCGAGGAGGGCCGGGTAGAAGCGGTTGCCGGGCCGGGCGAAGTGGCTCTGCGTCGCGGCGGTCCACAGGCCCGGGTTGATGCCCACGAAGAGGAGCCGCACGCTCGGCCCGACCAGGTCGGGCACCTCGGCGTCGCGGAAGGCGTCCAGCTCGGCTCTGGTGAAGCGGGCCATGCCGGCCAACCTAGCCGGGGGCCCCAGCCCGCCTGCGGTGACGCAGCGCGGGCGCCCGAGGCGGGGGAGCCGGACGGGGCTCGCTATCGTCCAACCACCATGAGCACCCGACCGAGCACCCGACTTCGCCTCGCCGCCATCCTCCTCCTCGCCATGCCCGTGGCCGCCGCGTGCGGG
>CADCUM010000089.1 GCA_902805885.1 uncultured Nocardioides sp. | reverse complement strand
TACACCCAGGTGCTGGTCGACGGCAGCCGCACCGTGCTGCGAGCGGACGGCACCGACTACGAGTACCACGCCGGCGGCGACGGCGTGCCGTTCCACTGCGAGAACCCGACGGAGTAGGCCACCCCCGTCGGCCCCGGACATGACGAACGGCCCGCCCCCGCGGGGACGGGCCGTTCGTGCGTGCTGGTCGTCGAGCGTCAGGCGGACACGACGTTGAGGGCCACCGTGGCGGACACCTCGTCGTGGAGCTTGACGGTCACCTCGTGGGAGCCCAGCGTCTTGATCGGCTGGGACACCACGATGGTCCGGCGGTCGACCTTCTCGCCCGCCGTCTCGGCGATGGCGTCGGCGATCTCGGTGGTGGTGACGGCGCCGAAGAGGCGGCCGCCCTCACCCGCACGGACCTTGACGTTGACCGGGCTCGACTCGAGCTTGGTCTTGATCTCCTGCGCGTGACCCGCGTCGCGGGCGGCACGGGAGGCGCGGGCGGACTTGATCGACTCGATGGTCTTCTCGCCGCCACGGGTCCAGCGGATGCCGAGGCCACGCGGGACGAGGTAGTTGCGGCCGTAGCCGTCCTTGACCTCCACGTCGCCGGGGGCACCGAGGCCGTCGACCTCCTGGGTCAGGATGAGCTTCATCAGGGGTCTCCTCTCAGCGGCCGGTGGACGTGTAGGGCAGCAGGGCGAGCTCGCGCGCGTTCTTGACGGCGATCGCCACGTCCCGCTGGTGCTGGACGCAGTTGCCGGTCACGCGACGAGCGCGGATCTTGCCGCGGTCGGAGATGAACTTCCGGAGGAGGGTGGTGTCCTTGTAGTCGACACCGGTCGCCTTCTCCTTGCAGAACTGGCAAACCTTCTTCTTGGGCTTGCGGAGTACTGCCTTGGCCATTGTGGTGCTCCCTTTCAGTGAGCCCGGCCCTGAAGGCAATCAGGGACGGAATGGATGTGTGGTGTGGGTGTCGATCAGACCGTCGGTCAGAACGGGGGCTCGTCCGAGCCCGACACCCCGGGGGTCGCCCACGGGTCCTTGGCCGGGGCGCCGCCACCCTGGGGCTGACCGCCCTGAGGCGGCCCGCCCCACCCGCCGCCCCCCTGCTGGGGAGCGGGAGTGGCCCAGGGGTCGTCGGCCGGCGCGGACTGGGGGGCACCCTGCTGGAAGCCACCGCCACCCCCGCCGCCGGAGTAACCGCCGCCGCCGCCCGAGCGCTGCGTCTTGGCGACCTTGGCCGTCGCGTTGCGCAGCGACGGACCGACCTCCTCGACGTCGATCTCGAACACGGTGCGCTTCTCGCCCTCGCGGGTCTCGTACTGACGCGACTTGAGGCGACCCTGGACGATCACCCGCATGCCCCGCTGGAGGGACTCGGCGACGTTCTCCGCGGCCTGGCGCCAGACAGCGCAGGAGAGGAACAGCGTGTCGCCGTCCTTCCACTCGTTGCTCTGGCGGTCGAAGGTGCGCGGCGTCGACGCGATCCGGAAGTTCGCCACGGGAGCACCCGACGGGGTGAACCGAAGCTCCGGGTCGTCGACGAGGTTGCCGATCACGGTGATGGTGGTCTCGCCTGCCATGGGTCAGGTCTCCTCAGGATGCGTCTGATCGGTGTGCTTGCTGGTGGTGACCATCAAACAGCCACGCACCGACAAGCGGAAAGGCTTCATCCACAGGCGCCTCAGTGGGCGTCGGGGCGAAGCACCTTCGTGCGCAGGATCGACTCGTTCAGCGTGAGCTGGCGGTCGAACTCCTTGACCGTCGCGGGCTCGGCCGTCAGCTGGATGACGGCGTAGATGCCCTCGGCGTTCTTCTTGATCTCGTACGCCATCCGGCGCCGACCCCACACGTCGAGCGACTCGATCGAGCCACCGTCCTTGCGGATCACGTTGAGGTACTTGTCGAGCGACGGCTCGACAGTGCGCTCATCGAGACTCGGGTCGAGGATGACCATCACTTCATAGGCACGCACAGCGGTCTCCACCTCCTCTGGACTAGAGCGGCCACGGACTCTCCGTGGCAGGAGGACTCTGCGTCGTGCGGGACGGAGGCCTGCTCCGCCCGCATGTGCTGCTGCCCGGAGGCAACCGGGGAAGACTACCGGGTCACGGTGCGCTGCGTCGCATCGCGGCCGGCGCGGTGTCGACCACGCCCCTCGCCCTGTGGAGGAGCACGACCCCCCGACCCCCGTCCCGGCTAGCGTCGTACCGGTGACCCACCGCACCACCCGAGGCACCGCGAGGTCGGCCACCGTCGTGGTCGCGGGCCGCTACCTCATGCTCGACCAGGTCGGGGCCGGCGGGATGGGCTCGGTGTGGCGGGCGCGCGATCTCCGCGTCGGCCGGGTCGTCGCGGTGAAGGTGCTGGGGCACCACAGCGGCGCGCTTCTCGCGCGGTTCGTGCGCGAGCAGGCGGTGCGGGTCCGCCATCCCCACGTGGTGGCACCGCTGGGCTGGGCCGCGGAGGACGACCTGGTCGTCCTGGCGATGGACCTCGTCGCGGGCGGGTCCGTCGCCGACCTGGTCCGTGAGCACGGGCCCCTCCCCGCCGGGTACGCCGCGCGACTCGTCGAGCAGCTGCTGCTGGGGCTGGCGGCGGTGCACGGTGCCGGGCTCGTCCACCGCGACGTGAAGCCCGCCAACCTCCTGCTCGAGGCCACCGGGGCGGGCGAGCCGCACCTGCGCCTCGGCGACTTCGGCGTGGCGGCCCCGATCGCCGACCACCGGTTCACCACCGTCCCGGGCGCCATCGGCACCGACGGCTACATGGCGCCGGAGCAGGCGCGCGGTGCCCTTCCCGACCCCGCGCAGGACCTGTACGCCGTGGGGCGCGTCGCGCTGCAGCTGGTGACCGGCGCCCCGCCCTCGCGGCAGCGGGAGATCCCCTCCCACCCGCTCCGACCGCTGCTCGAGCGGCTGCTCGTCCCGGACCCCGCGGCGCGGCTCGGCGCCGCCGAGGCGGCCCTGCGCCTGCTGCGCCGCCTCGACGTGCCCCCCGAGCCGGGACCGGTCGTGCCCGACCGGCTCGGCCCGCTCCCCCGGCACCGACGGCCGCGCCCCGGCAGCCCGGACGTGCTGGGCTGGGTCGCGGCGGCCGGGCTGCTCACCGTCCTGGTCGGCTGTCTGTGGGTGCTCCTACGCTGGGGCTCATGACCTCCCTCGCCATCGGAGCGCACGTCGCCCAGGACGACCCCGTCGCCGAGGCGCAGGCACGCCGGGCTCCGCTCGTGCAGTTCTTCCTGGGCGACCCGCAGAGCTACAAGGGTCCCGAGGTCCGCTACCCCGGCGGGGCGGACGCCCTCCGTGACGCTGCGGAGCAGGCAGGGGTCGACCTCTACGTGCACGCGCCGTACGTCGTCAACGTCGCGACGACCAACAACCGGGTCCGCATCCCGAGTCGCAAGCTGCTCCAGCAGCACATGGACGTGGCCGCCGAGATCGGCGCCGAGGCCCTGATCGTGCACGGGGGACACGTCGACAAGAGCGCCGACCCGGCGACGGGCTTCGACAACTGGCGCAAGGCGGTCGAGGCGACGGACCTGAAGGTGCCGCTGCTCATCGAGAACACGGCCGGCGGGGACAACGCGATGGCCCGCCACCTCGACCGGATCGCCGGTGTGTGGGAGGCGATCAGCGCCGCGGAGGGGTTCGAGTCGGTGGGGTTCTGCCTCGACACCTGCCACGCCTGGGCCGGCGGCATCGAGCTCGGCGACGCCGTCGAGCGGGTGCGGGCCATCACCGGCCGCATCGACCTCGTCCACGCCAACGACTCCCGGGACGCCTTCGGGTCCGGGGCGGACCGGCACACGAGCTTCGGAGCGGGCCGGCTCCCCGCGGACGAGTTCGCCGCGGTCGTGCGTGAGGCCGGCGCCCCGGTGGTGTGCGAGACACCGGGAGGCGCAGCCGAGCACCTCGCCGACTTCGCCTGGCTGCGCGAGCGCCTCTGAACGACGCACCACCGGCCGACCCGTTCGGGTCGGCCGGTGGCGTCAGGCTGCAGCGCAGCCCGGTGGAGCTGTGGACGGACCCGGAGGTCAGGCACCCGTCCGTCGGAGCCAGGCGAGCCGGGCCGAGGCCGCGGCCAGGAGGAGCATCAGCAGCGCCAGCGCCGACTGGGTCGCGGACATCCGCTCGATGGCCTCCTTGCCGGCGACGCCGGCGTTGATGACGGTCGGGAGGACCTCGTTGGCAACCGTGCCGGGGGTGCCGAGCACGGTGGTGGCGAGGACGTCGGCCGCGGTGGCCTGCTCACCGAGCACCTCGACCGCGGGGGCGGCCTGCGTGTCCTCGGTGTTCTCCGTCGTCTCCGTGGTGGTGTCCTCCTCGGAGGCCTCCTCGCCGAGCACGACCGGGCCGGGCGCGGGGACCGGCGGCACCGGCGGGAGCGGGCTCTGCGGCGTCTGCGGCGTCTGCGGGGTCTGAGGGGTCTCCGGGGTCTGCGGCGTCCCCGGAGCCACCGGGGTCTCACAGCCGGCGACCCAGAAGACCTTGCTCTTGGTGTCGTTGCCGTTGGCGAACGGGGTCGAGACCGTCACCTTGACGTGGTAGCCCTGCTGGGGGTGCGGGGTACCGGTGAAGTCGAGGGTGTAGATCTCGGAGCCGTCGAAGCCGGTGTCGGTCCCGGCCCCGCTGGCCGGGTCGCCGCCGACGCTCTTGGTCGTGTCGCCGGAGGTGACCACCACGTCACCGTCGGTCGGGGCCTGCACCGCGAAGCTCACGGTCGAGATCACGGGGGAGGTGGCGTCGGCGTCGAAGCCGTACCACTCGATCTGGAACTGGCAGCCGGGGTGCGGGTGGTTCTGGGGGATGCCGTCGGCGTGCGGGACGGGCGTGATCTTGATGGTCCCGTTGTTGCCGGCCGGGTCGCCCGGAGCCGGGGCGTCGCCGCCGCCGTTGCCGCCGCCGTTGCCGCCGCCGTTCCCGCCGCCGTTGCCGGGGGCAGGTGCCGGGGCAGGAGCAGGGGCCGGAGTGCCGCCACCGTTGCCGCCACCGTTGCCGGGGTTGCTGTTGCCCGGGTTGCCGTGGCCACCGTTGCCGTGGCCACCGTTGCCGTTGCCACCGCCGGGGTTGTTGTTGCCACCGTTGCCGTGGCCGCCGTTGCCGTTGCCCCCGCCGGGGTTGTTGTTGCCACCGTTGCCGTGGCCACCGTTGCCGTTGCCCCCGCCGGGGTTGTCGTTGCCCGGGTTGCCGTGGCCGCCGTTGCCGTTGCCACCGCCGGGGTTGTTGCTGCCCGGGTTGCCCTGGGCTGGGCTGCTCTGGCCGCCGTTGTTCTGGCCGCCGTTGCTCTGGGCGGGGCTGGACTGGGGAGCCGGGGCGGGCTGGGGGGCCTGGCCGGGCTGGGCCGGGGCGCTCGCGCCGCCGTTGCCGTTGCCGTTGCCGTTGCCGTTGCCGTTGTCAGCGCTCGCGGGGCTGGCCATGAGGCCGAAGGACGTTCCGAGCCCCAGCACTGCGGCGAGGGCGAGTCCCGTTCCGGGGCGACGGGTGCGGTGAATGCTGGACATCGTGTGCTCCTTGGGAAGAGCGGTCGCCGGAGCGACCGGGTGTGGGGTGTGGTGCCAGGGGGTGTGGTGCCAGGGGTGCTGCGGCTCCGTCGCGATCGCCCCGAGTCACGAGTCCGACGTCGTCCGTGCATGGCGACCAACGGCGTACCGCAGCACGGGTTACGGGACTTCTGCCCAAAGGGGTGGTACGGGCCCGAACGGGATGACCCGAACGGACTAGTCCACGAAGAAAGTTCCGGGCGGGAGGCAACCGATCCGCCGGCCCGCACGTCTAGGGACACGGGGGACAACGCGAGGGACCAGACACGGACGGGGGTCGTGTCTGGTCCCTTGTAGCCTCACCACGTGACCCGCACGCTGACGATCCGTCCCCTGACCGTGTCGGAGCACCGCGAGTTCGTGGCGTCCCAGCCCTCGACGAGCTTCCTGCAGACCCCGGCGTGGGCGGCCGTGAAGTCGGAGTGGCGGGCCGAGTCGCTGGGCTTCAGCGAGGGCGGCGAGCTGCGCGGCGCTGCGCTCGTGCTCTACCGCCGGCTGCCGAGGCTGCGCCGCTACCTCGCCTACCTGCCGGAAGGACCCGTCATCGACTGGGCCGACGACGACCTCGCGGCGTGGCTGGACCCGCTGGCCGCCCACCTGAGGAGCAGCCGCGCCTTCGCGATCCGCATGGGTCCCCCCGTCGTCACCCGGCGATGGTCCGCCGCGCAGGTCAAGGCGGGCATCGCGGACGAGTCGGTCAGCCGCCTGGGCGACGTGCCCCCGACCGAGCGCTCGCAGGTGGGCGCCCGGGTCGTCGCCCAGCTGCAGGAGCTCGGCTGGCGGCACCAGTCGGCCGAGGGCGGGTTCTCGGCCGGGCAGCCCCAGTTCAACTTCCAGGTCCCGCTGGCCGGGCGGTCGGAGGAGGACGTGCTCGCCGCCATGAACCAGCAGTGGCGCCGCAACATCAAGAAGGCCGACAAGGCCGGCGTCGCCACCCGACGGGGCGGCCGCGAGGACCTCCGGG
This sequence comes from uncultured Nocardioides sp., assembly GCA_902805885.1. Classification (GTDB taxonomy): domain Bacteria; phylum Actinomycetota; class Actinomycetes; order Propionibacteriales; family Nocardioidaceae; genus Nocardioides. The sequence goes on along the minus strand of CADCUM010000089.1, from coordinate 17,352 downwards.
CGTTCCACGACCTCTACGTCCGCACCGCCGGGCGCGACCACTTCACGCCCCGTCCGCTGTCCTACTTCGAGACGATGTACGACGCCCTCGCCGCCGAGGCGCCCGAGCGGATCTCGCTCTGGCTGGCCGAGCACGAGGGGGACCTCGTCGCGTCGACGATCTCGATCCGCGTCGGCACCCACGCCTGGTACTCCTACGGCGCCTCCTCGACCGAGAAGCGCGACGTGCGGGGCTCCAACGCGGTGCAGTGGGCGATGGTGCGCGACGCCATGGCCGCGGGCGCACACGTCTACGACCTCCGCGGGATCACCGAGACGCTCGACGCCGACGACCCTCACGTGGGGCTGATCCAGTTCAAGGTCGGCACCGGCGGCGAGGCCGTCGAGTACGCCGGGGAGTGGGACCTGCCGCTCAACCGCCCGCTCTACCGGGCGTTCGACCTCTACATGAGGAGGCGGTCGTGAGCCTCACCCTCCACGTCGACGGGCCGCGCTGGCGCGAGCACCTGCTCGGGGTCGTCGAGCAGACCCCCGGCATCGTCCCGGTCGCCAAGGGCAACGGCTACGGCTTCACCGTGGGCCGGCTGGCCCGGCGTGCCCAGTGGCTCGACACCCACGCGGAGCGCACCGGCTCCCGGGTCGACGTCGTCGCCGTCGGCACGTACGACGAGCTGCCCGAGGCCGCCTCGCGGTACGACGGCGACCTGCTCGTCCTGACCCCGTGGCGCCCGACGGGTCAGGACGTCGAGGTCGCGGCGTCCCTCGGGACCCGCGTCGTCCACACCGTCAGCCGGCTCGAGGACCTCGGCGGGCTGACCGCCGGCGACCCGCGGGCCCGCTTCGTGCTCGAGCAGCTCACCTCGATGCGTCGCCACGGCATGCACCGGCGCGAGCTCCAGCGGGCGGCCGAGGTGGTGGCCGACGCGGGGCTGCGCGGCCTGCGCGGGGTCGCGATGCACCTCCCGCTCGGCACCACCTCGCACCTCAGCGAGGTGACCCGGCTGCTCAACGACGTCGTGGCGTCGGGGCTGCCCACCCGGACCGTGTACGTCAGCCACCTCACCGCCGAGGAGCTGGCACGGCTCCGGTCGTCGTACCCCGACTTCACGATCCGGCCGCGCGTCGGCACCGGCCTCTGGCTCGGGGACCGCGGGGCGCTGCGGGTGCGGTCGACCGTCCTCGACGTGCACGAGGTGGACCGGGGCGACACGTTCGGCTACCGCGGCCGCTCGGTGCCCAAGAGCGGCCACATCGTCGTCGTCAGCGGCGGCACCGCCCACGGCATCGGCCTCGAGGCGCCGACCGGGGAGCAGTCGCTCAAGGCACGCGCCGCCACCCTCGCCCGCGGGGGGCTCGATGCGGTGGGGTTCGTCCGCTCGCCGTTCTCCATCGACGGCAAGCAGCGGCTCTTCGCCGAGCCGCCCCACATGCAGGCGTCGATGCTGTTCGTGCCGTCAGGCGCGCGCGTGCCCGGCATCGGTGAGGAGGTCGACGTCCGGGTGCGGTTCACCGCGACCGGCTTCGACCGGGTCGTCGTCAGCTGACGACGGCGACGTCCCAGCGCGCCGGTCGGCCGGGTCACGGGTGCCCCGGGTCACCTCGGCCCCTGTCCCTCAGCGTCGCGTTGAAGAACGCGGCGACGGCGAGCTGGTCGGGGAGGACGTCGGGGTGGGAGTCGGGCTCGGGTCCGTCGGCGAGGGCGGCGGCGCGGGCGGGGTCGGCGTCGGGGACGGCGGCGGCGGAGGGGGCGGCGGGGGCGGGGCCGGCGGGGGCGGCGGCGGCGGCGGGACGGTCGGGACGACGGTCGGGGTCTCCGTCGGGGTCTCCGTCGGCGTCTCGGTCGGGGTCTCCGTGGGCGTCTCGGTCGGCTGCTGCGTCGGCTGCTTGGTCGGCTGGCGCGTGGGCTGCTGGGTCGGGCTCGGCTGGGTCGGCTCCGGCGGCGGCGTGTACTCGTGGCCGTCGTCGGGGGCCTCGCCGTCGACGTACACCGGCTCGGGGAAGTCCTCCACCTCGAGGCCGTCCATGACGTCGGTCATGATCGCCGTCCAGGTCTTGGCGGGGTAGTTGCCGCCGAAGTAGCCGGACTTGCCGTCGGAGCTCGTGGGAAGCCACAGGTCGGCGCCGTCGGGTCGCAGCTCGTCGAGCGCCTCGCGACCCTTGCCGCGGACGTACATCACCGCGGTCGACCGCTGCGGGGTGAAGCCGACGAACCACGACGAGGACACGTCCTCGTCGTCGTTCGTCGCGGTGCCGGTCTTCCCCGCGGCGGGGCGGGCCAGCGCCTGGGCCTCCTCGCCCGACCCCTGCTCGACGACCTGCTGCAGGGCGTACGTCACGTCGGCCGCGATGTCCTCGTCGACCGTCCGCTCGCTACGGTCCTTGACCTCGTAGAGGGTCTCGCCGGACGCCTCGTCGACCACCTTGGTGACGACGTGCACGTCGTTGCGGACGCCGCCGTTCGCGAGCGTGGCGTAGGCGTTGGCCATGTTGATCGGGCTGACCTGCGCGGTGCCGAGCGTGACGCCGACGTTCTCCTGGAAGTCGATGGACTTGCGCGGGATGCCCCACCGCTCCCCGTCGTTGCCGGGGATGCCGAGGTCCTCGGCGGCCTGGATGACCTTCTGGGGGCCGTCGGGCATGGAGTCGACCATGTCCACGAAGGCGGTGTTGATCGAGTTCTCGGTGGCCTGGACCATCGAGACGGCCGAGCCGTAGTCGGTGTCGCCCTGGTTGGTGAACGGCGTGCCGGCGATGTCGATGGGACTGTTGCCCTCGAAGGTGTCGTTGAGCGAGAAGCCGTCGCGGATGGCGGCGACGTCGGTCGCGGCCTTCATCGTCGAGCCGGCCATGCCGCCCGAGACCGCCCAGTTGATCTGCGACTTGAGGTAGTCCTGGCCGCCGTAGAAGCCGAGCAGCGCCCCGCTCTTGGTGTCGACGGTGGCCGCGCCGACGTGGAGCTCGTTGTCGCCGGCCTTGCCGGGCATGCCGGCGTCCGGCTTCTGCTCCAGGACCGCGTCCTCGATCTCCTGCATCACCTCGGGGTCGAAGGTGGTGGTGATCCGCAGGCCGCCGCCGTCGATCTGACCCTCGGTCGCGATGCCCCGCGCGAGCAGCTCCTCCTTGACCAGCGTCAGCATGTGACCGCGCTGGCCGCCGTACTGGCTCTGCGCCTGGACCTTCGGGAACTTCGGGAGCCGCTTGATCGCCTTCTCGTGCTCCTCGGGGGTGATGTTCTCCATCTCGAGCATGCCGTCGAGGACGTAGCGGTAGCGGTCGCGCAGGTCGGCCTTCGCCTGCTTGCCCCCTGCCGGGTCGAGGTTGCTCGGGTTGTTGAGGATCGTCGCCAGGGCTGCGGACTCGCGCAGGTCGAGCTCCTTGGCGGGGTGGTCGAAGTAGGCGTTGGCCGCCGCCTCGATGCCGTAGGCGCCGCGGCCGAAGTAGATGGTGTTGAGGTAGCCGGCCAGGACCTCGTTCTTGCTCTCCTTCTGCTGGATCTTCAGCGAGACGATCGCTTCCTTGATCTTGCGCTTGTAGCTCTGCTCGCTGGTGAGGTAGAGGATCTTGACGTACTGCTGGGTGATCGTGGAGGCGCCCTGTCGGGGCTTGCCGGTGAGGTTGGCGTAGAGCGCGCGGACGATCCCCTTGGGGTCGACGCCCTTGTCGGTGTAGAACGTGCGGTTCTCCGCCGCGACGACGGCGTCCCGGACGGTCTGGGGCATCTCCTCGAGCGGGATGGAGTCGCGGTTCTGCTCGTCGTAGAAGGTGCCGAGCTCGGTCTTGCCGTCCTTGTAGTAGACGAACGTCGTCTGCGCCTTGAACGCGTCGTTGGCCGAGGGGATGTCGATCGCCTTGTAGAGGACGACGAAGAGGCCCACGCCCACGAGGGCGCCGACCAGCCCGAGGGCGACGAGGACCTTCAGGGCACCGACGGCCCGCTGTCGCGTCGTACGCCGCTTCTTGGGTCGACGGGTGACGGGCTTGCCGTCGGCCCTCCGCTTCTTCGCACTCACGCGCGCAAGGGTACGGGGAGCGGGCGGGCGAACGCGGATCCTGACGCCGCGGGCCGCCGGTTCGACCGCACCGGATATATCGGTAAGATACATCGCATGGCACGCCGGGCAGACACCATCGAGCTGGCAGTCCTCGGACTGCTGCACGAGGGACCCATGCACGGCTACGAGCTGCGCAAGCGCCTCAACCTCATGCTCGGGTGGGGCCGGGTGCTCTCCTACGGCTCGCTCTACCCCGCCCTGAAGAAGATGGTGCGCACCGGCGTCATCGCCGAGACCGCCGCGGTCGCCGCCACGACGCGCCGCCCCCGCATCGTCTACGAGGTGACCGAGGCCGGGCACGCCGAGTTCGAGCGGCTGATGTCCGAGGTCGGCCCGACGGCGTGGGAGGACGACAACTTCGACATCCGCTTCGCCTTCTTCGGCCGCACCGACATGGAGATCCGGCTGCGGGTCCTCGAGGGGCGCCGGTCACGCCTGCAGGAGCGCCTGGCCCGGGTCCAGGCCGAGCTCGAGCGCACCCAGGCGGAGGTCAACCGCTATGCCGCGGAGCTCCAGCGACACGGCGTGGAGTCGGTCGAGCGCGAGGTGCGCTGGCTCTCCGACCTGATCCAGGCCGAGCGCGGCGGCCAGGCCGTCGACGACGCGCCGGCGGCGGACCCCGCCCCCGGCACCCCGAGTCCCGGAGGTGCCCCGGGCCCCACACCCAGCACCACGCTCACCTGAGCACCAGCACAGTCCTCCCAGCACGTCATCCAGAAGCGTCACCAGCACACAGAAAAGAGGAGAGCCCCATGGGTTCCGTACGAGTAGCCATCGTGGGCGTCGGCAACTGTGCCACGTCCCTGGTCCAGGGCGTGGAGTACTACAAGGACGCCGACCCGAACGGGACCGTCCCGGGCCTGATGCACGTCGAGTTCGGCGACTACCACGTCCGGGACGTGGAGTTCGTGGCCGCGTTCGACGTCGACGACAAGAAGGTCGGCAAGGACCTCTCCGAGGCGATCAACGCCTCCGAGAACAACACCATCAAGATCTGCGACGTCCCGACGCTCGGTGTCGAGGTTCAGCGCGGCCCGACCCTCGACGGGCTCGGCAAGTACTACCGGATGACCATCGAGGAGTCCGGCGCCGAGCCGGTCGACGTGGTGCAGGTGCTCAAGGACTCGGGCGCCGACGTGCTCGTGTCCTACCTCCCCGTGGGCTCGGAGGAGGCCGACAAGTTCTACGCGCAGTGCGCGATCGACGCCGGTGTGGGCTTCGTCAACGCCCTGCCCGTCTTCATCGCCTCCGACCCCGAGTGGGCCAAGAAGTTCGAGGACGCCGGCGTCCCGATCGTCGGTGACGACATCAAGTCCCAGGTCGGTGCCACCATCACCCACCGCGTGATGGCGAAGCTGTTCGAGGACCGCGGCGTGGCCCTCGACCGCACCTACCAGCTCAACGTCGGCGGCAACATGGACTTCAAGAACATGCTCGAGCGCGAGCGCCTGGAGTCCAAGAAGGTCTCCAAGACCCAGGCCGTGACGTCCAACCTCCACGGCGAGCTGGCCGACAAGGTCGACAGCCGCAACGTCCACATCGGCCCCTCCGACTACGTGGCGTGGCTCGACGACCGCAAGTGGGCCTACGTCCGCCTCGAGGGCCGGGCGTTCGGCGACGTCCCGCTCAACCTCGAGTACAAGCTCGAGGTGTGGGACTCCCCCAACTCGGCCGGCATCATCATCGACGCCGTCCGCGCCTGCAAGATCGCCAAGGACCGCGGCATCGGTGGCCCGATCCTGCCGGCGTCGGCGTACCTCATGAAGTCCCCGCCGGTGCAGATGCCCGACGACATCGGCCGCGACGAGCTGGAGAAGTTCATCCGCGGCGAGTGACCCCGCGGTCGTCCCGGCGACGACCAGCAGAACACCGGCCCCGCAGGTCCACGTCCCGGACCTGTGGGGCCGCTGTCGTGTGGGGTGCACGACGCACACCGTTCGAGGCGACGCGCGAGTAACCTCAGCCCGCTCCGCTCGTTTCCGAGGCATCGACGCACTCACGCATGCGTCTCGATCACCCTCGAGGAAACCTCATGTCCCGTCCCCGTCGGACAGCGGCCACCGCCGCTGCCACCGCCCTCCTCGCCGGCCTGCTGACCGCCACCTCGGTCACCTCCGGCACCGCCTCCGCGGCCGGTCCGGCCGCACCCCCCGCCCCGGTGCCTGCCGCCGCGGAGCCCGTCCCGTCGGAGACGACGGTCGGCGGCCTGGAGGTGGAGAACTCCTTCGTCTCCGCCGTCGGCTGGGTCAAGCCCGGCGACTCCTACCCCTCCCGCGTCATCCTGCGGAACCCCACCGACGCCACCGTCGCGCTGGTCCGGGTCACCGTGACCGCACCCGAGGGCTCGGAGATCACCGGCGCCCTGCCTCCCGCCACGACGACCGGCACCACCGCGGCGGACGGTTCGTCGTACACCTGGGAGGTCCCCGCGGTGCCGGCCGGCTCCACCCGGACGCTGGTCCTGGAGAGCACCGCCGCCACGACGGCCGAGCTCCCCACCGTCGTCTGGCGCGACCTCTCCACGCGGGCGGCCGTCACCGTGGGCGCCGCGTCTGCCGAGGTCTTCAGCCACGGCCCCAAGGTCATCCCGCCGGGCGAGGAGTACGACACGGCGCGCTACGGCGACCGGCCCTTCCCCGTCGTCCCGGTCGCCTACACCGACCGTGACTACAACCCCCACCAGAACTCCCTCGACACGGTCATCAACGACCCGGCCTACGAGGGCTCCACCTTCAACCTCTTCCAGGAGATGAGCCTCGGCCAGCTCTACCCGGACGGCACGGTGCCCTCGGCGGGCGTCGACGCCGAGGGCTTCGCCTACCCGGAGGGCAACTCCGAGACCGGCGGACCGGGCGCGTTCCCGTTCACGAAGACGCAGCCGCAGACCTGCACGGGCGCGACGTACGCCGACACCCCCGTCGCCGAGGAGGGCACCCCTCTCTACCCCGACCGCATCCGCGACGGCGTCTACCAGCTGCCGGGCACCACGCAGTACTACGGCGCCGACGCCAACGGCTCGGCGCTCGCGGGTGCCGTCGGCGGCGTGGGCGCGCTGCAGGCCATCGACTCGGGCTGCGGCCCGACCGGCAAGATGATCCACGACGCCGCGGCGATCGCGGACCCGGAGATCGACTACTCCGACTACGACACCGACAAGGACGGCGTGGTCGACTTCTTCATGGCGGTCTTCGCCGGCTGCGGCGGCAACGGCGCCTCCCAGCTCGGCCCCGCCGGCTGCGACCTGCCGAACCCGAGCACCGGCACGCCCGACGCGCCGTACGACAACGTCTGGCCGCACTCGTCGAGCCTGGAGTTCTACTACTCCGACCCGGTCACCGGGCTCCCCGGATTCACCACGGACGACCAGCTGAAGGACCTCGAGGGCCAGCCTCTCTGGTACACCGACGACAGCTACTCGCAGATGACGACCGTGGACAAGGGCGACGACCTCAAGGTCTTCGTCCGGGTCGGCCCCTACAACGTCAACCCCGAGACGGCCATCGATGCCGCCAGCGTGATCTCGCACGAGTACGGCCACTCCCTGGGCCTCCCGGACTTCTACTCCACGGGCTCGCGCGAGACCTACGGCGACTGGAGCCTGATGGCGACCGACAAGTCGCACCACATCGACGCGTTCGGGCGCCAGGAGCTCGGCTGGGTGGTGCCCGAGGTGCTCGACTCCGACCGCACCGAGAGCGCGATCCCCGACTCCAAGCAGGACATCGACACCATCACGTGGCAGACGCCCAGCGGGGCGCCGTACACCCTCACCGAGGGTGAGGGGGGCGTCGGCCGTGTGCAGAACTCCCAGATGTACGTCGCCAAGCTCCCCGGCCGCGTCCTCCTCGACCCGGCGAAGTTCGAGACCGGCGACACCGCGACCCCCGTGCACACCTGGTGGTCGCGCTCCGGCAACGACTTCGGCTGTGCCAAGGACGTCGGCAAGGGCCACAACATCGACATCGCGGTCCCCGAGGTCGCCTCGCTGCCGGCCGGCACGAAGATCTCCGTCGACCTCAAGTCGATGTGGGACATCGAGTGGGACTACGACTACGGCTTCGTGCTGACCTCGACCGACGGCGGCAAGACGTTCACCTCGAACCCGTCGGCCAAGGGCTACACCACGTCCAACACCGACCCGACCCAGGGCAACCCCAACCAGAACGCCTGCCAGGCGCACTACGACAACGGCATCACCGGGACCTCCGGGTCCTACGAGGCCGGGTCCGAGGCGGTCGACCGCAAGGCCGGCAACACCCCGGACATGGTGTACCTCGCCGACAGCTACGACATCTCCGAGCTGGCGGGCTCCGCGAGCCCGGTGCTGCGGTTCAGCTACTCGACCGACCCGGGCCTGGCCCGGCCGGGCTGGTTCATCGACGACGTGAGGATCACGGCGACGCTCCCGAACGGGACGACCCGCGAGATCTACGCCACCGACTTCGAGACCAGCGGCTCCCCGGAGGACCCGCGCATCTTCAACGGTGGCTGCCGGGCCGACGGCCCCGGCGGGCAGTGCACGCAGGGGTGGCAGTACGTCGCCGCCGGTGCGGAGGGCCCGTCCGACCACGCCTACTACCTGGAGATGCGCGACCGCTCGGGCTTCGACCTCGACGGCAACGGCCAGGCCGACCGCGGCGGTCCGGAGTTCGCCTCGGGCTTCTACACCGCGTACACCGACGAGGCGCACGGGTACGGCAACGCCGGCACCGACGACCCGCCGGCGCAGTCCCCGCTCGACAGCCAGCCCCAGCCCGGCGAGAACGCGCCGGACCTCAACGACGCCGCCTGGACCGACGCCTCCGGCGACTCGCGGTTCTCCGACGGTGGGGCGGGCTGGACCGACAACTACCAGGACCCGTCCAGCGAGTCCGGCAACTGGGAGTTCGACTACGACTGCCTGACGTTCGACGTGGTCGACATGGTCAACAACGGCGACGGCACCGTGGCGGGCGAGGGCCCGGCGCAGGCCGACGGTGACCTGACCGGCACCGTGGCCTTCGACCTCGGCGCGGGCTGCGGCGACTTCGACTACGGGCACGGCGAGGAGCAGCTGCCCACCGACACCGCACCGACCGCGGTGGCGACGGCGACGCCGAGCACCGGTACCGCCGGGACGCGTGTCACGCTCGACGCGTCGGACAGCACCGACGCCGAGACGCCGGGCGACCTGACGTACTCGTGGGACTTCGGCAACGGAGGCTCGACGAAGGACGCCACCGGCGCGGTGGTGCAGCACACCTACGGTGCTGCCGGGACGTACGACGCCGTGGTCACGGTCTCCGACCCGGGCGGCCGGACCGGCACGGCCACCGTGCGGATCACCATCACCGCGCCGGGCAGCAGCACACCGCCGGGCACGCCTCCGGGCACTCCTCCGGGCACGCCCCCGAGCGACCCGGGGACGCCGCCGGCGACCTCGCCGACCGTCACCGTCACCTCGACGGCGCCGGCGGGGCTGGCCAGGAAGCACCCCTGCCAGGGCCGCTCGGTCGGTCACCTCGGCAGCTGGCGGATGGTGAAGGGCGCCGCACCCGGCGGCTCCTACTGCGACAACGCGGCGAAGCGGCCCGGTCCCGGCGTGCGTGACGTGCTGCGTCTGGGCTTCGAGGGGAGCTCGGTCGACATCCACTTCGGCCGGGCGAGGAGCGGCGGGAAGGCGGTGCTGTTCATCGACGGCCTGCGGGTCGGCGCGTTCTCCTTCGACGGCAGGCGGACCCAGGCCCGGATCGACCGGCACGCCGTGATCAGCGGCCTGGGCACCAACCGCCCGCACCGCCTGCGCCTGGTGGTCAAGAAGGGTCGCGCCTTCATCGAGGGGTTCGCGACCGCGAGCTGACGCAGCCCGACGTACGGCGGCCCCGCTGGTCCTCGGACCGGCGGGGCCGCCGGCGTTCCGGGCCGAGGTCGAGGTGGGCCCGGGTCAGTCCGTGCGCTCGGCGGTCTCCTTGATGCGAGCCAGCGTGGAGCGCATGCCCTCGCGCAGCTCGGCCTGGAAGGACTCCTCGCCACCGAGGAGTGCCTCGGTCAGCCGGTAGGAGATCGGCAGGATGCCCTCGGGCGCCTCCCGCCGGTGCACGATCCTCGTGCCGCGCTCGGTCGGCTCGAGGGTGTACGACCAGGTGGAGAGGTTCTCCGGGATCCGGAACGCCACCACCCGCGGTGGCTCGAACCGCACGACCTCCGACCTGGTCGGCCACAGGAGGAGCCCGCGCCGGTTGAGGTTGAGCAGTCGGCTGCCCTGTCCGACCGGGCGGCGACCGCGGACGATCGAGCGCACGACCTGCGGGCTCCACTCGGCGAGACGAGGGAGGTCGGAGACCAGCGCCCAGACGCGCTCGGGCGGCGCCGCGACGTCGGCGGTCTCCTCGATCAGCGCCTCGATGCCGTCGGTGATGCCGCGGGTGCTCCTGCTCGTCGCCATGGGGGGAGGTTAGTGGTGGGGACGCTCGTCGCGGCGGGCCGGTGAGGCGCCGGTCGGCGGCGGTCCTGGACGACGCTCAGCCCCGGGCCGCCCACCACGCGCGCAGGGCGGCCTCGGCCTCCTCGGGGGAGGACGGGCCCTCCTCCATGCGGAGCTCGAGCAGGTGGCGGTAGGCCTCACCGACCTCGCGGCCCGGACCGATGCCGAGGATCTCCATGATCTGGTTGCCGTCGAGCTCGGGCCGGATGGCGGCGAGCTCCTCCTCCTGCGACAGCCGCTCGATGCGCTGCTCGAGGGAGTCGTACGCGCGGCGCAGCCGCTCCGCCTTGCGGCGGTTGCGGGTGGTGCAGTCGGCGCGGGTCAGGATGTGGAGCCGCTCGAGCTGGTCGCCGGCGTCCCGCACGTAGCGGCGCACGGCGCTGTCGGTCCACTCCCCCGAGCCGTAGCCGTGGAAGCGCAGGTGGAGCTCGACGAGCCTGGACACCGCGTCGATCTCGGCGTTGGAGAAGCGCAGCGCCTGCATCCGCTTGCGGGTGATCTTGGCGCCGACCACGTCGTGGTGGTGGAACGTGACGACCCCACCCGCCTCGAAGCGGCGCGTGCGCGGCTTGCCGACGTCGTGCATGAGGGCCGCGAACCGGGACACGAGGTCGGGCCCGTCGCCGGGCAGCCTGTCCTCGAGGTCGATGGACTGCTCGAGCACGGTGAGGGTGTGCTCGTAGACGTCCTTGTGGCGGTGGTGCTCGTCGCGCTCGAGGGCCAGCGCCGGCAGCTCGGGGAGGACGTGGCCGGCCAGGCCCGTCTCGACGAGGAGCCGCAGCCCGGCACGAGGGTGGGGAGCGCACACCAGCTTGACGAGCTCGTCGCGGACCCGCTCGGCGGAGATGATCTCGATCCGGCCGGCCATCTCCGTCATGGCCGCCACCACCTCGGGGGCGACGTCGAAGCCCAGCTGGGCGGCGAACCTCGCGGCCCGCATCATCCGCAGCGGGTCGTCGGAGAAGGAGTCCTCGGGGCGTCCGGGGGTGCGCAGGGTGCGCTGGGCGAGGTCGACGATGCCGCCGTACGGGTCCTCGAACACGCGGCCCGGGAGGCTCACCGCCATGGCGTTGACGGTGAAGTCGCGACGTCCCAGGTCGCCCGCCAGCGAGTCGCCGAAGTCGACGTCGGGCTTGCGCGAGGCAGGGTCGTACGTCTCCGAGCGGTAGGTGGTGATCTCGACCTGCCACGCGCCCTTGCGGCACCCGATCGTCCCGAAGTCGCGGCCCATGTCCCAGACCGCGTCGGCCCACCCGGCGACGAGGCGCTCGGTGACGTCGGGACGCGCGCTGGTGGCGAGGTCGAGGTCGTTCTGCAGCCGGCCGAGCATGGCGTCCCGCACGGGACCGCCCACCAGGGCGAGCTCCTCGCCGGCATCGGCGAACAGGACACCCAGCTCGTCGATCACCGGGCCGATGCGGTCGAGCTCGGCGCCCACCCGGTCCTGGACCTCGGCCATGCGGAGCACGGGCGGCGCGACTGGAGGCACGGCGTCGGACACGACAGGCGACTCTACTTCCCCTCGACGCCCGACCCAGCAACTAGAGTCAGGTCGTGCCTCACCCCGCGTCGTACCGTGCTGCCCTCAGGGCGGTCGTGGGGCTTGCGATGACGGTGCTGGCCGCGGTCCTCCCGTCGCTGGGCCTCGCGGGCAGTGCGGGTGCCGGTGCGACGGCGGCCGAGGCGGACCCGCTCGTCGTCCACATCGACGCCCTCACCGCGGTGCTGCCGAGGCGCGGCTCGATCGACATCTCCGGCACCGTCACCAACACCAGCGGCGCCGACTTCACCCGCGTCAACCTGCACGTCATCAGCTCGGCCTCGCCGATCGAGACCGCCAGGTCGCTGGCGGAGTCGGCCGCGACCCCCGCCGAGGACTTCGTGGGGCCGCGGGTCACCGACGACGGCACCTTCGACACGGTCGACGTGCTCGCCCCCGGCGAGACGGCCGAGTTCGCGATGTCCGTGCCGGTCGACCTCCTCGAGTCGACGGGCGAGCCCGGCGTCTACTGGATCGGCGTCCACGCCCTCGGCGACACCACGCCCACCCGTGACCGGCTGTCCGGCGTGGCCCGGACCTTCGTACCTGCCCTCCCCCGCGGCGACGACAGCCTGGAGGCAGCGGTCATCCTGCCGCTGCGCGGACGGGTCTGGTACGACGCCGAGGGCAGGGTCGGCGGCACCGAGCGGTGGGCCCGCTGGCTGGCCGAGGGGGGCCGGCTCGACACCGCGCTCGACACCGCTGACGCCGCCGCCGGCCACGAGCACACCTGGCTGGTCGACCCGGCCGTCCTCGACGCCCTCCACCGGCTCACCCAGCTCAACCCGCCGCGCAGCCTGGCACCCGACCTCACCGTCCCCGGGCAGGAACCGCCCGCACCCGAGCCCGAGGAGCAGCCCGCCGAGGACGGCACCGCGAGCCCCTCCCCGACCCCCTCGTCGCAGACACTGACGCCGCCGACCGCCACCCCGGGCGAGGACGACGCGGAGGAGCCGACGGCGGAGGAGGCCGCCCTCGCGGCCGCGGCGCAGGCCTGGCTCGACCGGTTCCGCGTCTCGACCACGGACCGCACCGTCCTGTCGCTCCCCTTCGGGGACCTCGACGTGTCGGCTGCCGTGCGGCACCGTCCCCAGCGCTACGACGACGCCCGCAACCGCAGCGCGCAGGTGATGGCCGCGCTCGAGATCGCCGCGATGCCCGCGCTCGCACCGGAGAACGGCGTGCTCAGCCCGGAGGCACTGCTGGCCAGCCCGCGCAAGACCACCGTGCTGATGGGCGACGCCGTCTTCGCCACCCCCGCCACCCGCAACTCGACCGTGCGCCTCCTCAAGCACCAGGTGGTGCTCACCAGCACCGGCGCCCAGTCCGGGGGCCCGGCCCCGACCCGGGCCGACGACCCCCTCGCGATGCGGCAGCGGCTGCTCAGCGAGGCGGCGCTGCGCGTGGGCGAGGGCTCGAAGGCGCCGGTCGTGCTGACGCTGCCGAGCGGGTGGGGACCCGAGGACGCCGGCGCGTTGTTCGCCGCCTTCGACGAGCCGTGGCTCGACCCCGTCTCGGTGGCCGAGGTGGCCGACCGTTCGGCCACGGGGGTGCGGAGCAGCGCCCTCGTCTACACCGAGGAGGACGCCGAGGCCGAGATGGACGCGGCGAACTTCCTCGCCGCCGACCGGCTCGCGCAGTCCGCGACGCTCCTGGAGGAGGTGCTGGCCCTCCAGACGACGGTCGAGCAGCAGGTCGGCGACGAGCTCCTGGTGACGCTCTCCCAGCAGCACCGCGCCCGCCCTCGCCTCGCCCAGAGGTCCGCAGCGGCGGCCCGCGAGCACATCGCCGACCAGCTCGGCTCCATCCGGATCGAGCCGATCCGGAAGGTCGTGCTGTCCTCCGACGCCGGCGCCCTCGGCGCGACGCTCGTCAACGGGCTCGACCAGCCCGTGGAGGTCAACGTGATGGCCACCTCGGACGGCGACATGACGCTGAAGGGGCCGGGGCTGCGCCGCCTCGCGCCGGGCGCGCGCAGTCTCATCAAGCTCAACGCCGACGCCGACCGTCCCGGGGTGCACAACGTGCGCCTGGCGGTGACCAGCGGGTCGAACGTGTTCCTGGGCTCGAGCGCCCGGTTCCCGATCCGAGCCGCGGAGGTCAGCGGCCTGATCTGGGTGGTGATGGCAGCCGGCGCCGCCCTGCTGCTCAGCGCTGCCGGCCTGCGGGTGTGGCGCCGGGTCCGCGGCCGCGACGACGCGCCGGAGCCCGACGCCGCCGCAGAGGAGCCCGCGGAGCGGCCCCACGAGGTCACCGCGTGACGGACCAACGCATCCTCACGGCCTCGGCCGTGATGGCGGCCGGCACGGTGTTCTCGCGGCTGTCCGGCTTCGTCCGCAGCGCGCTGCTCGTGCTCGCCCTCGGCGCGTTCCTCCGCGCCGACCTGTTCGCCATCGCCAACACGCTGCCCAACATGGTCTACATCCTGGTGGCGGGCGGCATCTTCAACGCCGTCCTCGTGCCCCAGCTGGTCCGGCGGATCCGCGACGACCCCGACGGTGGCGACGCCTACGCCAGCCGGGTCATCACGCTGTCCGCGCTGTTCCTCGCAGCCGTGACCGTCCTGCTCGTGCTCGTCACCCCTCAGCTGCTGCAGCTCTACCTCGCTCCCGAGTACCGCGAGCCCGCCCTGGCCCCCCAGCTCGAGACGGTCGTGGACCTCACCCGCTGGTGCCTGCCCCAGGTCTTCTTCTACGGCATGTTCGTCCTCGTGGGGCAGATCCTCAACGCCCGCGAGCGGTTCGGCCCGATGATGTGGGCACCGATCGCCAACAACGTGGTCACGATCGTGATGCTCGTCGGCTACCTCGTCGTCTGGGGCGCGAGCGAGGGCGCCGAGCAGCGCCAGGCCCTCTCCACCGGCCAGGAGACGCTCCTCGGACTCGGCTCGACGCTGGGGATCCTCGTCCAGCTGGCCGTGCTCGTGCCGTACCTCCGCTCGGCGGGCTTCTCCTACCGGCCGCGCTTCGACTTCCGGGACCCCGAGCTCCGCCGCACGCTCTCCCTGGGGCTGTGGACCGTGCTCTACGTCGTGGTCACCCAGCTGGCGTACCTGCTGATCGTCCGGCTGGCGTCGGGCGGCGCCGCGGCGGAGGGCACGGGCTACACCGTCTACTCCGCCTGCCTGCTGATCATGATGGTGCCGCACGCCGTGATCACCGTGTCGCTGGCCACGGCCATGCTGCCCAGCCTGTCCCGCTCGGCCCACGAGGGCCGCCTGAGCGAGCTGGGCGGCACGCTGTCCTCCACCCTGCGCACCGTCCTCGCCCTGGTCCTGCCGATCGCCGTGATCCTGCCGGTGCTGGCCCCCGACATCACGGCGGTGCTCTACAACCACGGCGGCGACGGCGAGGTCAAGGCCCGGGCCTTCGCCCCCGCCCTCGCGGTGTTCGGCGCAGCGCTGCCCTTCTTCACCGTCCACTACGTGATGCTCCGCGGCTTCTACGCGCTCGAGCAGACGCGGAAGGTGTTCGTCATCCAGTGCGGCCTGTCGCTGACCAACGTCGTCGTGGCGACCGTGCTGGTGCAGGCTCGTCCTCCGGTCGAGACCGCGCCCATGCTCGCGCTGGGATACCTCGTCTCGTACGCCGTGGGCGCGGTGGTCAGCTACCTCGTGCTGCGCCGGACGGTGGGCGGTCTCGACACGCGCGGGCTCCTGCGGTTCCTCGCGCGGATGGCTGTCGCGCTGGCGGCCGGGGCGGCTGCCGCCGTGCTGGTCGTGTGGGCCCTGGCGGGCCTCGGGGAGACGCTGCCGCCTCTCGTCGCCCTGGCCCGCGGCGCCGTGGCGGGGCTGACCGGCGCCGCCGTCGTGGTGGCGACCGCCCGGCTCCTGCACGTCGAGGAGGTGACGTCCCTCCTCGACACCGTGGCGGGGCGCCTCCAGCGCCGGCGCGGCTCCTAGAGTGGGTGGCCAGCGCCCGGACGACCGCCCGGGGCAGCCGGACGACCGAGCGAGCGAGGTGAACGTGTCCGAGTCGGCGCAGGCAGGCGACGTCCTCGCGGGGCGGTACCGGCTCGACGACCTGCTCGACGAGAGCCGGGGCGGGCGCTTCTGGCGCGCCCACGACACGGTGCTGCACCGAACGGTCGGGGTGCGGCTGATCCCGGCCGACGACGTCCGGGCCGAGCGCGTGCTGCAGGCCGCGCGCGGGCTGGGACCGCTGTCCGACCGCAGGATCCTGCGGGTGCTCGACGCCGACACCACCGGCGGCACCTGCTACGTCGTCCTCGAGTGGGGCCAGGGCGAGTCGCTCGACGCGCTGCTCACCCGGGAGGGACCCTTCCCGCCCCGACAGGCGGCGTCCCTGGTCGCCGACGTCGCCGGCTGCATCGCCGGCGCACACGATCTCGACCTCACCCACGGCCGGCTCGTGCCCGAGAACGTCCTGGTCGACGAGCACGGCGACGTGCGCCTCATCGGGTTCGCGATCGACGCCGCACTCCTCGGCCTCCCCCCGGGACGCCGCTCGAACGACGTCGCCGACCTCGCCGCCCTGCTCTACGCCACGCTCACGGGGCGCTGGCCGGGCGCCTCGCGCTCCTCGCTGCCCGACGCGCCGGAGGAGAACGGCGCCGTCCTGCGCCCCCGCCGGGTGCGGGCCGGCATCCCGCGGGTGCTCGACACCCTGTGCGACGACGTGCTCGACCCTGCCGCTCCGGGGCGCTCGTCCCGCTCGTCGCGGCCGGTCGACACGGCCCGCGACGTCGCCGCCGCGCTCGCCGAGGTCGTCGGCGACGCCACCGGTGTCCGGCCGGGCCTGGGCGCCCTCGTGGTGGCGCCGAGCACAGCGGCGCCGCTCGCGGCCGCCCCCATCGCCGCCCCCCTCGCTGATCCGGCCGCGGCCGATGCGATCGCTGCGGCCCAGGTCCCTCCTCCGGCGACCTCCCCCGCCGCTCCCGCCGACGCCCGGCCGAGCCCCTCCCCTCCGGACGACGCCACGCGTCGCGCCGTACCCGCGGTCGAGCGTCGCGCGCCGACGCCCACCCCGGTCCCCGCCCCCGCGTCCGCACCCACGGACGTGCCGACCGAGGTGCCGGCGGACCGTCCCCCGGACGTGCCGACGCAGGCGGGGATACCGGTCTTCCGGGACGACGAGGCGGACGTGGAGTGGCTGCGGGCCCGCTCCGAGAAGGCCGCCCCGCCGCCGCCGCTGGAGGACGTGCCCGCCAAGCCGCTGTTCGCCCCGGACCCGCCCGAGGGCCAGCCGGTCCGCCGCCCCCGGCCGGGCTCCAAGGCTGCCGACCCGTCGCAGTACTGGCCCTGGGACTCCAGCTCGGCCGGCCACACCGGTGCGGGGA